>JANMQT010000106.1:0-4632 GCA_031370675.1 Verrucomicrobiota bacterium
AGGATTCACGTTCACCGTGCGCGAGATTGAAATTGCGGCCGGCGCGGGATTCCTGATCCCGATTTGTGGCGACATCATGCGCATGCCCGGCCTGCCCGATGCGCCCGCCGCGGAGCACATCGACGTTGATGAAAACGGCGACGTGGTCGGGCTGATGTAGGACCGCTGCGCGGGAAACTCGAAGATCGAAATTCGAAACTCGAAGTAAACGACGGAAGCCGAAAGTTGAAAGCGCAGAGATGGAACGCGCCCCCAGGGCGACTGGGCGAAATGGTAGGAACGTTTCGCCGAAAAATTCCACCCGAAAAAAAGGCCCGCCAGGCGGGTGCCGGGCGGGCCGAGAGGGCAGAGTTGTTGGCCGTCTGACTTATACGAGATGATCGGGCAGCTTGCCTCCGTTGGCGGCGAAGCGCGTCAGCACTTCCTTATGCAGCCAGATGTTCATGGAGGCGGAGTCGTGCATGTCGCCGGTGTAATTCAGATCCTTGGCGAGTTCCTGGCGCGCGTGCAGGCTGCTATCCATGCCGACGACTTTCATCAGGTCGACGATGGACTTTTGCCAGTCGAGGTCCTCACCGCTCTTCGCGGCCATGTCATCGAGGATGGCGGTGACATCGACCTCGGCGAGTGGCACGGGGGCCGCAGGGGCCGCAACCGGCGCCGGCACGGAAGCCGCGGGGGCCGCGGCGGCGGAAGTCTCGGGCGCTTTGTGACCGAAGACTTTTGACATTAGTGTGGCGAACATTCCCATAAGACGGGCAGGATACACCGATTCCAGAGTTTGGGGGCAAATGCTTTTTGCTTTTTGGTGCCGATTCCGTCGCCGGCTGCGGACACCGGACGGGAGCATTCGGCCTTTGCAGTCCCGGATCGATCTGCGACGCTTCAAAGTCTTCCGCGGGGTGCGAGGCCATGAAGGAGAACCGGCAACTTGTGTTTGGTCACTTCCGGGTTGCCTCGCAGCCCGATGGCACTCCCATGGAATTGGGACGCGGTGCGATGGGCGTGACGTACAAGGCGTTCGACGAGCGGCTGCGCATCGATGTGGCGTTAAAGCTCATCGCGCCCGGCCAGGTCGATAACCCCAAGGCGCAGGCGTCGTTCCTGCGCGAGGCCCGGGCGGCGGCGCGGGTGCATCATTCGAACGTGGCCAGCGTCGTTTACCTCAACGACACGCCCGGGAATTTTTTCTACGCCATGGAGTTCGTGGAGGGCCAGTCGCTGCGTGATTGGATGCGCGAGCAGCATGTCGTGCCGCCGGGGACGGCGATCGCCCTGGCGGTCCAGATTGCGCGCGGTCTCGAGGCGATCCACGAGCAGCACCTGGTCCATCGCGATTTGAAACCGGCCAACGTGATGCTGGTGAAGTCGGCGACCACGGCTGGCACGATGCGGCAGGAATCCGACCCGGATGCGTGGAGGGTGAAGATCATCGATTTCGGCCTGGCGCGCCTGGTTTCAGCGGACGGCTTTGGCGGGGTGGCGGCGACCCAGACCGCGGGCTTTCACGGCACGGCGCTCTACGCGAGTCCGGAACAATGCGAGGAGCGGACCGACCTCGATGGCCGCTCCGACTTCTACTCCCTGGGCTGCATTCTTTGGGAGATGGTCTGCGGCACGCCGCCGTTTCGCGCGCGGACGCACCGGGCATTGATGAACCAGCACGTCTCCGAGCCGCTCCCGCTGGATCGTCTGGCGCATTTGCCACCGAGTCTCGCGGCGGTGGTCGCACGCCTGCTGCTCAAGGACCCCGTCAATCGCTTTCCGAACGCGGCCGCGCTGGTCAAGGCGCTCGAGCGCGCCCGCGAGAAGATCGAGAGCGGCGAGGAAGTGGTCGCCGACATCGAAGCGACCACGGTCGACCCCGCCGGCGCCAGGCCATCGTCGGGCACGCCGCGGTCGCCTTCCGCCGGCACACCGTCGCCGTCGTCGACCACGGGCGGATCGCGGCGGGATTTGTTGGTCGCCGCCGCCGCGGTGCTGGCGTTACTCGTGCCGGGGTGGATGATTTACAACGGGCGAAAAGCGGAGCCGGAGCCGCCGCGCCGCGCGCCCGCCATCACTAGTGCAACCGCCAGTTCGTCCGTCAGCGCAACAAAAACGATCGCCGTGCTGCCGTTCGCCAATCTTAGTTCCGACAAGGAAAACGAGTATTTTGCTGCGGGCATGTATGAGGAGGTGCTGGTTTCGTTGACGAAAATCGGGGGTCTGCGCGTGATTTCACTCTCTTCGCTGCAGCCGCCCAAGGCTGAAAGTGAACGAAACATCCGTGACATCGCACGCGACCTCGGAGCGGGGACAATCGTGGAGGGCAGTGTACGCCGGTCTGGAAATGGTGTGCGCGTGACGATCAAGCTGATCGATCCGGAAACCAACCAGACCCTTTGGACTGAATCCTATGGTGAGGAGCTAACGGACAGCCTGACCATCCAAAGCAAGATTGCCGTGGCGGTCGCCGCGGCATTGCGGGCAAATCTTGCGCCAACGGAGCGCACAGAACTTTCGCGTCCGGTGACGTCGAATGCAGTTGCGTCATCCCACTATCTGAAAGCCCGCGGGCTGCTCGCGGATTTGAGCGATGTGCGAAATTATCAGGAGGCGGAATCAGCCCTCAGTGCGGCGATTGAGGCAGATCCAAATTTCGCCCTGGCCCACGCGTGGCTTTCGATTTTGCATACCTTGCAATTCGACTGGCTTGGCCGATCGCCAGACCAACTTGTCCTGGCCTTGCGCTCGGCCGAGACAGCCCTTCGGCTGCAGCCGTCGCTCCCGGAGGGTCAGCTGGCCATGGGGATGTATTTCAGCCGCGGTCTGCGGGACAGCGCGCAAGCTTTGCCGAATTTGCAACGGACATTGGACGCGCGGCCGGGGGATGCGGAAGCCCTTTCCGAGGTGGCGGCGATTCAGCGCCGACAGGGGAACTGGGTGGCGGCAGCAGAGAAGTTTGCCGTGATTGCGACGAGGAACCCCTACGACGCCAGAAAGCAGTATCAGGCGGCAAACACGTACGCCTTCATGCGACGCTACGACGATGCCTGGCGGATCCTCGGGCCCGCCCTGAAACGGATGCCTGACAGCGAGCAGCTGAAGGTCTTGAAAGGAAACCTCTTCCTGGCGTGGAAGGGCGATCTGGAGCCGATGCAGGATGATTTTTCGACCCGACCGGCGACCGTGCCAAACAAAGATGTCTACGTTTTTGAGAAGATCCAAATGTTGCTGTTCGAACGAAAGTTCGCTGAAGCCCTGGCCGAGCTTCGTGGCAGCGGGTTTCAAGTGATGAAGGGTCAAGCCGAGTTCATCACGCGAGATGGGCTGGAGGCGGAAATTCTGACCCAGGCAGGACGTACTGCGGAAGCAGGGGTGGTGTGGAAGCGTGTTTGTCGCGAACTGGCACCACTTGTTTCGGCGGGTCCAAGCGACACGGGAATTCGCATGGCCTACGCCATCGCGCTAGCGGGCACGGGCGAGGATGCGGATGAGGCCGTGCGGGAGGCACGGATCGCCACCGTCGAAGTTCCGATCGAAAAGGACGCGATGAATGGTCCGTTCTATCAGGCCGGTCTTGCGCTGGTTCTCCTTCGCACCAACCGGGTGGAAGAGGCGCGGCAAATTGTTGCGCGGGTGCGCAATATTCCCTCGATCTCCTACGATTGGACGTTTAATCTTCCGGCTTGGGACGCGCTGCGTCCCGCCAGCAGCAAACCCTAGTCACGCTTCCTATGGGCGCTCATGTTTGGGATTCACGCTTCGTCAACGACGCCGAGATTCATTACTCGGCCGTGTATTTTCACAAAGCTCGCATTCTCTTTGAAATGCATCGTGAGTTGGTAATTCCCAATGGCAAAGTCCATTCGTTGGCCAGGGCGCTCACCAGCGATCAACTCTTCCGGACGAGGGTTCCAAGTTTTCTGAAGTATTACCTTGCGCATGAAAAAAGTCCTCCTGCTACTGCATTCGGCCTGAAGGAGCTCGCCGGACTAATTAAGTCCGGGGCCCTGTCCGGAAGCACCGAATGGAGGTTTGGGATCAGTCCAATTCCACGCCCGATTAGGGGGAAATCACCGCGGAGGTATTTTCTTGAAATCCGATTGGATTTGGATCCCGCTACGGCGTTTGCGAAAGACAAACTAACTCGCGAGCAACTTGCAGCAGCAATCCGCCAACTGAAGCCCGCCAAAGGCAGGGCAACCGCGAAATTTTTGGCTGCAATCGATAAGTTGGCGACCGCAAACAATCACATGGCCGGTCCGTTCCTGCGCAGCGTGTTTCGGCGGCCGCTCCCCACGCCAAAAAGGTGAAGCGTCGTAACCGTCCAAAATGACAGCCTGAGAATTTTCGCCCGAAGCCGGCGGCGGGCGGGAAAGTGGAGGCGAGGGGAGTCGAACCCCTGTCCTCGAGATGTTCAGCGCAAGCTTCTACAGGTATAGCCAGGTGCTTGCTTTAGCTCCTGCGACTCGCACCGGCACGATTCGCAGGACCGAGCACGCATGGGGTTCTGTCTCACTCCCCGCCGCGCGTACTCCGGCCGAGAGCCAGCCTGCTGTCGTCGCTCCCCGCCTCAGCAGGCGTCAAACGGGGAACGTCACGGTCAATTAAGCCGCGAGAGCCAGGTCAGTATTGGCGTTTGATTTT
>JANMQT010000161.1:0-21175 GCA_031370675.1 Verrucomicrobiota bacterium
CATCCGGCAACGCTGGCGCGTGATCTCGCGCGGTTGAAAACGGGCGGCTACCGGATCGAATCGATCACGCCGATCGATATGTTTCCACAGACCGCGGAAATCGAGGCGGTAGCGCTGCTGACCCGGTGATGGTCCCGACGCGCGGGTCACGCGCAACGTTCCACCGCCAGCGGGTTTTCGAGCAGGGTCCGTCGCACGAGCGAACGCACCACGAAAATGTCGCGGAGCATTTTCAGGCCGTCGCGCAGCGGGCGCAACGTCGAGGCGGGCTCATCACACCAGTCGACCGGGAGGTCCTCAACCTTGAAACCAAGCCGCTTGGCGAGGAGCAGAATCTCAAGGTCGAAGCTGAAGCCGTCGAGGTGCTGGCGGGAAAAAATCTCGCGGCTGGCCCGGCGGCGAAAAGCCTTGAAGCCGCATTGCGTGTCCGCACAACCGGGCAGGATGAGGGCCTGCACCACGAGGTTGAAGGCGTCGCTCAGCTTGCGCCGCATCAGGCCCTGCGGCACGCCGATGACGCTTTGCGGGTGACGCCGGTTCCCGATCAGCACCCCGGTGTCCGGATGGGCCGCGAAATGCCCGAGGAATTGCGCGATCGAGGCAAGCGGCGTGCTGAGGTCGGCGTCCATAAAGAACGCGATGTCGCCGGTGGCGAGGAGCATGCCGGTCCGCACGGCGAAGCCCTTGCCGCGCTTCGCGGGATTCGCGATGACCTGGACCTCGGGTCGCGTGGCGACCGCTGCGCGGCAGCGCTCGACCGTGTCGTCCTCGCTCTTTTCCGCCACGACGATCACCTCGAAGCCGCCGGGGAGGCCGGAATGGTCGAGGCAGGTCAGGAGTTTGGGGAGATTTCCCGGCAGCCGATGGGCCTCGTTGTAGGCCGGGATGATGATTGAAAGCTCCATGGGACGGGACGCCGAAACCTATTGGCGGAAGGAGAAGACTGTCCATGCTAATCTCCGCGCTCCCTCCATGCTTGCGTTTCTCCACCGAAATTCGCTCGCGCTGGCCGTCCTCGCCCTCGCGGCCGGGCTGCGCGTCTGGTCGCTCGACCTGCGACCGCCGCATTTCGACGAGGGTGTGAACGGCTGGTTTGTCGATCAGATCCAGCGCAATGGTGCGTTTCGCTACGACCCGACGAACTACCACGGCCCGCTGCATTTTTACGCGCTGTTCCTGTGCAAATGCCTGTTCGGCCGAAATCTGTGGGCCCTGCGCGGCCCCGTCGTGCTGGCCGGAGTGGCCACTGTGTGGTTGCTGCTCTTTCCGCTGCGGCGGTTTTTCCCCGCGCGGACGTGCGTGATCGCGGGACTGGCGATGGCCGTGTCGCCGGCGTTCGTGTACTACCACCGCGACGCGATTCATGAGACGTGGCTGGTGCTGTTTCTGGTGATGGCGTTCCTGGGCTGGGTGGGCCTGTGGCAACGGCGCGCGCGCGCGGATTTGTGGATGGCCGCGGCCGGCATGACCGGCATGGTGCTGACGAAGGAGACTTACGCCATCCACCTTGGCTGTGCCCTGCTCGCGTGGCCTTGCGCGAAGATCTGGGGTGAGGCCTTTCCGTCGCATGATCCGGAAATCAACCGCGCGAGGCCGCTGGCTTGGTGGGATGTCGTTTTGGCCGTGTTGAGCGGTCTTGCGGCCATCGTGTTTTTCTACTCAGCCACGTTCTTCCATTTCGAGGACTTGAGCGGCCTGTATCGCACGTTTGCGGCGTGGGCAAGCACGGGCGCGGAGAACAAGGGTCATCTCAAGCCGTGGGCTTACTGGCTTGGACTGATGGTGCGCTATGAGTGGTTTGCGCTCCTCGGAGTGGTGGCCGCATTCCGATACCTCCTGGCGGCCGCGGATTCGCGCCTGCGCGGATTGTCGATCTACGCGCTCGGCGTCCTCACCGCCTACACGATCATCCCCTACAAGACGCCGTGGTGCGTCATCTCGATCACCTGGCCGTTCCTCGTGCTCGGCGCCGCGTGGGTGGCGGAATGGATGGACGTCGTTTCGATCTCACGCTGGCCGGTCTGGCTGGCGCGGGCGGGTGCAATGACGGTGGTGCTCGGGTTGGGTGGCGCCTCGGCCTTTCGCGCTGGGCGGCTGAACTTCCACGACTACGCCAACGAACACGAGGCGTATGTGTACGTGCAGACTGCGGAGAACCTTTCCAATTTCACCGAACCAGTGCTCGACCTCGCCCGCGCGGATGCGAAAAATTTGCACCTCCGCGGGTTTGTGGTCGCCAAGTCCTCGTACCCGGTTCCGTGGCTGCTCGGTGACTTCACCCGCGTGGGTTATTACCGCCCCCGTCGACCGTTACCGGCGGAGACGCCGGATTTTGTCCTGGTCACGCGGGACCGGCTCGCCGAAGTCGAAGCGCGTCTCAATGAACCGTACTTCAAGGAGATGGTGCAGCTCTACCCAGGGGCCCCGAACGCGTACTCTTTTCTGCGCGCCTCGGTCTTTGCGCACCTGATGGAGGCCCGGACGCCGGAATTTGTGCCGGGCGCCGCGGAGCCGGAACCGATGCCGGATTCGCCGATGGAAGAGGATGAGGCCGAGGAGGACACGAGCCCCGGAGTGCGATGATGATGCGTTTTGCCGTCGCCATTCTCACCGCGGTATCGGCCGCGTCGCTCTCGGCCTTTGCGCTTTCGCTCCGGGCCGGATCACTTTCGGCGGACCGGGCCGGCATCGGCATCCTGCTTGGACTCGCCGTCGGCGTCTTGGCGTTTTTTCAGACGAAGCGATCGGCTCCGCGCCGCGTCACAGCGTGGGAGGTGCTGCTGTGGGCCATCTTCGCTTTGTTCGCGGTGCGGTCGTTCTGCTGGCTGCTCTACTTCGACAAGGATTTGCTGAAGGTCGGCGCGCCGAACAATCTCGGCGACATCTGCCGGCACATTCTTTACGCGAAGATGTTTGCGGCGGGCGAGCCGCTCTGGCCCGAACATCCGCTGCACGCGTGGGCCATGCTGCGCTACTATCCGGGCGCGGATTTTTTTCAGGGCATGCTCCAGACGCTCGGGTGCGATGAGCGGCGCGCGCTGACCTGGTGCGGGCTGCTTGGTTCTACGCTCACCGTCGTGGCGCTGCGACGCTGGAGCGGTGCCTTCGCCGTCGCCGGATTCCTCTTCGCGGGCGGCCTCGCGGGTTTTGCGATCTGGTCGACCGGTGAACTGAAGGATTACCAGATGGCGCTTGCGTGGAAACCGCTGCCCACCGCCATATTCCTGACGCAGCGTGGTTTTCTTTTTGCGCTGCCGGCCGGACTCATTCTGCTGGCGCACTGGCGGGGAAATTTTTTTCCGGGCACCGTGCCAACCCCCGTTGGCGGCCCCCGCGTCGCCGCAGAACCCTCGCCGGTCGAACGCGCTTGGCTGCGGGCGGAAGAGCCCGCGGCATTGTTCGCGCCCTTGCCCGCGCCGCGGGAAACGGCCCCTTTCCTGGCGCTTTGGATGGAAGTGACGCTGCTGCTGGGACTCGCCTGGTTTCAGCTTTATGCGTTTCTCTTCCTCGTCGCGCTGCTCGGTTTCTGGGCGGTCGTATACTTACCCCGACGGGAAATCCGCCGGCACATCGTCGTGCTGCTCACGCTGGTCCTGCCGATCGCGGGCGCGCTGATGGCCTTGATGACCGATTTTGGCGGCGCGAATTCCATCCATTGGAGCGTGGGCTGGATGCAGAAGCGCCGCGAATCCTCCTTTGGGTTCTGGATCTTGAACTTCGGTCTGTCGCTTCCGCTGGCCGCCTGGCTCTGGGGGCGGCTGGTGGCGCGACGTGGCGCCGCGCTACTGGACGGTCGTGATTGCGCAGATGCGGCGGAGGCGTTCGTGATCCCGGCAGGCGTGGCGTTTGTGGCGTGCGGCTTCATCGCCTTTGCGCCGTGGGAATGGGACAACACCAAGCTGATGATTTGGTCGTATCTGATCGTGCTTCCCTTTGCCTGGGAATTGTTGCTGGCGCCTGCGCCGGTCGTGGTGCGTTGGATCGGATGCGGCCTGCTTTTCTTTTCCGGCGCGGTGTCGCTGGCGGGCGGGCTGCGAGCGGGGGAGAAGGGTTTTGAAATCGCGAAACGCTCCGAACTCGATGAACTGGGATCCGCGTTGCAATCCATCCCGACCAGCGCCCGATTTGCCTGCGCGCCGGAGTACGATCATCCGTTGGTGCTGCAGGGGCGGCGAATTGCGATGGGCTACGACGGCCACTTGTACGGCTACGGACTCGACTACGATTTGCTCCGTCGCGAAGTAGAGACCTTGATGTTGGGCCGTCGCGGCTGGAGCCGCGCCGCGGCCCGACTCGGCGTGACTCACGTCTACTGGGGACCGCGTGAGAAAAAACGCTACGCGAAATCGACCCGCCCCTGGGACACCCCCAACCGAGTCGTGGCCGAAGGCGATTGGGGTCGGATCATTGAGATAACACCGGCGCGTTGAAGGGTTGGTATTTTAGTAGACGAGCGCCGTGTTCACGACGCCACTCGCGAACGCGATGTCCTTGGCGGTGTGGGCGAGTGAGAGGAAACCGGCTTCGAATTGCGACGGTGCAAAATACACGCCGGCGTCGAGGCAGTGATGGAAGTAGCGCGCGAAGGCGGCCTTGTCGCTGTGTTGGGCGTCCGCCAGATTCGTGACTTCGCCCTCGGTGAAGTAGAGGCAGAACATCGAACCGATGCGGTGGAACCTGAATTTCTTCCCGGCGCGGAGCAGGGCCTCGCGGATGCCGGCCTCGAACTGCGCGCCGAGCGCCTCGAGCTTGCGGTAGGCGTCGGCGCGCTCCAGCTCATGCAATTGCGCGAGACCGGCGGCCATGGCGAGTGGATTGCCGGACAGCGTACCGGCCTGGTAAACGGGACCATCTGGTGAAAGCAAATCCATGATCTCGGCGCGGCCGCCGAAAGCGCCCACGGGCAGGCCGCCGCCAATCACCTTGCCCAGCGCGGTGAGATCCGGTCGAATGCCGCACAGTTCCTGATACCCGCCCTTGGCGAGACGAAAGCCGGTCATGACCTCGTCGAAGATCAGCAGCGCGCCGTGCTGCGTGCAGAGGTCGCGCAGGAGTTCGTGAAAACCCGGCTTCGGCAAATAGAGGCCGGCGTTGGCGGGCACCGGCTCGACGATGACTGCGGCGATCTCCTTTCCCTCGCGTGAGAAAATGGATTTCAGGGCGTCGGCATCGTTGAAGGGAAGCGTGATGGTCAGCGCGGCGAGGGCGGCGGGGACGCCGGCGCTGTCGGGCTGGCCGTGCGTGAGCGCGCCGCTGCCGGCTTTGACGAGCAGCGAATCGACGTGCCCGTGGTAACAACCGTCAAACTTGATCACCTTGTCGCGGCCGGTGAATCCGCGGGCGAGGCGGAGGCTGCTCATGGTCGCCTCGGTGCCGCTGTTGACCATGCGGACCTTCTCGATCGACGGCACCCACGCGCAGATCGTGCGCGCCATCTCCACTTCAAGGGGATTGGGAATGCCAAAACTGACGCCGCGGGAGGCCGCCGTGGCCACCGCGTCGAGCACGACCTTGGGGGCGTGACCGAGAATGGCCGGACCCCAGGTGCCGACAAAATCGAGCAGCTCGCGATCGTCGAGGTCGTAGATTTTCGATCCGCTGGCGCGCTGGACGAAGAACGGCTCGCCGCCGACGCCGCGAAATGCCCGCACCGGCGAGTTCACGCCGCCCGGGATGTAGCGTTTGGCTTCGGCAAAGGCGGCGGAGGAGCGGGGGCGGGGCAACATGAGGGGGACTATTTCCGATTCAGACGCGCGGCGGGGTGGCCGAGGGCTTGACAGAGGTGGGAACGAAAAGGCGGCTGAGCCGCGCGAATTCCGCGCGAGCCGCCGCGAGATCTCGCAGCGCTGCGAGGCGACGCGCCGATCCCGCGATCTCCGGATTCAGCGGCGCGAAGAAATCCGCGAGCAACCCCGCCTGCCGGTTCAGGTCGCGCACGGAACCGCGCGTCAGGTCTGCCTCGATGGCGTCAAACGCCGCAATCGCAGCCTGCGCGGCGGGGTCGCCGTGCAGGGCGGGGCAGTTCTTCACCGGGGCGGGGGGCCGATCCACCAAGCGCCAGCCCATGGCGGCAAGGCCGCCGACCGCCGCGAAAAGAACGGCGAAGAATCCCATTTTCGCGACCATGCGGAAGCCTAACGTTCCGCCTTGGCCGGCGCAAAATCTTTGTCGACGGCGACGATAAGCCGTTGCCGGTCACGGAAGCTGCTTCTAATTTTTGCCTTATGCTGGCGTCCAGCTACCAACGCGTGCGGTTGTGGTCGGGGATTACCGCGATCGCGCTGAATCTTTCGATGGGGTGGCTGCTTTTCGCGGTCGCGCCCGTCATCCAGCGCGTCCTGCCGAACTGGCCATTTGCGGCGCAGCTCGCCCTCTGCCTCGCGGGCGGCATGCTGCTGTTGCTGCCCTTTGAACTGCTCATGGGCCACGCCGTGGAGCGACTGGTGGAACGAACGGAGCAGTCGCTCGGCGCCTGGCTGCGGGATTGGGGCCGCGGCGCGGTGCGTTATTTTCTGGCCGCGCTCTGCGGTGGGCTCGTGTATGGCTATGGCACGGGTCTATGGTGGCCGGTGCGCGTGGGTTTCACGGTCCTGTTGCTGGCGATTTGTTTCTTCGCCGCCGAGTATCAGTTGCGCCTCAGTCCCGGTGCCTGGCGGCTGGTCGAGTCACCCGATCCGGAATTTGAGAACGACGTGCGCGAAGCCCTCGCCGCGATGAAGCATCCGCCCGTGCGACTGCGCTGGATCGAGGACAGCGACTCCTTCGCCGCCAATGGCTTTTCCATCGGCCCCACGATTCTTCCCGGCGAAGACGACACGGGACTGCCGGCGGTCGGGATGACCACCAGCGTGGCAAAGTATCTCACGCCGGAGCAGGCTGCGCTGATGGTCGTGCGCGAGGTGTTTCAACATCAGGCGGGATTCCGGCGGACCGGGTTGACGATCTGCCTGGGCTGGTTGCTGGCGGGCCTGGTGATGGTGTGGTGCGCCCCGCTGGTGACGGGACGTTTGCCGGCGCTGAGCTCCGCGTTGTTGGGCATGGCGATCATGACGTCCTGGTGCTTCGTGGCGTTGTTTGTCTGGCCGACCTGGAATCGTTACTGGAACCGGCGGGCCGACGGCTTCTTGCTGACGCACGCGCCGGTCGAGGTGGTGCGCGAACTGGTCATTCTCCTCCAGCAATTAAACGCGACGGACATCGAACTCTCGGGCTCGAAGTCATTTGTCTTTCATCCCATTCCGCCGCTCTCCGATCGGCTGCATTCCCTGAATCCCAATGAACCAAATCCCCCGCCTGCTGTTCTTCCTTAGTGCCTGGTGTGGCAACTGGATGGCCCGGTCGCTGCATTGCCATGTCGGCAAGCCGCGCTCGTGGTTCTTCCCGCCGAACTGGTCCTGACCGATCGGTTTTTGGGCCAGTATTTCAACAGGCTCCTTAGGCGATTTTTTCCTTGCGACGCGCGCCCGGCGCGGGCTCGGAGCCATACACGCCCTCGTGGTAACCGTGCTCCCCGTAATAGTAGTAGTAATCGATGCCTGAGCGGCGCGGCATCTTGTTGAGCACGATGCCGTCGGGCCGTTGACCGACCTTCTTCATGACTTCAATGGCTCGCAGCACGGCGTTGCGGGGTGTCTTGCCGCCCTGGACCACCATGCAGACCGTCTGGATGTAGGGCAAAAGCAACAGCGTGTCGCTCACCGGCACGAGGGGTGCGGTGTCAACCACGATGCGGTCGAACGATTTGAGCGCCTCGCTGAGCAATTCGCCGAAACCGTTTCCAGACAGAAGTTCGGCTGGATTCGGGGCCTTTTCACCACCGAGCAGGACAAAGAGATTGTCCATCTCCGTCTTTTGCGCGGCCTCTTCGAGCGTCGCCGTGCCGACGAGATATTCGGTGAGGCCTGCGTTGTGGCGCGGAATTTTGAAAATTTTGTGGAGCGACGGGCGCCGCATGTCGGCATCGATCACGAGCGTCCGCAGATTCTGCTGCGCGAGGGAAATCGAATAGTTGGTGCAGCAGAAGCTCTTGCCCTCGCCGGGCAGCGCGCTGGTGAATAGGGTGATTTTTCGTTCCGCCTCGGGGCCGAGCAGGGCGAGCGACGCGCGAAGCGAGCGGAAGGATTCCGCCACCACCGAATTGGGGTCGCGGGCCATCACGAGGGTGGTGTCCTGGGCCAGGTCCTTGAGCTGGGGAACGGCCGCCACGGTCGGCAACCCGAAGACTTTCTCCGCCTGATCCACGGTTTTCACCGATGAATCGAGGTACATCAGGAGCAAGATGATCCCCAGCCCGGCCGCCAGGCCGAGGATGATGCCGGTGGCGATCGCGCGGGTCCGGTCCGGGCGGATTGGCGTGGGATTGAAGGTGGCGGCCTCGACCACCTGCACGGGGTCGGCCTGGATGCCCTTGCTCAGATCCGTTTCCTTCATCCGCTTGAGCACGGATTCGAAGAGGGCGCGGTCGGTTTCGAGATCGCGCTGGAGTTCCTTGTACCGGATGGTCTTTTTCGACTGCCCGAGCGCGCTGTTTTCCTGCTCGCTGAGCGCCGCCTCAAAGCTGCGTTCCTGCGCACTCGTTTTTTCAAATTCGCTCAACATCTGCGTCGGGAGCTTGAGTACGTTCTGCCGCAGGTTCGACTGCACCTCGCCGAGCTGCGTGCGCACGGCAATCATCTTGGGGTGCTTGTCCTTGTAGCGCTGCGAAAGCGTCGCGATGTTCGCCTCGAGCGATTGGATCTCCTTCTTGAGGTCGGTCACCGTCGGGTGATTGGAAATGCTGGCGACGGTGAGCAGCTTCTCCACGTTGCCCTCGTACTGCCGGATCTGCGCGAAATCGCTCTCGAGCCGCATCCGGTCTGCCTTCACCGACGTAAGCTTGGAATTGAGGTCCTTGAGCTTGTCGAGGACGATGTTTTCCTGGTTCTCGAATGAAACGGATTTCTGCACCTCGCGATAATCCTGCAGCGCCTGTTCGGAATCGCGCACCTTCTTCTTGAGGCGCTCCGATTCCTCCATCAGGAATTGCAGCGCGATTTCCGAGGTGCCGGAGCGGCGCTCGATCGACTGGCGGATGTATTCGCGGCCGACGGAATTCGCAATCAGCTGCGCCATCTTCGGGTCGCCGTGCTGGACAAAGACGTCGATCAAGCGCGTGCCGCGGCGGATGAGCGGGCTGACCATTCCGCCCATCGCCCCCGCGAGGGCATCCTCGCTGTAGGCGACACCGCCGTCGGGCGGAGGCATGAAATCGGGATTGCGGGTGAGATCCAGCGCGCGCACGACGCGCTGCATGAGCGTGCGATTGCTCAGGTTTTGCTCGATCGTGCGCAGTTGATCGAGGGCGCCCAGATTTTGCGGGCGGACATCCTGGACGTTGAGGATGGCCTGCGGCGCGATGTCGACCTCCAGCACGGCCCGCGATTGATACACCTTCGGGGTGCGTGCGATGTAGCTGATGGAAATCAGCAACCCGGCCAGCAGCATCAGCAGGATGATCCAGGACTTCGCCAGCGCGAAGTGCAGGAAGTGCCGGTAATCGAACGAGCCCTGCGTCTGGAAAAGTTCGGAAAGCTGATCGATCGACCTGTTGGCGGATGGCGAGGCAGCGGGGCCGCGGTTGGATGACATGGTTTTCGGGATCAAAAAATACTCTCGGCCACGGTGATGGTGTCACCCGGCTTCACCTGGAATCCCTTGCCATTGCCCTTCGCCATCGCCTTGCCGTCCACTTGAATCACATTTTCCGCGCCGCCTTCTCGCCGCTTGATCGTGATGCGGCCGGGGTTGGCGATGCGGGTGTAGCCACCGGCCATGCCGATGGCCTCCAGCAGGTCCAAGCCCTCCTGGTCCGGCATTTCCTTGATCCCCGGGCTGTTCACCTGGCCGAGAATGGTGAACCGCTTCTTCGAAAAATTCAGCACCGTCATGCCTACCCGCGGATTGACGAGAAAATCGCGCTTCAACAATTCCGTGATTCGCGCCGTCGCCTGGCTTTGCGTCAACCCGGCCAGCTTCACGGCCCCGAGGAGGGGGAAGGTGATCGTACCTTCCTTCGAGATTTTCGCGTTCGTCCGGAGATCCTCCTCCTGGAACACCTCGATCTGGACCTGGTCGTTGGGCGACAGGATGTACGAGCCGGAGACGGCCTCACCGGCCGTCTGGGCGGCGAGCGGGAAAACAGTGCCGCCGCATCCGATGACGGCGAGCAGGAAATGACGCGCGAAACGAAACATCTACGGAAGACAACCACAGGAGACCCGCTTGCGCAACGCGCGGGGCAAAGGCGCCTGCTTAGAAGCTGACCGTCGAACGAATGCCGACCTGGTGGTCGATGAAGTCGAACGGGGCGGCGGCCTGGTTGCCGAAACTCTGACGATTCAGGTAAAACGCCCCGACCGTCCAGCCCTCGCGCACGAAGTAGTCCAGCCCGATGGAGCCTGAGAGGTAATTCGAATTTCGCGCGGCGATGGCTTGCGGCACGTTGGCGAAGTAGGCGGAATTTTCAAAGGTGCCCGACCCGGTGAGGTAAAGCCGCTGGTAGAAGCGCTGGCGGAACGAGAGGGTGAATCCGGTCGAATTAAAACTCTGGCCGACCAGCGCCGAAGACGGCTGGATGCGGCGGAACGCGGCCAGGGTGATCGTCGTGCCGTCGAACGGCTGGTAGACGCCGCTGAGGGTAAACACCGGCGAGATGTAATCGCTGCGTGCGCCCGAGAATTGGCGAAACTCGGTACCGACGGTGGCCAAGATGGATATTTTTCCGGTGGCTTGGTACGTCATCTGCACGTTGACTTGCTCGAAGGTCTGGTCGGGGCTGTTCGGTCCCGTGATGGTTGTCAGTCCGCCCACCACGCCGATTCCGACCGTCAACTTCGGGCTGTAGACATAATTGAAATAACCGGCCCCGCTCAGCGTCCACGTATTGAGTTGGCGCTCGAAGCCCTGGTACGCAAAGCTACCTGACAGATCGATGTTCGTTTTGTCACTGAGAAGGTAATTGACGCCCAGCGTGGTGGCCGTGATCTGCCGCGTCACGCGATTGCCGACGTCCGTCTCGGCGCCGTTCAGCACCTGGAACGATTCGGCGAAGCGCCAAGTGGCCTTGCCGGTGCTGTACTTGCCGTCGATCAGAAGATTCTGGCCAATGTTATTCTGTGAGGAATTGTTCGCGAAGAGCTGGAATGACGGCGCGTAGTCGAGCCGGAGATAGTTCCGGGTGCGTCCAAAGACGTCGCCCCAGCCCAGCGTCACGCCGGGCGTGATGGTGAACTCGTAGTCATGCACCCGGTTGGTCTTGCTGATGAAGATGTTGCTGTCGTACAGCGCGGTGACATTCAGACGGAACGAGTATTTAAAGCGTCTCGCCTCGCCACCCACGTCGCCTGTGCCGGACGTCGGGAAACCGCCGCCCACGCTGGTGGGAAACCCCGGGGTGGACGGACCCGCCGCTTCGCCCAGCGGGCCGATCAAGATTTGCGCCCGAGCGGTTCCGGCCGCGGCCAGCAGCAGCGCAGCGACGGCGAGCAGGGACGTGCGCCGTGGCAAAAAACGAAAAGGTAAGGTCATCATCAAAGGGTAATTTGTGAGGTCAGGTTCCATGGGCCGACGATCCAGCGTCGGCAGCCAAACTCATTGCTCCCATCATCAGCGCTCCGGCGAAATGACTTGGAAAGGTCCGGTGCTGTTTCCCGGATTGACGGGCTGCGATCCACCAGGAATCGGGAGCATGCCGCCCCAGACATCGGGGATCAAGATCGGCAGCGAGCCGCCGGGCGGAAGCAAATTATTCAGGGCGTCGGCGTTCTCCGGTGAAATCGCGATGGCCTCGTTGATGAGCGCCTGCGCTTGATCCGGCGCGGCGTCGATCGCGGCTTTGGTCAACGCCAGAACGTCGGCCGGATCCAGCCCGGACCAGCCGGTCTTGCCTTTGCTGCGGTCGGCCCGCTTCACCATGCCCTTGCTGCCGTCACGACGCTTGTTCGCGCGGCTCAACAGGGCGACGCGGAGAATGGAAACCGCCATGTCCTGGCGCTTGGTGATGGACGACCGCACCTCCTGCGCCAGAACTGGCGTGGGGGCCGTGGCGATCGTGATACCGGGCGGCAACTCGGCCGCCAGCAATTCCCCCGAGGAGGCGGAAGCAACGGCGGAAACGTCCTGCCAGACGGTGATTTGAACGAAGGCACAGAAGGTCAGCAGGGCGATGGCCGGTGAGCGAAACGGAAAACGCATAAGGCTTTAGTTAAGGTATGTTTGGCAACGAATGAACGACTGCGCCAGCACCGAGCGGAGCACAAATCGAACCGTCACCGACTGTGTACTGGCCAAAGTGGTGGCACCCAGCCAGTTTGCCAAGCTAATTTTTCGGGACTTTCGGCCGTAAACCGGAGAATTGTCCGGGGGTTCGCCCCCGCTGGCGGTCTTGCAACTCGAGCATCACCGGCTCCAGGCGACGCAACTCAAGCAGTTGGGCCCACATTCCATCGTTGTCCGCCACCTCGCGGGGGGCCGGTCGCACGGTCCCGGGCGCGAGGGGCAGCCACTGGCCGGCTGCCACCGGCACACCCGCTGCCATCAGTCCGCCATCCGCACAGATCAGCCCGGCCGATCCGTCCACTTCCACCGCGAGGTCCGCCAGCACCGGCCGCGCGAAAACCAGTTCGCCCGCCGCGGCCCGAATGTGAAAATCCACGCTGCCCCTCTTGAATTCGTCGACCCAGATTTGCGCGCGACCCTTCGCGAGGCGCCCGCGTATAAAGCGCGCCGTGATGTCCTCACCGCGTTTGCGCAGCGCGACTTCGTCGAGCGCAAACTCACTGTCGCCCGCGAGCCGAATCATAATTCCCGGCAACGGCGACAGGACGACGGCTCCGTCGGCGGCCGTCCGAATCGTCACGGGTGGCGCCAGAAATTCACCGGGCAGCACGCGTGTTTCCGTTCGTCCACTGGCCGATACACCACCCTTGGTCGCGAGAACGACGGTCGATACGCCCGAGGCGGCGTCGCATCCGGCGCACGCGGCCGCCAGCGCGAGGACGAGGGCGCGCGCGAGCGGGAGAGGCGGGAGATGCATGCGAGTGAGGCGGCGAACGGCACCATAGGTTTTGGGTCCGCTCCCGTCTATCGGCTTGAAGTTGAGGCGGGAACGGCCATCGTCCGGCCAGACCATGCGACATCCACGCCCGGAGTCCCCGAATGCCGTGGCGGCGCTCGCTTCCCCGTCGTCCGGGGTGGGGATTCGCGGCGATTCCATCCCGGCGATCGCCTGCGCCGTTCTGCTTTGGGGAAGTCTCTCCTGGTTCCTCGGCGCCGAGTGGTCGCTGAGCGAGCAGTATAGTTACGGCTGGTTTGTGCCGCTCCTCGCGGCGGCGCTGTTCGCGCTGCGCTGGCCCGATCGTCCCGCCGCGCGTCCGCCGGAATTGCGCGGAGCCGCGCGCGCAGGTGCCGTCGTGCTCGTGGTGTTCCTGCTCGCGCTGATTCCGTTTTTTCGACTGGTGGAAATCGCGAACCCCGAGTGGCGACCGCTGGGCTGGGCGCACGCCGTCGTGGTTTGCGGGCTCACGCTTTTCGCCTTCTGGATTCTGGGCGGCCGGCCGTGGTTGCGACACTTTGCGTTTCCCGTGCTCTTTTTCCTGGTGGCGGTTCCGTGGACGCGCGGTGTCGAGGATATCGTGATCCAGCAATTGATGCGCGGGGTCGCCCAAATCGCGGTCGATGTCGTGGCGCTCCTTGGCGTGCCGGCGCAGGCCGAGGGCAATCTGATCCGAATTGGCACGGGCGTGGTTGGTGTGAATGAGGCCTGCAGCGGCGTCCGTTCCTTGCAGACCTCGTTGATGCTCGGCCTGCTCCTCGGCGAGCTGTATCGCTTCTCCCCGATGCGGCGCGGCCTGATGCTCGCCGGCGCGGTCGGCGTCGCATTGCTCGCCAACGTCATCCGCGCCACCTACCTTGTCTGGCTGGCTGCCGGCGGCGGTCTCGCGGCGGTCGAACGGCAGCACGACGTAATCGGATACCTGATCCTGGGCGCGGTGTTCCTGGGCTCGATTGGAATCGCGGCGTGGCTCAAACGCGGAGCGGCATCCGCGCCGTTCGCTTCCACCGGTGCCCCCGATCGGCCGGCCCCGCCCGCCCGGCGGTTGCCCGCGTGGATTTTCGTCGCCGCGGCCGCGTGGCTGGCCTTTGCCGAACTCGGCGTTGAAGGCTGGTTCCGCTGGCACGAACGCGACCTGGCGGCGACGCCGCACTGGACCATCGCGTGGCCCGAGCGCGCCCCCGGCTTTCGCGAAATCGCGATCGCCGAAAACTCCGCGCGCATTTTACGCTTCGACGACGGTCGCGGCGTGATCTGGTCGGCGCCGGACGGCGGTCGTTCGCGCGAGCGCATGATTTATTTTTTCCGGTGGAAACCGGGACGGAATTCCGCCCAGCTCGCGGGGGATCATCGGCCGGATGTCTGCCTGCCCGCCTCCGGGCTGAGGCAGGTGGCGGATCACGGCCGGCGCGTCTGGCCGGTCGCGGTCGGCGGACCTGGCATCGCTTTTCAGCACTTCGAATTTTCCCGCCGGGCCGGTGGTCGCGACCTGCAACTCCATGTTTTCTATTGCCTGGCCGAGGATGTGCCCCGGATGGACTTGGGCTTCAATCCCTTTGTATCCTCTAGCGCGCTCGATCACCTCGGGAAAAGGATTCGCGTCGCGTTCGCAGGCCGGCGCAACCTTGGACAGCAGATGCTGGAGGTGGTTCTCTTCGACGTCGGTTCCGCGCAGGAAGCCGAGCGTGAGTTCGGCGAATTGTTGCCAACCTTGATTCGTCCGGCCTCCACCTCATGATCGAGCGCAAAGTCGTTCAGCCCGCGGGTCCGTCCGGCGATCCCTCCGGTCGCCAGACTCCGGCCGGTCAGCACCGGACGAAAAACTGGGCGCGGGGTCCGCGCGGCTTTGGTCGCCGCGTTTTCCGCCAGCTGCGTCGCGGGGTGATGCGGCTCGGGCTGCCGCGCCGGCTGGCGCGTCGCGTGATGGACGTGACGACCTGGGTGTTGCTGGGGGGCTTGCTCGTGACCGCGTTGGTGGGCGGACGGGCTGCGTACAGCGAATGGCGCGCAAGACGCTTCTTGCAATCCGCCACCACCGCAGCGCAGCGCGGCGACCTGCCGCAGGCGGCGTTTGCCTTATACCTGCTGCTGGGTTCGCGCCCGGACGACCTGCCCGCGCACCGGCTGATGGCCGAGGTTGCGGAGCGCGCCAAATCACCGCAGGCCATCTATCATCTCCGCCGCGTGGCTGAGCTTTCCGCGGCGGATCCCGCGGCGAAAATTGCCTGGGCTGAGGCGGCGCTGCGTTTCAATCAACTCGCCTCCGCCGGCCAGGCGCTGGATACCGTGCCGCCTGGCGAGCGCGGCTCGGCCGACTATCTGCGCGGCCGGGCGCAATACGATTTACTGGCGGGGCGACAAGCGGAAGCCGAGGTGTCCTTTGCCGCACTGGTCGCGCAGAATCCGCGCGACGTGACCGCCGCGCTGAGCCTGGCCGTGCTGCGGTTGCAGCGTGCCCGGGATCCCGCCGCGCGCCTTGTCGCGCGCCATTCAATTCAACGATTGGTCGAGCAACCGGAGTGCCGGCTCGACGCGGCGCGCGCTCTGACCATTGCCAGCCTGCAGGACGGCGACCGCGAGCAGGCTTTGCGTGTTTCGCGGATTGCCGCCACAGACCCGCGGGCGACGATTGCGGATCGGTTGCTGCATCTCGGCGTGATCCTGGTGGCCGCCCCGCCGCAACTGGAAGACCAACTCGCGCAGGTGAAGACGCGCGCGGCGACGAAGCCGGTCGAAATTTTCGAAGTCTGCCGGTGGTTGCTGGCCCACGGTCGCGCCGCCGAGGGCGAGAGCTGGCTGGCGACGCTGCCGGATGAAGTATGCATGGCCCCGCCGGTGCAGATGGTGCGGGCCGACGGCTACATCGCGACCGGCCGCTGGATCGACCTCGAGGCGCTGATGGCCGCGGGCGACTCGTGGGGTGAATTCGAAGCCTACCGCCTGGCATATGCGGCCCGCGCGGCCCGGGAGAGGGGCGACCCGGGCATCGCGCGCACGCGCTGGCTCAACGCGCTGCGGGCGGCGGGTGATTCCGTGCCGGTGCTGCGGGCGTTGATTCAGGCGACGGGCAGCTGGCCGTGGCCGGACGAGCAGGCCGAGGCCGAGTGGGCTTTGCTGCGCGCCGAGCCGGCGCAAACCGCGACGATGCTGCCGCGGCTCTACGAGCATTACCGCGGCAAACGTGATGCGGTGGGCCTCCGCCGCGTATTCGAGAAGGTCGTCGAACTGCGTCCCGGCGATCTCCCCGCAAAGCGAAACCTGTCGATGCTTTACTTGATTGGCCGCGTGCAATTGCCCCGCGCGCACGAGCTGGCGCTGGAGGTCCACGGCGCCGAGCCGGAGAATCTCGACAGCCTGATCGCCTTCGCCCTGTCCCTGCACGTGCGCGGTGAAACGCTCGAGGCGTTGCGGCTGCTCGAGGCGCGGAAGGTCGAGGTCGAGGCGAATCCGTATTACTCCGCGTACTACGGCCTGCTGCTCGCGAATGCGGGCCGGCTCGACGAGGCGCGACCGCAACTGACGCGAGGCCTGACGAGCCAGCTGCTGCCGGAGGAAACGAGCCTGCTGCGGGCGGAGCTCGAGCGGCGTTGAAGCGGATGTGTCACCGCTGAAAAAACCGTTTTCATTTGGCGGTGGCGCGCTAGGTTTCGCGCGATGCGATGAAGTCGTTCAGGGACTGGGAGAAAGGGTTGCAGCCGGGTCGCGAAGGGTTTTGCGGCCGCTGGAACAATTGCTGTCGGTTCCTGCGCGGCGGCCACCGCCCAATCCCATGAATCTCAACCAAGCCGCCCTCGACGCGCCCCGCCGGGACGGATCGCTCTACGATCCCGCGCACGACCACGACGCGTGTGGCACCGGGTTCATCGCGCATGTCAACGGCAAGCGGTCGCATCAGATTCTGCGTTACGGCCTGCAGTCATTATGCAACCTCACGCACCGCGGTGCGCTCGACGCCGATGCAAAGACCGGCGACGGCGCAGGCGTCCTGACGCAGATTCCGTACAAGGTGCTCGGGCCCGAGGTCACCAAACTGGGCCATCAGCTCTACAACGACCGCGATCTCGGCGTCGGCTTTGTCTTTCTGCCGCACGACAACGCCTACGCCCAGGCCCGCACCAAGGCCATCACCGAGGAGGTGTTGACGAAGCGCGGGCTGTTCCTTTTCGGCTGGCGGCCCGTGCCGATCCATCTCGGGGTGCTCGGCGACAAGGCCCAGCTCACGATGCCGCGGATGGAGCAGGCGCTGATCGGGCGCCCCTGGGGATTGAGCGACGACGATTACGAGCGCCGGCTTTTTCTCGCGCGCAACGAAATCGAAAAGCGCGCGGCTGACGATCGGATCAAGAACGTGTACATCCCGTCGTTCTCCGCGCGTGCCATCGTCTACAAGGGTTTGCTGGTCTCGCCTTCGCTCGAGAAATTCTACGTCGATCTGGGCAATCGCGACTTCGAGTCCGCCTTTTGCATCTACCACCAGCGGTACAGCACGAACACGTTTCCGACCTGGCCGCTGGCGCACCCGTTCCGCATGCTCGCGCACAACGGCGAGATCAACACGGTGCGCGGCAACCGCAACTGGATGCACGCGCGCGAGGCGGAGTTGCGCGCGGATTTCTGGGGTGAGGACATCGACCTGCTCAAGCCGATCATCCAGCCCGGCGGATCCGATTCGGCGAGCATCGACAACGCGCTCGAAGCGCTGGTGATGAGCGGGCGCAGCTTGTTGCACGCCGTGACCATGCTCGTGCCGCCCGCCTGGCGCGGCGACCGCACCGTCTCCCCGGAACTCGCCGCCTTTTATCAATACCACGCGTGCCTCAACGAACCCTGGGACGGCCCGGCGGCACTGGTTTTCAGCGACGGCCGCACGGTCGGAGCGTGCCTCGACCGCAACGGACTGCGTCCCGCGCGCTTCAGCCTCACGGCGGATGGTCTTTTCGCCCTCGGCTCGGAGGTCGGGGCCAGCGGAATCGACGATGCCCAGATCATCGAGAAGGGCCGGCTGGGCCCGGGTGAGATGATCGCGGTCGACACCGTCGCGGGAAAACTGCTGCGCGACGCGGAGATCAAGGAGTCGCTCGCGCGCCAGCGGCCTTACCGCCAGTGGATCAAGGATCATCTCTTTCGCCTCGCGGAGTTCATGCAGGACGCGCCGCCCACGCCCGCAGCCGCGGAGCTCGACATCCTCACGCTCACGCAGCGACAGATCGCCTTTGGCTACTCGAGCGAGGAACTTGATCTGGTGCTGCTCCCGATGCTGAAGGATGCGGCCGAGGGAATTGGCTCGATGGGCGACGACACGCCGTTGGCGGTGCTGTCGCTGCAGCCGCGGCTGCTTTATTCGTATTTCAAGCAGCTCTTCGCGCAGGTCACGAATCCGCCGATCGATCCAATTCGCGAAAAGCTGGTGATGTCGCTGACCACCATCATGGGCTGGCGGCGCAACCTGCTCGCCGAGTCGCCCGAGCACTGCCACCTCGTCGTCACCGACACTCCGTTCCTGACCGAGCGCGAATTGCACGCGCTGTCGCGGTTGCCGGAGGATCACAAGTCGGGCCAGATTTCCGTCCTGTGGCCCGTTGCAAGCGGCGAGGCGGGATTGTTGCGGCAGGTCGAAATCATCTGCGCGGAAGTCGAGCAGGCGGTCGATCACGGCGCGCGCATCCTCGTGCTTTCCGACCGCGGCGTGGATCACGAAAACGTGGCGGTGCCGATGCTCCTGGCGGTGGCGGCGGCCCATCATCATCTCATTCGATCCGGCAAGCGGATGAAGGTGAGCATCGTCTGCGAGACCGGCGAGGCGCGCGACGTCCACCACATGGCCTGTCTCATCGGATTCGGCGCGAGCGCCATCTGCCCGTACCTCGCCTACGAGACCTGCCGCGAGATTTTGGAAAAGGACCCCAAGCTCGAGCTCAGCGTCGAGCACGCGCAGCGGAACTACCGCAAGGCCCTGGAGTCCGGGTTGCTCAAGATCATGTCGAAGATGGGCATCTCCGTCCTCGGCAGTTATCGCGGCGCGCAGGTCTTCGAGGCGATTGGGATTCATTCGAAGTTGATTGAGCAATGCTTCACCGGCACGTCGTCGCAAATCGAGGGAATCGGGTTCCGCGAAATTGCGCGCGAATCCCTGCAGCGGCACGAGCTGGCGTTCCGGCAGGATGTCCCCGGCGGCGCGGGCGACGCGCACCCGCACGATCTCGGAATGTTCCGCTTCCGGCGGGCCGGCGAGATGCACGCGGTGACCCCGCCGATGATCAAGAATTTCCACACTTTTGTGAAGACCAACGAGCCCGGGGACTACGGCAAGTACGTGGAGGCCGTGCTTGCGTCGCGACCGCTTTCGCTGCGCGACCTGCTCGAGCTGGTGCCGTCGCCGCACGGGCCCGTCCTGCTCGAGGAGGTGGAGCCGATCGAGGACATCCGCCGCCGTTTCACGACCGCCGGCATGAGCCTGGGAGCGATCAGCCCGGAGGCGCACGAGTGCCTCGCCATCGCGATGAATCGCATCGGCGGAAAATCCAACTCGGGCGAGGGGGGCGAGGATCCCACGCGCTTTCATCGCCGGCCGAACGGGGATCTGGCGAACAGCGCGATCAAGCAGATTGCCAGCGCGCGGTTCGGTGTCAGCGCGACCTATCTTGCGAGCGCGAAGGAAATCGAGATCAAGATGGCGCAGGGCGCGAAACCCGGCGAGGGCGGGCAGCTGCCAGGGCACAAGGTCAGCCCGTACATCGCTAAGCTGCGCAGCGCGACCCCCGGGGTGCCGCTCATTTCGCCGCCGCCGCATCACGACATCTATTCGATCGAGGATCTCGCGCAGCTCATCCACGACTTGAAACAGGTGAACCCCCGCGCGCGCGTCTGCGTGAAGCTGGTGGCCGAGGCCGGCGTGGGCACGGTCGCCGCGGGCGTGGCCAAGGCGCATGCCGACATCATTCTCATCAGCGGGCATGAGGGG
This sequence comes from Verrucomicrobiota bacterium, assembly GCA_031370675.1. Lineage (GTDB taxonomy): Bacteria > Verrucomicrobiota > Verrucomicrobiia > Chthoniobacterales > SZAS-18 > SZAS-18. The sequence continues at coordinate 20,052 of JANMQT010000161.1, forward strand.
GGCACGGGCGCGTCACCGTTGAGCAGCATCAAGAACGCCGGCAGCGCGTGGGAACTCGGCGTCGCGGAGGCCCACCAGGTGCTGATGCTCAACGGCCTGCGCAACCGCGTCACGCTGCGCACCGACGGCGGCATGCGCTCGGGCCTCGACATTGTCATCGCGACGCTGCTCGGCGCGGAGGAGTACAACTTCGGGACCGCCGCGCTCATCGCGAGCGGCTGCGTCTATGTGCGCATGTGCCATCTCAACACCTGCCCCGTCGGCATCGCCACGCTCGACGAAAAACTACGCGCGAAGTTCAAGGGCAAGCCGGAGAACATCGTGAATTTTTTCAACGCCGTGGCTGGCGAGGTCCGCGAAATCATGGCCCGGCTCGGCTATCGCACGATCAATGAGATGGTCGGGCGGGTCGAGTCGCTCCGTCAGCGCCAGGTGCCCGACCACCCGAAGGCCAACCTCGTCAATCTCAAGCGCCTGCTCGCCAACGTCAGCAGTCAGGACGACCCGAACGCGCCGCGCCATCACACCCGCGAGCGCAACGATGGTTTTCAGGATCGACCGCTGGACGACACGATCCTGCAGGATGCGAACGAGGCGATCAATCTCGGCCAGCCACTTTCACTCACCTACAAGATTCGCAACATCAACCGCTCGGTCGTGACGAAAGTGTCCGGCGAGATCGCCTACCAATACGGGCTCGACGGCCTGCCGGAGAATTTGCTCGAGTTGAACTTCAACGGCACGGCCGGCCAGAGCTTCGCCGCGTTCCTCAGCAGCGGGTTGCGCGTCGTCTTGCACGGCGAGGGGAATGACTACGTCGGCAAGGGCATGAGCGGCGGCACGCTGATCGTGCGGCCGCCGGCGAAACGGAAATTCGTGGCGCAGGACAATGCGATCGTGGGAAACACCTGCCTCTACGGCGCGACGGGCGGCGAATTCTATGCGAACGGTCGCGCCGGCGAGCGCTTCGCCGTGCGGAACTCAGGCTGCACTGCGGTCGTCGAGGGTGTCGGAGATCACGGGTGCGAATACATGACCAACGGCTGCGTCGTGGTGCTCGGGCCGACGGGTCGCAATTTCGGCGCGGGCATGACCGGGGGCAGCGCCTACGTGCTGGATCGCGA
>JANMQT010000173.1:0-4840 GCA_031370675.1 Verrucomicrobiota bacterium
AGTATTTCAAGTCCCCGTCGATCAGCGCGTTCGCGATGATGACGCGCTGAATCTGGCTCGTGCCTTCCACGATCGTGAGCTGGCGCGCGTCGCGGAAATAGCGCTCCATCGGGTACTCCGTGCTGTAGCCGTAGCTGCCCATCACCTGCAGGCAGTCGTAAGCGGCCTTGTTGGCCAGCTCGCTCGCGAACGCCTTCGCCATCGAAAAATACGGCGCGGCCTGTTTCCCATACTTGCCGTCATCGACCATTTTGGCCGCCTGGTAGGTGAGCAGGCGCGCGGCTTCGATCTGCATCGCCAGCTCGGCCAGCATGAAATTGATGGCCTGGTGCTCGATGAGCTTTTTCCCAAAGGTTTCCCGCTCCCGGGCATATTGCACCGCGTACGCAACGCAACCCTCGGCCGTGCCCAAGCCACGCGCCGCCACTACGGGACGCAGGCTGTTGAGGTTCGCCATCACGAGCTTGAATCCCTCGTTCTCCTTGCCCAGCAGATTCTCCGCGGGCACGCGGGCATTTTCAAAAATCAATTCCGCGGTCGGCACGCCCTTCACGCCCATCTTTTTGTTGTGGGACCCGACGCGGAAACCCGGCGTGTCCTTCTCCACGATGAACACGCTCATCCCCTTGTTGCCAATGCCGGGCGTCGTCTTCGCCGCCACAATGAAAAAGTCCGCCACGGTCGCGCCGCTGATCCACTGCTTCGTGCCGTTCAAAACGAAATGCTTGCCGTCGCGGCGCGCGTTCGTGGTGATGTTGCCGCTGTCGCTGCCCGCGCCCGGTTCGGTGAGCGCGAACGCGCTGCGCATCCGGCCCGTGGCCACCGCGGGCAGGTAATGCTTCTTTTGCGCGTCCGTGCCGCCGTAGAGAATCGCCGACGTGCCCAGGCGCGTGAGCAGCAGCATCAGCGCGCATGAATTGCAATATTTCGCCGTTTCCTCCACCGCGATCGCGAGCCCCGTGATGCCGAGGCCGCTTCCCTCGTATTCCTCCGGCAGTCCGACCCCCAGCAGGCCGGTCTCGCGGAAGACCGCAAAGATGTCCTCGGGATAGACGCCGGTTTCATCCATCTCCGCCGCGCGGGGCGCGACCTTTTCCTTCGCGACCTGACGGGCCAGTTGTTGCAGGGCTTTTTGTTCCGCGTTAAATTCGAAGTCCATGGGCAGGGGGTTGAAGGCAGGAGCGTAACACGACCTCCGCCCGCTGAAAGTCGGATCGCGTGCGTCACGGTCGATCTTCCTCGTTGTTCCCGGTTCGGTCGCCCCGCCCGGGGCTCTGACATTTGGTTGGCGGTGATCCGGTGGCTCTCACCACCGGCTGATTTCGGGCGTGCCTCCGGCGCTTCGAATCCGCATTCCGCGCTCCCCCGCCGGCCTTCGACGCTCGACCCTCGACGTTCGACGCTCGTCATTCGCCATTCGCCATTCGGCATTTCCCAATTTCTCCCGTACCCTCTCCAGTCATGCCCGCCATCGGCCAACGAAACTCGCTCCGCGTCGTGCGGGAGGCCCCGCCCGGCGTCTACCTCGACGGCGAGGAGCTGGGCGAAATCCTCCTGCCCAGGCGCTACGTCCCGCCGGACACCAACCGCGGCGACGTCATCGAAGTTTTCGTGCACCGCGATTCGGAGGACCGGCTCGTCGCGACCACTGAAATTCCCCGCGCTTGCGTGGGCGAATTCGCCGCGTTGAAAGTGGTGAGCGTCAACCCCCGCGTCGGCGCCTTCCTGGCCTGGGGGCTGACCAAGGATCTTTTTCTGCCAGTCCGCGAGCAGGCAACCCGCGTCTCGATAGGAGAGACCGTGCTGGCTTACATTTATCTCGACGAGAAGAGCGGCCGGATCGTGGCCACCACGCGTCTCACGCGGCATCTCGACCGCGCCGCGCCGACTTATCGCGAGGGCCAGCGCGTCAAGCTCGTCGTCGCCACCGAAACGCCGCTCGGTTACAAGGTCGTGATCGAGCACGCCCACTGGGGATTGCTCTACAAGACCGATCTCGGCTCGCCGCTCGCGATTGGCCAGGCGCTCGAAGGCTTCGTGAGCACCGTCCGGCCAGATGGGAAAATCGATCTTCGCCTGAGCCTTGCGGGCTATGGCCGCGTCGCTCCCCTCACCTCGCAAATCCTGCAGGCGCTGAAGTCGAATGGCGGTCGGCTCGCGTTCAGCGATGCCAGCACGCCGGCCGAGATTCGCGCGAAATTCGGCACGAGCAAGAAAGCGTTCAAGCAGGCCCTCGGTTCGCTCTATCGCCAGCGCCGCATCCGTTTGGCGGGCGAGGGCATCGAGCTGGAAGGCAGCACCCCGCCCGCCAGTCCACCCGCGCGCCGATCGCGGTGAATGGTGGGTCAGCGATTGAGAGCGTCGGCCAGCAGGCGGTGGAAATGATGCACGCCGCGTTCCTGCGTGGGTGAGTAGCGGCCGCGGTCGTAAAGTCGCGACGCCATGCCGCGCTGCACGGCCTCCACGACGGATTCGTCCTCGCGCTCCACTTTGTCGAGCATCGCGCCGGCGCCCTTTTCCAGCAGCGTCTCGTCGTGCACGTAGGTCAGAAACGAGACCTTGCATCGATCCACCGCGAGCGGCTTGACGATGTTCACCGAGAGACCCCACGGATAGAAGTTGAACATCGTGTTGGGGAACAACCAGAAATAGTAGGCGGCGATGTCCTGTCCATAATCGGGCGAAGTCTTCGGCAGGTCGAAGCAGCGTGTGCCCTTCTTGCCGATGCCCACCTGCAGGTTGCTGTGCGCGAAGAGTTCCGTGCGGTAGTTGCCGTAATCGAGGGCGGCCGTCAGGTCCTGGTGCACGAAGGGCAGATGGAAACCCTCCAGGTAATTCTCGCAATACAGCGCCCAGTGCGCGTGGACCAGATAGTCGCGCGAGCGCGTCGGATCCAAATGGAACGCGGAGAGCGGCAGCCAGCCCACGCGTCGTTGCATTTCCGCGAGGAGCTCATCCAGCGCCTGAGGGGGCGCGAGCGACGCGAAAATAAATTTGCCCCAGCGGCCCATCGCCAGCTCGGGCAGGTGATCTTTTTCCGACGGGAAATTCGCCACCTGATCAAATTCCGGCATCGAGAGAAATTTGCCATCGAGCCCGAAGCGGCGGCCGTGATAGCGGCATTGGATGGCCCGTTCGTTCGTGCAGCCCTCCACCAGGATCGTGCCCCGGTGTGTGCAGACATTCGAGAGGCAATGCACCTGATCCGCGTGATCCCGCGTGAGGATCAGCGCCTCATCGAGAAAGCCCTCGAGCAGCGTCACGGGCGCGATCTGGCCGGGAGCCTTGAGGGTGTCGGTATCACCCACGAGCTGCCAACTGCGCGCGAAGATGCTCTCCTTGGTGCGCTCGAACAGATCCGCGTCCCGGTAAAAGGTAGCCGGCAGCGTGGACGCCTGGCGGATGTCAGGCTCGATGGCGAAGCGCTTTTCCATGGGTGGGCGGAACATGGTTCAACAAATCGGACGGGCACGGGAGGAAAATCGGTGAAGTGGCATTCACTTTCATCGTCGCGCCCCAGATGTCATCCTTTCAGCATGGACCCCACAGTCATCACGCCCGACCGGCTTCGCTCGCTGCAAGATTCCCATCCCGACCTCGTCTTGCTCGATGTGCGTCTGGCCGCGGATTTCGCCCGCGGGCATTTGCCGACGGCGACCAACAATTGCGTGTTCGAGGTCGCCTTCGCCGAAAGAATGAAGTCGCTCGTGCCCGATCTCCGCACAGCGGTCTGTTGCTACGGTCAGCCGGCGCAAAGCCACGAATCGCGTGTCGCGGCGGAAAAGCTCCAGCGTCTCGGCTACGAAAGAGTCTTCGACCTGCGCGCCGGCATTGCCCACGCGGAGGTGGCGGGTCCGCCCCCTGTCGATGGCCGCCACCTGCTCGATCTCAGCGAAAGCCGGGTGGAGTGGACCGGTCGAAATCTGCTCAGTTCCCACCATGGCCGGCTCGGCCTGCAAAGCGGGCAGGTGAACGTGACCGACGGTCGACTCGCGGGCGGCGAGTTCGTCATGGATATGAGTGCCATCTCGTGTGACGACATCGCCTGCACGCCGCTGCATGACGTTCTCGTCGCGCATCTGCGCAGCGACGACTTCTTCGACACCGAGCGCTTCCCGACAGGTCGATTCGTGATCATCTCCGCCGTGGTGCCGCCGGATGCCACGGTGGGCGCCCCGAACCTCGAGGTTTCAGGCGAGCTGACGCTCAAGGGCGTGACCGCCCCCGTGCGTTGCATCGCCAGCGCCGGCGTCCTGCCCGATGGGCGGCTGGCGGCACAGTCGACGCTGGAAATCGACCGTTGCTGCTGGAACGTGATTTATGGTTCAGGGCGATTCTTTTCCCGACTTGGCGGGCACTTGGTGAATGATCTCATCGAGGTGCGCCTCCGCCTTGTCACCGCGCCGGTCCCCGCCGCGCCCTAGCCAGCCCGTCCGTCCCCGCAGGCCAACCGGGCATATCTCTACAAAGGGACAGGTCTTTTGTAAGAAACCTTTACAAAGGGACAGGTCTTTTGTAAGAAACCTTTTGTAAGAAACCCCGGGGAGTTGGCTCTGGGAGTGGCCTGCCGCAGGCTCGGCGGTTGCTTTTGCAAACGCACCCGGAGGTCGGGTTTCACCATTTTCCCACGCCGCCGTACCCCGGCCTCGACGCCCTCTACTCTGGCCATCGCCGCGCAACTATTACACGTATTCCCTTTGTTCTGTGTTGTTTATGCGGACTGTGATTCTTTGTGACACAGGATTTTGCGTTCGGAAGCTTTGACAACCGGCCGAAAGGCGCTACCTGTCCCGTCCGCTAGAGGGCAGGCCAGTATTTTGGGAACCATTCTTTAGCCAGG
>JANMQT010000266.1:0-2219 GCA_031370675.1 Verrucomicrobiota bacterium
CCGCAGCCGCGTGTGCAGCAAAAAGCACACGCGTTAGCAACCACGAGTACGCCGAAACACCCGGCATTCCCGCACGCAATGGTTTTAACGGTTTGCTTCGTGCTCTCCCCGGCGATCGGACTTGTTTTTCATCGTCGCCAACAGATATAGCTCACCTGCCACCCGGTTGGGCCGGCTTCGCCTCCGCTGACTTGACGCCGGCGTCGAGGCGTCAGGATCACACGACTTCGCCGTCCGCTGCAGCATCGTTCGCAACCACCTGCGCGCCCGACGCTGCCGCGTCCATCGCATCCCGCCCCTACGTTCGTGACGATGGCCAACGCCCCCTCATCGGAACAGGATAATTCGGTATATAATCCTAGGACTTGATTCTGTCAAGCAGAAACCAACTAGACCCTCCCACCCAAGTTGCCGGAGTGCGGGATGGCGGCGGCTTCTCTTATTTTTGCGCGCGTTCGGCAACATCAGGCGCAGCCAGAACGGCGGCAGGTTACGTGATCTGGGTCACTGCAAACCAGCGTCGCGAGGGTTATTGGAAAAGCAATGGGCACTGGATGAACGAAGCTGCCAACCGGGACCTAACAAACGGAACTCAACTTTGGAGCCCGGTGGGCACTCTCGCCGCAGCCAGGTTGCCAGTCTGGCATGCCCTGATATACGTTGGATATTCGGCAATTTGGGGCCTTTGATGCGGTCCGCGCTTCTGATTTTTTTTGGATTTTTATTCTGCGTTACCGCCGACCCGGCGTTGGCGGAAAAGCGCGTTGCGCTCGTCATCGGCATCTCCCGCTACCAGCAGGTTCCACAGCTCGCCAACCCGTCGCGCGATGCCGAAGCGATGTCTTCGCTATTCAGGAAGGCCGGCTTCGACGTGGTCAACAGCCAGCGTGACCTCGGCATCTCCGACCTGCGCCGTGTCGTTCGCGAATTCTCCGAGCTTTCGCGGGATGCCGATATCTCGGTGGTCTATTACGCAGGCCATGGCATCGAGGTCGACGGTACCAACTATCTTGTGCCGGCGGACGCCAGGCTATTGAGCGACTTCGATGTCGAGGACGAGACCATCTCGCTCGATCGCGTGCTCAAGGCGCTCGATCCGGTCAAGCGGCTCAAGCTCGTCATCCTGGACGCCTGCCGCGACAATCCCTTCGCGAAAACGATGAAGCGAAGCGTCGCCAGCCGATCGATCGGACGAGGGCTGGCGAAAATCGAACCGACAATGTCGGACACGCTGGTCGCTTTCGCCGCCAAGGCGGGCGCGGTGGCGAGCGACGGCGACGGACAGAACAGTCCGTTCGCAACGGCACTCGTCAAGCATCTCGCAGAACCGGGGCTGGATCTTCGGCTTGCCTTTGGCCGTGTTCGAGACGACGTGCTGAAGAGCACCTCGAACCGCCAGGAGCCGTTCGTTTACGGATCGCTCGGCGGCCAGACCACGGCATTGGTGCCGCAGGCTGCCAAACCCGTCGATCCAGAGGCGGAGGCCCGCATCGACTACGAACTCGCGGCTCAAATTGGAACCAGGGAAGCGTGGGACTCGTTCCTCGCAAGTCACAGCACCGGCCTGTATGCGAATCTCGCACGCGCGCAGAACAACAAACTATCGGCCGCGCAACAGACTCGCACCAAGGCGGACGATACACGGCGCGAGGCGGAGGAACTGGCCGCCCGGAAAGCCGCGGAATTTCGCCGGCAGCTTGAGGAACAGGGCGCGCGGCAAGCCGCAGAGGCAAAGCAAAAGCTCTCCGAGCAGGCCAAGAAGGACCTCGACGAAGCGCGGCGTCAGGTTGCCGAACAGGCCAAGAAGGAGCTCGACGAGGCCAAACGTCAGGTCGAACTTGCCCAGCAGCAGGCGGATGCCGCGCGACGGCAGGTCGAGGAAGCCAAACGCCAGGCGATCGCGGACGCCCAGCTTCAGGTCGAGCAGGCCCGGCGCGACGCCAAAAACGAGGCCGAGAAGCTTGCTTCCCTGACGCCCAGCCAGTCGGCCCCGCAGGGTGCGCCACCGCCGTCACCGCAAATGGACCCGTCAGATACGGCACGATTGCTGCAGGCGCACCTGAAGCGCGTGGGCTGCAATCCGGGCACGGCCGACGGCACCTGGGACGACGGCTCCAAAAAGGCCCTCGAGCTCTTCAACAAGAACGCCCAGACCAGGTTTGAAATCAAGCTGGCGAGCCTGGACGCGCTCGACTCCGTCCGCAGCAAATCCGATCGCG
>JANMQT010000345.1:0-3417 GCA_031370675.1 Verrucomicrobiota bacterium
GTTGCTCATCGTCGTCCTCGTGATTTTCCTTTTCCTCGGAAACTTCCGCGCCGTGCTGATCCCGGTCGTGGCGATTCCCGTGTCGCTCATCGGCGCCGCGTTCATCATGCTCGCAGCCGGGTTCACGTTGAACCTGCTCACCCTGCTCGCCATCGTGCTCGCCGTCGGTCTGGTGGTCGACGACGCCATCGTTGTGGTCGAGAATGTCGAGCGCCACATTCAGGAAGGCGACACACCTTTCGAGGCGGCCTTGAAGGGCGCGCGCGAGTTGGTCGGCCCGATCATCGCGATGACCATCACGCTCGCGGCAGTCTATACGCCAATCGCCTTCCAGGGCGGCCTGACGGGCGCGCTCTTTCGCGAGTTCGCCCTCACGCTGGCTGGCGCGGTGACCATTTCCGGCGTGGTGGCGCTCACCCTTTCGCCCATGATGTCGTCCAGGCTCCTGCGTGAGGGCGATTCCCATCACGGCTTCGCCGGCTGGATCAACAAGCGCTTCGATCGGCTGCGCGATCGTTACGAGCGGACGTTGCGGGCGACGCTGGAAAATCGACCGATCGTGCTCACCCTCGCCGCCATCGTCACGCTGCTGATTGTGCCGTTCTACCTGCTCTCGAGCAAGGAACTCGCCCCGCGCGAGGACCAGGGCGTCATCTTCGCCATCGTGCAGGCCGCACCCAACGCCACGATTGATCAGACCGTGCTCTTCACCGAAAAGATCAACGACGTTTTCCGCTCGGTGCCGGAGACCGAGGCCACCTTCCAAATCACCCAGCCGTCGGGCGGATTCAGCGGCATGGTGACCAAACCCTGGAACCAGCGCAAACGAGCGACGGAACAGATTTTCCCCGAAATCGCCGGCAAGCTGGCCGGCATCCCGGGAGTGCGGACCATTCCGCTGACGCCGGCACCGCTGCCTGGCGGCGGTAATTTCCCGGTGGAGTTTGTCATCGCCTCCACGGCCGACGTCCAGCAACTTGTCCAAGTCGCGGACCAGCTGAAGGACGCGGCTATGAAGAGCGGCTTGTTTTGGTTTGCAGACATCGATCTCAAGTTTGACCAGCCGCAGACGGAGGTCGTCTTCGATCGCGACAAGGTGGCCTCGCTCGGCCTGAATCTGCAGCAGGTCGGCGCGGATCTGGGCACTTTGCTCGGCGGAAATTACATCAACCGCTTTTCCATTCAGGGCCGCAGTTACAAGGTCATCCCGCAGGTGAAACGCGACGAGCGCATGACGACCGAACAACTCAAGGACCTGTATGTCTCGGGACCCGGCGGGAAACTGGTGCCGCTTTCGACCTTCGCCACGCTGAAAAATACGACGGAGCCGCGCACGCTCAATCGCTTCCAACAATTGAATGCGGTGAAGTTGCAGGGCGTCATCCCGCCCTGGATCAGCCTCGACACGGCGCTGAAGATGCTGGAGACCGAGGCCCAGAAGATCATGCCCCAGGGCTATTTCGTCGATTACGCGGGCGAGGCGCGCCAGCTACGCAAGGAGGGCGGTGGCTTTCTGGGCACCTTCATGCTTTCCGCAATCCTGATTTATCTCGTGCTCGCCGCGCAATTTGAGAGCTGGCGCGATCCCTTCATCATTCTGCTTGGCTCCGTGCCGCTGGCGCTCTCCGGCGCGCTCCTTTTCAGCTTCCTCGGCTTCACCACCCTCAATGTCTTCAGCCAGGTCGGGCTCGTCACGCTCGTCGGCCTCGTCTCGAAAAACGGCATTCTGATCGTGGAGTTTGCCAACAAGCTGCAGGAAAATTTTGGCGCGTCCAAGTTGAAGGCGGTCATCGAGGCCGCGACCACGCGCTTGCGCCCGATTCTCATGACGTCTGTCGCGACCGTCGCCGGTCACTTCCCGCTCATCCTGGCCACCGGTCCCGGCGCGGGAGCGCGGAACAGCATCGGCATCATGCTCGTCACCGGCATGATCATCGGCACCGTCTTCACGCTCTTCGTCGTCCCGTCGATCTACATGCTCGTGGCCAAGGACCACGCCAAGAACGTGGCGCCTCCGCTGGTCGCAGATCAGCCGGAGCGGGATCTGGCACGCGTCGCGGTCTAGGGCGCGTCGACCTTCCGCTTTCGGCATTCGGCAATCGCCATCGGTAGCGTTGCGCCCGGCGGGCGTGACGCTACCATCCCTCCCATGTCGAAACCCGGCCCCATCTCGCAGTTCATCGCGCATCACTACCGCCACTTCAACGCCGCTGCGTTGCTCGATGCGGCCAGGGCGTACGTCACGCACCTCGACCAGGGCGGGAAAATGTTTCTGACGCTCGCGGGTGCCATGAGCACCGCGGAACTCGGACTCTCGCTCGCCGAGATGATCCGGCAGGGCAAGGTCCACGCCATTTGCTGCACCGGCGCGAATCTTGAGGAGGACATCTTCAATCTCGTCGCACACGACTATTACGAGCGGGTGCCGAATTATCGCGACCTCACTCCCGCGGACGAGGAGGCGCTCCTCGCCCGCCACATGAACCGCGTGACGGACACCTGCATCCCGGAGCATGAGGCGATGCGCCGGATCGAAAAGGTGGTGCTCGAGGAGTGGGTTGCCGCGGACCAAAAGGGCGAGCGCTTTTTCCCGCACGAGTTCATGTTCAAGGTGATTCGCAGCGGAAAGCTAAAGGACTCGTACCAGATTGATCCGAAGAATTCCTGGATGGTCGCGGCGGCGGAAAAGAACCTGCCGATGTTTGTGCCGGGCTGGGAGGACGCGACGCTGGGCAACATGTTTTCCGGCCATTGCATCAGCGGCGACGTGAAGAACGTGCATACCGTGCGCACGGGCATCGAGTACATGATGGAACTCGCCGAGTGGTACACCAAAGAATCCCAGCCGCTGGGAACCTCGGGCGTCGGCAGCATGGGCTTCTTCCAAATCGGTGGCGGCATCGCCGGTGATTTCCCCATCTGCGTCGTGCCGATGCTGCACCAGGATCTGCAGCGGACCAACGTGCCGTTGTGGGGCTACTTCTGCCAGATTAGCGACTCCACCACGAGCTACGGCAGCTATTCCGGCGCCGTGCCGAACGAGAAAATCACCTGGGGCAAACTCGGCATCAACACGCCCAAGTTCATCGTCGAAAGCGACGCCACGATTGTCGCGCCGCTGATCTTCGCGCACGTGCTGGGGTGGTAGGAATTGTTGGTGAGTCGTCTATCGGCTGACGCACTGAGTCGGCTCTGCGTTGAAAGCCGCTCCAAAAAAATGGCTGTGATGCGCTGCGGTCCGCCTCGAACACTGCGCGCCGGGTCAAGCGAGCCAGTGGTAGCGAGAGATCCTTCGGCTTCGCGCGAGATGACAAGATGCTTACGCGTCCCAACCGAGTCGCGCCAGCAAGTCTCGCTCGAAGGCTTCGTGCGCACGATGATCGTACGGCAGCGCGATGAAACCCAGCCCGGCCGCCG
>JANMQT010000006.1:0-12101 GCA_031370675.1 Verrucomicrobiota bacterium
GGCCACTTTCCCTTCCGGCTCCACCTCGGCCTCGACAGCATCAAGTCCGAGGGTCTTGGCCACCGCGTCAGCCGTGCGGCGATTGTCGCCCGTGAGCATCACGATGTTCAGTCCAAGCTCGTGCAATTCACGAATCGCCTCGGGGGTGGTTTCTTTGATCGGGTCCGCGACTGCGACCACGCCCGCCGGTTTGCCGTCCACCGCCACGAACATGGCGGTCTTGCCCTCCTGCTGGAGCTTGATCGCGACGGCTTCGAGCGGCTCGAGGCCGCCCACCCCTTCCTGCCGCAGGAACGCCGGCTTCCCAACGAGCACGCTGCGTCCTCCCACCTTCCCCGCCACCCCGCCGGCGGTGACCGACCGGAAATCAACCACCGCCGTCGGCACGATCCCCTGATCGGCCGCCCCGCGGACGATCGCCGCGGCAAGCGGGTGCTCGCTGCTTTGCTCCAGCGAGGCGGCGAGTTGCAGCAATTCCTTTGCCGTCATTCCCTCCGACGGCAGCGTGTCCACCAGGCGCGGCTTTCCTTCCGTGAGCGTGCCGGTCTTGTCGATCACGAGTGTGTTCACCTTTTCCAGGTGCTCGAGTGCTTCCGCACTTTTCACCAACACGCCCTCCTGCGCGCCGCGGCCGACTCCGACCATGATCGACATCGGGGTCGCCAGGCCCAGGGCGCAGGGACAGGCAATGATCAGCACGGCGACCGCATTCACGATCGCGTGGGCGAGGCGGGGCTCCGGGCCGACCAAGATCCAGATCAGAAACGTGAGCACAGCGGCGCCGACGACGAACGGGACGAATATTCCACCCACGCGATCCGCCAGACCTTGGATCGGCGCGCGGCTGCGCTGCGCCTCGGCGACCATCGCGACGATTTGGCCGAGCAGCGTGTCGCTGCCGATGCGCTCGGCCTGCATGACGAAACTCCCCGTCCCGTTTACCGTGCCCCCCGTCACCTTGTCGCCCGTGCCTTTTTCCACCGGAAGAGGTTCGCCGGTGATCATCGATTCCTCGACGTTGCTGCGTCCCTCGAGGACGACACCGTCCACCGGCACCTTGTCGCCGGGCACGACGCGCAGCCGATCGCCCACCTTGACGCGATCGAGCGAAACTTCCTCGTCGCCATTCGCGCCGAGGAGGCGGGCAGTCGGAGGGGCAAGGTTCAGGAGCGCCTTGATCGCGCTGCCGGTGCGGCTGCGGGCGCGGAGTTCCAGCACCTGGCCGAGCAGCACCAGCACGATGATGACGGCCGCCGCTTCGAAATAGATCCCAACTTTTCCACCCATGTCCGTCGACGGCGGAAAGAGCCCGGGCGCGAGCATGGCGACGACGCTGTAAAGGTACGCGGCACCGACGCCGATCGCGATGAGCGTGAACATGTTTAGGTTCCACGTCACGATCGAGCGCCAGCCCCGGACAAAGAATGGGGCGCCCGCCCAAAGCACCACCGGCGTGGCGAGGAGAAACTGGCCCCAGCGCGACCAATCGCTGTTGGCCCATTCCAGGTGACCCAGCGCAGGGATTACATGCAACATCGCCACCACAAAAACCGGGAGCGTCAGAAAGGCGCCCATCCACATTCTCCGCGTCATGTCGTGCAATTCCGCATCGTCTTCCGGCGCGTCGGCGGTCACCGTCTTCAACTCCAGCGTCATCCCGCAGATCGGACAGTTGCCCGGATGATCCTGCTGGATCTGCGGGTGCATCGGGCAGGTGTAGATGATCGGGCTTTCCCCTTTCCACGCCGGATTCCGCTCCAGGGCCATGCCGCATTTCGGGCACGAGCCAGGCTGGTCGGAAACCACGCCCTCGCACATCGGACAGAAATATTTTGCCACCGCCGCTGGCTTCACGTTCTCAGCGGCGTGGTGCGGGTGGCCGCCGTCACCGCCGCAGCAGCCAGGATTGTTCCCGACCTTGTTTCCCGCCAGGAATTTCTCGCGGCACGACTCACTGCAAAAGAAGTAGCTCTCTCCGTCGCGCGAAGCACTGAGAGCAGTGCGCTCGTCCACTGACATTCCGCAGATCGGGTCGGTCTTCATGAGTAATGGGGGCTAGCCGTGCGAAGCGGCTCCATGCCGTGCGAAGGAATTCGAGTCGAGCAGGCTGAACCCGCCTAGATTTTCACGCGTCGGCGGCTGCGTCATCATTGCTTGGCCAGCGCTCGCGAGGAATTGTGGGAAACGAGGATGCGCCACTTCCCGCCCTGCTTGCGCAGGACGCTGCTGGTGACCCCCTGACGCTCCACGACTTTCCCGTCCGCCTTCACGACGATTCGGTAAACGTACGTTTCGGTGGCAAAGGCGTAGGGCGGCTCCAGGCGCACCTCGACCTTGTAGTCGTTGAATTTGAATGCGCTGAATTCGGCGAGTTCGGGCGTGAGATGATGCTCCAAATACGTTGGGTAGTTTCCTTCCACACCGCCGGTCTCATAGATCAGCGAGTCCTTCGCAAACAGATCCGCGGTTCTCGAAACGTCGAGCTTCTCCACCGCGGTCTTGTAGGCATCGAGCACGGCAATCACTGCCGCACTGCCTCCGACGGCCGGTTTCGCGGGTGCGCTCGCCGGCGGCGGTTCATGGGCCTCCAGGTTCAAGCAGTAGAAAAGCAGGACAAGGCCCGGGAAGATTCTGGTGTTCATCGTTGGTAAGCGTTTCCGCGCTCTAAATGCTCAGGTCGCGCCGAAGTTCCTCGGCGCTCGCCTGCCTCGTCTGGGTGCCCGGTGGATGCTCGAACCAACCGGGATCCACGTCGTAATTCTCGAGCTGGGAACGAATCTTTATATTCGTGTACATGCCGCCCATCGTGATGTAGTCGAACGGCCCTGGAAAGCCGACCATTGGCACGGAGTTCGGCGGCACGCTCATGCCCATGTCGCCCATGTCCGCCATCCCGTTCTCGCCCATCGTCATGTAACCGGGCACGACCTTGCGCGCGCGCTTGTCGAGACTGCCCGGATCGAGCCCGATCAGATTTGGAATGCCGTGCCCCATCTGGTTCATGACGTGGTGCGACATGTGACAGTGGAAGGCCCAGTCGCCAGGATTGTCGGCGACAAATTCCACCGTTCGCGTGCTCCCGACCGGCACGAGCACGGTGACCTCGGGCCAGCGCGCGCTTTCAGGAATGACGCCTCCATCGGTCTCGGTGATCCACCAGCGCGCACCGTGGAAATGCATCGAATGATGGTCCATGGCGGAGAGGTTGCCGATGCGAATGCGGACGCGGTCGCCCTGTTTGACGATCATCGGCGCGGTGCCGGGAAAGGCGCGCGCGTTGAGGGTCAGGACGTTGAATTCGACCATCTCGTTCGGATCGGGACGCGTCGTCCCTGGCACAATCTTCCATTCACTGAGGAGGTAGACGAAATCCCGATCGGCCGGCGGACCCATTGGCTCGCGCGGATGAATGACAAACATGCCGAGCAGGCCCAACGCCATCTGCGTCATTTCGTCGTGGTGCGCGTGATACATGAACGTCCCATGCTGCCAGAGCGTGAACTCGTACACGTAGGTCTCGCCCGGTGGTATCGCCTTTTGGGTCAGGCCGCCGACGCCGTCCATGCCGTTCGGCAGAATGATGCCGTGCCAGTGGACCGTGGTGGCGGCCGGGAGTTTGTTCGTGACGAAGATGCGCACGCGATCGCCCTCCACGACCTCGATGGTCGGCCCGTGCACCCGGCCGTTGTAGCCCCAGCAACGCGCGCGCAACACGTCGTTGAATTTCGTTTTCGGCACAAATTCGTGCCAGACCTCCTCGCAGGTGAGGTGCATCACCTTCACGCCGTCGACCAGCTTCCACGGCAGGGTCTCCCCGTTGAGCGTCACCGTCGGCCGGTAATGCTTGCCGGGTTGTCCGGGCTCCGGATGCGGTGTGCGCGTCCAGGCCGGTGCTTCGACTTTTCCCACCGGGGGCGGAGAGGACGTGGGCGCAGCGGCCGCGCCGGCCGGGAGTTTTTGAGCCAGCGCTCGGGCACCCGGAAAGACGGCGGCCCCGGCCAGCGCAGCGGCTCCGGTGAGAAGTTGGCGTCGATTCATCATGGCTTCAGTTCAGGTTGGAATGGCTCTTCGGAATTTTGGGCGCGGCGACCCGCGTGAGTGATTTTGCGTCGGGTCGGCGGCCGGAGAGATCACCGCCGACCGCGCGCTCAAGTTCCGCGCGCGTGATCCAGTAATCGCGCGTGGCCTTGAGCGACGCGCGCTCGGCCTCGATCTCCTCGCGCTTGGCATTGAACAGCTCAAACGCGCCGGTCAGCATCGCGTTGTAGTTGAGGAGCGTGAGCGACAGGATGCGCTGGCGGGTCGGAAGCACTTCATCGCGGTAAAAGCGCGTGGTCTCGCGATGGCTCAGCAGGCGATCGCGCAGTTCGCGCACATCGGCCCGGAGATTGATCGAAAGTTGTTCGTACTTGCGCTCCGCCAGCCGCTGGCGTGACTCGCCGCGCGCGACCCGCGCCCCGCCCTGATCGAATACCGGCAGCGAAAAACGCACCGCCGGTCCAAGCAGGTTGCTCCTGTCCGGCTCGCGCTCGCCCGTGATACCGAGCGTGAGCGACGGCAGAAAGCGCAGATTCCTTTCCTGTCCGAGGGTCTGAGCGGTGGCTTCGACCTCGGCGCGTGCCGCGGCGAGGTCGAGGCGGCGTCCCACCGCCAGCGTCTCCACGCCGCGAAGATCGGGCTCGGAATTCGGCACCGCCGGCAGCGTCCCGGCGAGCCGCCAAGCGGTCTCCTCGCCCGACAGCCCCAGCAGCCGATTGAACTTTTCGCGATGCTCGCGGCCCTCGGCCTCGGCCATTGTCATTTCGAGACGCGCCTGGCCTTCCGCCGCCTGCTCTTGCGCGAGGCGGAGATCCGTGATGTTCCCCGCCTGGTGCAGCTTCTGCGCAAATTCAAGAGAAACGCGCTGGGCGTCGCGCATTGCCCGAAGCCGGCCAATCAGCGCCACGTCCGCCTGCACCGTGTAGAAGGCTGCCTTCACCTCCGCGACCAGCTTTACCACTTCATCCGACACGCGCAGTTGCGCCGCCACCAGCTGGTGGCGCGCAACCCGCGTGCGCATCGGGAGCATCACCAGGTCGACGAAATTTTGCGCAACGGTCCATTCGAGTTTGGCGGACTTCGGGGCGCGATCCGGAAATTTCGCGGCGAAGTCCACCTCGGGATTGGACAGGACGCGGGCCTGGCGCAATTCCGCGTAAGACAGGCCTATTTCCTCGAACGTCGCCTGCAGTCCGCGGTTGTGAAGCAGCGAAATTTGCACGGCCACCGGCAGCGTCAGCGGTCGGCGCAGCGCCGCGCGCACCTGGGCCTGCGCCTGCTCGCGCGCGGCGGCATCCAGCTGCCAGCCAACCGTGCGGCCGGTCTGTTGCCGGACGGTTTGGACGACGCCTGCAAACGGTTGGTCGGCGGCGAGCGTGCGACCGAGAATCAGGCTCGCAAGCACGCAGGCGACGCTGTGTTTGAGAAAGTTCATTTGGATGGCTGGTCGGAGGGGCTGCTGGTCGGCAAACGGAACTCCGGGTGGCGGATTTTTCCCCCGGCGTGGGCCACGTAGGCGCCCGAAACCAGGGCGGCGGCGGCGACGAAAAAAGTGAGGACCGTGAGGGGTGTGGAGGAGCGCGGCCACTTGCGCGGTGCGACCAAGGCGACTCCTGCGGCGGCCGCCAAAGCGTAGAACGCCCAAGCCGCTTTTTCCGCCCGCTCCAGGTGTTCATCGAGCCAATCCGCGCCGGATTCATCCGCCACGCCGCGGATGGCCTTGTAGCTCGACTGGCCGCTCGACACGACGGGCCAGATCGACAACGCGCACGTGAGCAACACAAGCAAAGCGACTACCTGGGCCGTCCGGCTGCGCAACAGCAAGGCGATGGCCAGGGCGAGCATTCCCATCGCCAGTCCGTGAATCGGCCAATGATTCAGGAGCAAGTGAAGGTAACCCGGCTGCTGCAGCTCGGCGTACGTTGGCATGAAAAAGATAAACCTGCGGCGCCGGCGAAGCGCCGCAGGTGTTTGAGGGCCTATTTCTTGGCGGCCGCGTCGGTTACCATCTTGGTGTACTTGTCCGGGTCCTTCTTGAAGTCCTTGATGCACATCTTGCAGCAAAGCCAGACGTCGGTTCCCTTCGAGGTCACCTTCACGGGCTTGCCGTGCTCGCCAAGTTTTTCGTCGGAGACGACACAAGTCTTCAGCGGATAGTCCTTGGGCACGACGGAATCGGCGGCCAGGGCCGGCGAGGCGGTGGCCAGCGTGAGGGTGATCACAAACAAGGCAATGTTTCTAAGTAGTTTCATCTGGTGTTGGGTTGGATTGGGATGGGTTGGATGGAGCTGAACGGAACTGGTGATTGGGTTTGCCGGCTGGTCCGGGACGTTGGTGCGGGCGGGTGGGCCTGCCGGCCGGGATGCGATGCGCCCAGCCGGGGAACGGCCGATGGACACATAGAAAAGGATCGCAGCTGACGTCTGCCACCGGCAGAACTAGGTGCGATCAGGCAAGCGCGGGCGGAGCGTGACTGCGCAGGCTCCGCTGGAGCACCAATTCGACAAAGGACCGCGCTCCCGGCGGCCCCGTTTCAAGCAGCGAAATCGTCCGGACCGGCGTGATCACGAATTCCGACCATTCCATGACGGAAATCATCATGGCCGGGAGCAACGCAATACATGCGGCCGGCGGGACGGTGACCCCATGCACGGGTGCCAGCGCATTGAGCGACTGACAGCACTCCCGCACCGGAGCCGGTGCGCCTCCACTGCCGTCATCGTGGCCGCAGCATCCAGCGTGGTCGGTCGCAACACGGGCCGTCTGCATGAGGCCCAACGCGCAGTGGTTCGAGAGCACCAGCCAGGAAAATACCATGGCTACGGCGACCAACGCGCGGGCGATGGAAGTGGGACGGGCCAGGTTCACAGCAGATCGAAGATACCTCCGGAGGGTACCGGCAGCAAAGGGAAATAATCGGCCGAATCGACTCGAGAATTCGAGGTGGAAAGTCCGGGTCGCCGCCGAGCAAAGAAAATCACCGGGTAGATCAGCAGGTCCAGAAACCCCGATGGCGTTAGGAAATGAGTTTCGGCCGCGCACAGATGTCTTCCTTCAGGCACAAAACTCAGACCGAAACCCGTAACCCCGCCACCAACGCGACCGCGCTGGCTGGCTCGCCTTCGGCGGGTGCAATTGATGCCGTCCCTCCATATTTGCGCAGCTAGAAGAGACCGATGACCGGAGAAGCGTTCTGGTTCGGTTACGCTAAATGGCAAAAACGCAAAACCCTCGAGGGCTATCCCCCGAGGGCTAGTTGCGTAAACTACTTCGCCGCCTGCTTAGCCGCCGCTACCGATATTTTGCTGGTAGTACTTCATGTACTCACTGTTGCCTTTGGTCTCGTCCATGATGGCCTTGTACATCTTCGGGTTCTTGAGCATCTCGCGCATCATCATTCGGCACTCTTCCGGAGACATCGTCTTACACATCGCAGCCATCTCCGCCTGGGTCATTTTGTGAGGTTTGGCGGCGGACGCGAGCGGCGCGCTGACGGCAAACACCATCGTCGCGATAATCGCGACGAGGATTTTGGGATAGATCAATTTCATATTTAGGTTCTGCGTTTTCTTTTTGGGTGGTTTTTTCATCGGCAGCCAGCCGGGCGATAGGAAGCCCCGCCGAGTGCCAAGGAAAGACGTTTCTGGTGATAGCAAGATTGCTTCCGATTGGCTATTCGGAATTTGAGAACCTTCGTCGGGTTTGGATGAAAATGGCGTGTTTGCGTACCGCCATTTGGTCGGACTCAGTCCAACCCTTCTGCTCTATAAACGAGATTGGGCCACAAATCCCGCGTCTTTTCTTTCCTTGGCCGCCAGGAAAATTTGATTCAGACCTCAAAGTCAACCTGGGAGCCACGCCAGCCTCGACTTTCTGAATTGGCGTATGACCGGAACAACCTGCAACGCCAGAGCGTTCGACTTGTGGCGGGCGGGCGATGCGCTTAAATGGATGAATGACGAATTCAGAGCGACAGAAAGAGCTACAGCGAATTCGAACGCTTTTTCAGGGGGAAGTCCTCCGCTCTGGCGCACCCTTAAAACGTGAGCGGTTTGACGATCTGTGGCCGGCGTTGAACTTTAATGCCCGTTATTGCGAAGGTGCCAGAAACGCCGTTGAGATTCTATTGACGGACGGCCTGAAGCAAAGCGAATACGAAACAGCCGAGACCGAGTTAAACATGATTCTCGGGCAGGCGATTACGGAAATTGAACACGGATTGAGTCCCCCGCCACCCGAAGTCATGGACGCAAAGCCCAAAGCGTGAGGGGGGATGGATCACCCTTACACGTAGGTTGAACGGGCCGATGATCGATCAAGTTTCACCGAATTGGCGATGCGCGTCCGAAGCCCCACCATCTGGGGGTGGATGAAATCAAACCGTGGTTATTTGCTACGGTTCTAAAATAGATGGATCGCCGTGGGGATTGTTGACGAGATTCGCAGATCGATAGGAAACGGATTCTGTTGGATCAATGCAGTATGTATTCGAGCGGCGTTCCATAAATCCAGCCTGGCGCGGCGAGGGCCGGGCGTCCGCCGGCGTGACATACGACCGAACGGCATTGTTGTCCCTTGCCATGCACGAATTCCGGCGCTCAGCTTGCCTCGCTAAACATCAAAAAGTTCATTTCTGCAAGCACACCCCATGAGTCAAAATCCTCCGACAAAAAAACGCAATCCCATCCGTCGCTTCTTTGCGAATCTGGGGCCTGGGCTGGTGACCGGTGCCGCGGACGACGATCCCTCGGGCGTCACCACGTATTCGATCGCGGGCGCGCAGCTGGGGACCTCGATGCTTTGGACGGCCTTGCTGACCTGGCCCCTGATGGGTTGTGTGCAGTTCATGTGCGCGCGCATCGGGATGGTGACGGGCACAGGACTCGCCGGAGCACTGCGGAAAAAATTTCCCAAGCCTTTTCTCATTTTCACTTCGATCGCCCTGCTACTGGCCAACACCATCAACATCGGTGCGGACCTCTCCGGCATGGCCGATGCCGCGGAAATGCTCACCGGGCTCAATTCTCATATTTACGTCGTCGCTTTCGGCGGAGCCATCGCGGTAGCGGCCGTGATGTTCCGCTACTATCAAATTGCCCGCATTCTCAAGTGGCTTGCCCTCACGCTTTTTGCCTACGTTGTGACGGCTTTCCTGATCGGTCCGGACTGGCGCGCCGTCGCCTATGATACTTTCGTCCCATCCTGGCCGAAGGGCCACACCGGCTGGGCGACGCT
Organism: Verrucomicrobiota bacterium; assembly: GCA_031370675.1. Lineage (GTDB taxonomy): Bacteria > Verrucomicrobiota > Verrucomicrobiia > Chthoniobacterales > SZAS-18 > SZAS-18. Next base: position 9,274 of record JANMQT010000006.1, read on the forward strand.
GGTCGCGATTCTGGGGACCACCATCAGTCCCTATCTTTTTTACTGGCAGGCCTCGCAGGAGGTGGAGGAGGAGAAGGCGATGGGCCGCCGGATGCTCCGGAATCGGCAGGGAGCGACCGACAAGGAAATCATCAATCGCAAGATCGACGTGGGCACAGGAACCTTTTTTTCCAACCTCGTGATGTATTTCATCATTCTCGCGACGGCCTTAACGCTCCACAAGCACGGCATCACGGAAATCGAAACATCCAAGCAAGCGGCGGAAGCGCTGCTGCCACTGGCGGGAAAATTTTCCTACCTGCTTTATACCGTGGGCCTCATCGGAGTCGGTTTTCTGGCGATTCCCACGCTGGCAGGCTCAGCCGCCTATGCGTTCGCGGAGACTTTTCATTGGCGGCAGGGCCTCGACCAGAAACTGAAACACGCGCGCGCATTTTATGCGGTCGTGATTTTGTCCACGCTGATGGGAATCGCGCTGGATTTTGCTAAAATCAACCCGATCAAGGCGCTCTTTTGGACCGCGGTGATCAACGGGGTCCTCGCCCCGTTTCTCCTCGTGGGAATCCTGTTCGTGGCGTCCGACCCCGTCATCATGAACAAACAGCCCAGCTCCCGGTTTTCGTTGATCGTGGTTGGGCTCACCGCCCTTTGCATGTTTGGAGCGGCCATCGGTTTATTTGTGTTCTAGATTCTTTGCGCGCGTGATTTGCGAATCCGCACCGAGACCAACGTTTATTCGAGCTGACGGCATCACCCCAGGGCAGCTGCCAGCCCGACCCAAGGGGTTTCCTCAAAATGTCGTCACCGTGCGCAAGCCGAGCACGAGCGCATTGCGCACGGCTCTGGAACCGCCCGGATGGACGATGTACTGCAGATCGGGTTGCACTTGGAACCACGGGGTTAAATTTGCCTGATAGCTGAGTTCGACCACCCCCTCGTAGTCGGGCACGGCTGTGCGGGTGCCGCCGAAGGCGTTTGCATCACGTTGGAGGCCACGCAGCCGGTCGCCGACCTTGGTGTAGGAGACCGCCACCCCTAACAGATCCTTTGGCCGACGGTGGAATAACCCGCGAAAGTTCACCCCCGCATCGACGTAAAGAGGCGTAAAATTCCGATCGTTGGGAGCTACGCCGAGCCGGAGAAAAAGCCGGATGTCCGGCCGGGTGGGGCCGCTCGCAATGGCGGCGGGATTCACCACCGGGGTGGACGCGGTGGGACCGCTCTCCAAGCCAGCCTCGCCGGCATGGAAGGGCGCCTGCCAGACACTTTGTTCTGCGACCAGGTAAAATCCGAAATTTCCGCGGAGCGCGCGAGGAATCCGGTTCGAGAGCGGATCCGCGAGGGAGCGTCCGGACCCATCGCGCCGCTTGTCACTGAACGTGTCGGAATGATAAAACGCGCCTACGCGATAGGCGCCCGGCAGACCGGTGGCGCCGGCGCCTTGGTTGAACAAATACCCGGCTTCATAAATGGAAAATGCACCCTCCTTGGAGTTGAGATTGATCCGGATGCCGTGCCGGTTGTAGGTCCTACCGGGTCGCACGCCCGGAGAGGGATCCCCAAGATAATCCGGGTCGGGATTTCCATCGTAGACAGCGCCTTGCAAATAGAACGAGGAATTTGGCTCCCAGCGCAGGCGCACACCCGGTGCCGCGATGGCATAAATGGGGACGGGCGCATTGAGGGAATAAATCGGAAGAGCCCCGAAATTGCTGTTCAAGAACAACGTGGCCGGTCCCGCGTTGGCGAACTCCGAATCCACGGCGAGCTGGCCGGCCCGGACGGAAAATTTTCCCCATTTGCCGGGGAGCGTGAAGCTCTTTTCAAACCAGAGCTCAAAGAGCCGTGCGGAATCGTAAAATTCAATGTTTGAGTAATCACCGAAATCGCCCACAAACTTTTTCGATCCGCTGACGCCATGCGGATAATAGCCAAGCACATGAAAGGTGAGACCGTTCCAGCCCGCCAGCTTTTCGAAATCCACGTCGACGGACGGCTCGACCAGGCCATCGTAGACGATCCCCCGTTTCTTCCCGCCCACCGGATTCCCGAAAATCTCAGCCGAATAAAAGAGGTTGATGGTGACCCCTCGACCAGCGAGCCGGGCGCGTTCGCCGCCAGGGTCTGGCCACAACTGGTCGCGCTCGAAGAAGGAGGATGCCGCACGCTCTGCCGCGGAGAGTGGCTCGACGGGGGGGTCGGCGCGCAGCCCAATGGGAAGCGAGAACAGCGCCGCGGAAAAGACGAGGAATGATTTCATGGCGGAGCGAGCGCGTCCGCAGTTGTCTACATTTTAGACAAACTCTTCAACCGATTTCGGAAGTCATTGGATTCTTTCCGCAAGGCGAACTCAATGCAGCGTCCCCGTGGATGCACCGGGAGCGCTGGCGGCGTCGCGAGGCATTGGCGGCGCGAAGAGAACCGGGCCGAGGATTTCGCCCGCTCCCGCGCGAGGTCTAAAGACGAGAGAGGCGCCCACCGAACGAATGGTTGATGAATGGTACGTCCGCCCCGGTTCGCATTTCGAGTTGCCTGAATCGCCCGGTGGAGATAGCGAGCAGTAGCGAAGCGCTCGGGTTCAGTGGTGGAGGTGGGTCCACCCATTCCACGCCATGTAGCCAGCCAGAATGACGAGCAGCACGCAGGAGACATACGGAGCGCGCCGCATGGCTTCGCCAAATCCACGGAATCTCCGCTGCGCGTGCCGGACGCTCCACGCAGCAATCGCGCCGGTCGCCACCATCGTAATGGCGAGGCCAAAGCTGAATGCCGCCACCATGGCGAAACCGAGCGTGGCACGTTTAAGTTGCAGACAAACCAGCAGTACG
>JANMQT010000070.1:0-5062 GCA_031370675.1 Verrucomicrobiota bacterium
CCGCCGACAAATTAACGGCGAGGATGGCGTCCCATCGCTCGACGGGAAACGCTTCCACCGGCGCCACGTGCTGAATGCCGGCGTTATTGACGAGAATATCGATCCCGCCAAACGCGCCCTCGACGCGGCGCACCAGATCGGACACCGCCTGGGCGTTTGCGACATCGGCGGCAAAGTGTTCGACACGGTTGCCGCGCAAGCCGGACAACTCGACGACGATTTGGTGGATCGCGTCGGCCGCGCCGAAGCCGTTCAGGGCAACGTCCGCGCCCTCCGACGCGAGAGCTCGCGCAATCGCCAGGCCGATTCCGCCGGTCGATCCCGTGACGAGCGCGTGCTTGCCGGAAAGCTGCATGGCGAAATTCCCGGGAGACACGATCCGAGTTTACTTGGGGGCCGGCACGACTTTCCCGTCCTTCACCATCCCCATGCGACCGGCGTCGCGTTTGAGCGCGATGTGGTCCGTGGCGGAAAAAGGTGTGGCGTACGTCGTCGACACACCCACGACAGGAGTCTTGAGATTCTCGAGTGCCTCCTTGATCGCCCGCCCCTCCGTGCTGCCGGCCTGCTTGATGGCCGCGGCCAGGAGGTAAATGGCGTCGTAGCCCTGCGCCGCGGACATCGCGGAGGGGATGCGCCCGGCGTCGGGCCTGAACTCCCGCGCATAGTCCGCCAGGAAGCTCTTCTGCTTCTCAGTGCGCGGATCGTCCTGGATGAAGGTCTGCACGCAGAAAGTCCCCTCCCCGTTTGGACCGGCGTTGTCGATGTAGTTGGACATCGACATCGCCCACGAACCAAACATGGGCACGGGCCAGCCCAGCTTAATCCGCGCGTTGGCGATTTGCGCATCCTCCGGGCCGATGCCGTACACAATCAGGGCCTCGGCGCCGGCCGCCTTCGCTTCCTGCAGTTGCGGCGTCATGTCCGTGTCCTTGAGCTTGAACTTGCTGACGGAAACCGGCGTCAGGCCGCGCTTCTTCAACTCGGCCTCGACGAAGGCGCGACCGCTCTGCCCGTAGTTGGTGTCGTCGCAAAGCAACGCGATTTTCCGGTAGCCCTTCAAGTCCACCACTTCGTGCACCAGCACGGCCGATTGGATCGTGTCGTTGAGCGAGATCGAGAACAGGTAGTTCTCCTGTTCCTTGCCGTCCGCATCCTTGAAGTAATCATTCACGATGATTCCGGTCGTGACGTTGATCAAAAGCGGCACGTGCTTCTCGGTGGGATAACGCGCGCTCGCCTTGGCCACGCCGGTGTTTGCGAAGCCGGTGATCGCCACCACCTTCTGACTTTCGATCAACTCGAGGGTGAGCTGCGCGCCGCGTTCGTTGGTCGCCGCGTCGTCCCGCTCCACCAGTTCCAGCGGCCGACCCAGCACGCCACCGGTCGCATTGATTTCCCGGGCCGCCAGCTGGGCGGCATTGCGCATGGAGATTCCCATCGGCGACGAACCGCCTGAAAGCGGTCCGATCACGCCGATCTTGATGGAGTCGGCCGCCAACGCGACCGGCGTGAAGAGCAGCGTCGCGGCGAACAGGGAAAATTTCGTGGCTTTCATACGGTGTTTGCTTGTGGTGAACCAGGGAAGGAATCTCAATTCGGCTGTTCGCGCAGCAGGTTTCCGATATCGACGAGAATCTTCTGCACGACCTCTGCGTTCGCGCTGTCGTAGTAGCCGCGCACCACGCCACGGCGATCCACCAGCGCAATCTTTGTGCTGTGCACGAATTCCCCCTCCTTCAGGATCTCCCGGCCCGACTCCTTGTCGGTGATGCCGAGCATGAACCCCTTGTGGGCCAGATCGTAAATCGTCTTCTTGTTCCCAGTCAGGAAAAACCACTTGTCCGGCGAGGCGTTGAACTTGTTTGCGTAGGTCGTCAGGATGGGCGGCTTGTCGAAGTCCGGCCAGACGGTGAAGGAGACGAGCTTGACGTCGTTGGTCTTCTTCAAGGCCTGCTGCACCTCGTAGAATTTCTCGCTCATCTTCGGGCACGGGCCGGGGCAGCTGGTAAAGATGAAGTCCGCCAGCCAGATTTTCCCCCGCAGATCCCTGGTTCCAAAATCCTGGCCCGTGCGCTCGGTCAGCGTGAATTCCGGCAGGGTGTTAAAGCGGTCAAGCGTCACCGCGCTGCGCTGCATGGCCCTGGTCCATTGCTGGCGCGCGAAGGCCGCGAGGAGGCCGACGATCACGACGACCAGCAGGGCCCAAAGGGCTGCCTGGAGCGTCCGGTTTACGGGCGCCGCCGCGGGCGGGCCACCCGCCCCGGCCACCGGGGCTTGGCTGGGCTCCATCTAGGTGAGAAGGGGCACGTACTTCGGGAGATAAAGGATTAGGAAGACCACAATCCAAACGATGTCGACGAAGTGCCAGTAAAGCGACACGCAGTCGATGAAGTTGTGATTGTGCCCATCGAATTTTCCCGCCACGGAAAGCAGCCAGGTGATCGAGAGGAGGATGAGCCCGATGAAAACGTGGAAGCCGTGAAACCCGGTGATGGTGAAGAAAGAAGAGGCGTAGGTGCCATAGGTATTGAACCAAAGGCCCTCGTGCTTGAGGTGCATCCACTCGTAGGCCTGGTTGCCCAGGAAGATCGCGCCGAGGAGTATCGTGATGAAGAGCGGCCAGCTCGCGCGCTTGCCCTTCACAACGCGGTTCTCACCCCAGATGCAGGTGAAGCTGCTCGAGATCAGGAAAATGCTCGCGATCGCCGTCTGCGCGATGGGCAGATGCGGCGCGCCCTCCGGCACGAAAGCCGCCCCCATGCTCTTGCGCAGGACGATGTAACCGCCGATCAGGCCCGCAAAGAGCATCACCTCCGACGCCAGAAAGGTGAACATCCCGAAGCGAACAATGCTGCGGGGCGCGACGGGATTCAGCCCGCGTGGGTCGGCGATTTCGGCGGTGGCGGTGGCACTCATGGTTTCGGTCGTGACTGGATTCCAGATTCCGTGAATCGGGCCGTTCGGTCAATCATTACTCACTACGGCTGGCGAAGAATCATCCACCAAAAACAGGTTCCGCCCAGCGCGATGGCGAACAGTGTGATCGCGATGAGCAGGCGGAGGTTTGACCGGCGGACTTGGGGATCGATTTTCATCACGAATGACGCTTGAAGATGGCCAGGCTCGCGAGAATCAGCGGCAGGTAGAGAATCGACGCGAGGAAGAGCTGGCGGGCGCGTTGGTGCGATGGAGCCAACTGAAAGCGCACGGCCGAGACCGTGAAAAGCAGGCCCAGGACAAACGCCGCGAACAGGTATCCGGTCGACGTGAGCCCAACCACCGACGGCAGCAGGCCGACGACCCAGGTGATGAACGCGTAGTTGACGCACTGCCGGCCGGTCGCGAAGCCGGCCGGATCCCGCCCGGGAAGCATCACGAACCCCGCCTGCGCGTAGTCGTCGCGGTACATCCACGCGATCGCGAGAAAATGCGGCATCTGCCAGAGGAACATAAGCGCGAACAGAAGCCACGCGCCGTAATTCACGCCGCCTGTCGCCACCGCCCAGCCGATCATCGGTGGAATCGCCCCCGGCACCGCGCCCACGAGCGTGTTGAGCGTGGTCACGCGCTTGAGCGGCGTGTAAGCGAAGACGTAGATCGCGACCGTGGCAGCGGCGAGCGTCGCGGCGAGGAGATTCGTGAAGCACGCGAGGTAGAGCAAACCCACGAGCGCAAACCCGCAGCCGAGGATGAGACCGGTTTCCACCGACATGCGACCCGCGGGAATCGGGCGGTCGCGCGTGCGGCGCATGGTGGCGTCATAGGCGCGCTCCCAAACCTGATTGAGCGCGGACGCGCCCGCGGCGGCCAGCGCGGTGCCGACGAGCGCATGAAGCAGCAGCCCCACGTTTAGCGGACCCTCCCAGCCGAGGTAAAAGCCGATCAGGGTGGTGGCGACGACCAGCGTGGACAGGCGCAACTTCACCAGCTCGCTGAGGTCCGAGAAAAACGTGGGTCGTCCGGCGGATTCCGCCGCCAACGGGTCGGGCGCGAGCACGTTCGGCGCGTCCGGCGTCGGCCGATCGAAGGCGGGAGCGACAAAGGTGGCTTTCATGCGGCGACCTCCACCCTTCGCGCAGTTGGCTGGTCTTGGCGAGCGAGCAATGGAACCGCCGCGCCCAGCCGGCTCAACATCGCGGCGAGGAGCACGCCCGCGACCAGCGACGCCGCCCCGATGGCCACGTGCGCAGTGGCCACGTCCGCCGCTTTCTGCGTCCAAATCGTATAGATGCCGAGGGTGATCTGCGCCGCGAGCAACAGCGGCCAGAGCAACGCCAGGCGCCGGATGGAGGCGGGCAGCGTGCGGTTGCGCGCCGCGCCCAAGGCCACAACCAGGACGCCGATGGCGACCAGCAAAGCACCCCCGCGATGCAGCATTTGCACCACGATTTGGGCGCGCGTCGTGGGCGGGAGGCTCAACCGATTGAGTCGCTCCTCATTGATGCGCACCAACGAGGCCGCATCCAGCGGCGGCAGAATCTGGCCGTACGCGAGTGGAAAATCGCGAATCGAAAGTTCCGCGTGGGCGTGGCGCATGGTCGCGCCGAGAATGAGCTGGCCGTAGATCAGCGCGGTGACAAGCACGACGAGCGTGCGGAGCCGGTTGCGCGCGCCCGCGTCAAGGCACGCGGTGGCCCCGAGCCGCTCCCAGTCGCGCGAAAGAGCGAACGCGATGAAACAAATCAGACATAGAAACGCCTGGGCGAGTCCGGCGTGGAAAATTCCGATCTCGTCCTTCAGCGCGATGACGCGAAGACCGCCCAGCACGCCCTGTACGCTGACGGCGGCGACCGCGATGACGCCCAGCATCCGGAGCCAGCGACGGGGCTCGCAAAGCCAGAGCCAGACGGCGAGCACAACGGTCAGGAGGCCGACGCCGGAAGCGATGAGGCGGTGAGAATGCTCGTGAAAAACGCCCCCCGAACTCCAGCGCGGCCACGGGAACGTGAACATGTTGTAGCCGTAGGAATTCGGCCAGTCGGGCACCGCGAGCCCGGAGTTCGTGCTCGTGACCAGCCCGCCGCTGCAGATGAGCAACAGGATCGCGCCGGCCGTGAAG
>JANMQT010000093.1:0-3714 GCA_031370675.1 Verrucomicrobiota bacterium
CTGCAATGCCTCTCGGCCGCGCAGGCGGCGTGATGCGGCGGGATGGACATTCCTCCCGTGGTCCCGTAGAACCCTGCCGCATGGAAAGCAGCGCCCCGGCCATCCCGTTTTGGCGCAAGCTGCTGTTCCAGCCGCGCGAAAACTCGTCGGAACCGTTGGCAGGCTGGGTGAAGGTCGTCAACTGGAGCGCGGCCTTTGCGCTCCTCGCCCTCTTCTTCACCTTCACGTTTTGGCAACTGCAGCAGGGCGAATGGCTCTGGGGCGCGATCTGGAAATATCGGCCCCTGTTCCTGATCGGTTTCGGCGTGACGATTCTGATCTCAATCGCCTCCCTCCTCGCCAGCACCCTGATTGGCCTGCTCGCCGCCCTCGCCGGGCGCTCCTCCTTCCTGCTGCTGCGCTTTGTGGTGAAGATTTACGTCGAGGGTGTGCGCGGGACGCCGCTTCTCTCGCAAATCCTGATCTTTTTCTATGTCTTCGCCCCGGCGTTCCATGTCGAGAATCGCTACCTCGTCGGCGTCATGACCCTTTCGTTTTTTGCCGGCGCGTACATCAGTGAAATCATCCGGGCTGGCATCGAGGGGATCGCAAAATCGCAGATCGAATCGGCGCGAGCCATCGGGCTGACGAACGCGCAGACTTATCGCTTCGTGATTTTCCCGCAGGCCTTGCGACAGGTCCTGCCGTCGCTCGCCGGCCAGTTCGTTTCCCTGATCAAGGATTCGTCGCTGCTCTCGGTCATCTCCGTGAATGAGTTCACCAAGAACGCGCAGCAGGTGAACTCGATCACCTACAGCACCCTCGAGTGCTACCTCGTGCTCGCGCTGGGCTACCTGCTGCTTACGCTGCCGATTTCCCTGTGGACCCGCTGGCTGGAGGGTCGGAACAAGTTTGATACCTGAACTGACGATGCAACTTTCCGTCCAGAATCTCTCGAAATCTTTCGGCACACACCGGGTGTTGCAGGACATCTCGATCGATCTGCCGAAGGTGCAGGGGCTCGTGTTGATCGGTCCGTCGGGCGGCGGAAAATCCACGCTGTTGCGCGTGCTCGCGGGCCTGGAGTATCCTGATGCTGGCTGCGGCGGCGTGACCTTCAACGGGCGCCGCATCGACTACGCGGATGATGACGCGCTGGTGAAGCATCGTCGCAGCGTGGGCACGGTGTTCCAGGCGTACAATCTCTTCCCGCATCTCACCGCGCTGCAGAATGTCACGCTGCCGCTGGTGCAGGTGCACGGTCATGCGCCGGCCGCGGCGGATGCGATCGCGATGGAAGCGCTGCAACGGTTTCAGCTCGAGGCGCACGCGCGCAAGAAGCCGGCGGAGCTTTCCGGCGGCCAGCGGCAGCGCGTGGCGATTGCGCGCGCGATCGCGATCAAACCGAGCCTGCTGTTTTTTGACGAGCCGACGTCCGCGCTCGATCCGGAGATGACGGGCGAAGTGCTCGAGGTGATCGAAGAGTTGTAGGACGAGGGGCGAGATTTTGTGCTCGTCACGCACGAGATGGGCTTCGCGCGCCGCGTAGCCGGCGAGGTGGCGCTGCTCGCGGAAGGCCGCATCGTCGAGTCAGCACCGGCGGCGCAGGTCTTCGAGGATCCGCAGAGCGAGGTGACGAAACGATTCCTGGCGAAGATTCTGAAATACTGAGACGACCTATTCGTCGTCGCACGCGCCCTTCTGCCGCTTGAGGCCGCGGAGCTTGCCTTCGATGAAGGCGTCGATGTTCCCGTTCATCATCCCCTGGACATCGCTGGTCTCCACACCGGTGCGCAGATCGATCACCTTTTGGTACGGCTGAAAGACGTAGCTGCGGATCTGGCTGCCCCAAGCGACATCGCTCTTCTCGCCGTACTGGCGATCGAGTTCCGCTTTTTTCTTGTCGACCTCGACCTGCATCAACTTGGCCTGAAGCAGGCGCATGGCGGTGGCGCGGTTGGCGCTTTGGCTGCGCTCGGCCTGGCAGGCGACCACGATGCCGCTCGGCTTGTGCACAATGCGCACGGCGGTTTCCACCTTGTTGACGTTCTGTCCGCCCTTGCCGCCGGAGCGGAAGGTGTCGGTTTCGAGATCCTTCTCGTCGATCGTGATCACGATGTCGTCATCGAGCTCGGGCACGACGTCGACGCTGGCGAAGGAGGTGTGGCGCCGCGCGTTGGAATCGAAGGGCGAGATGCGGACAAGGCGATGCACGCCGCGCTCGCAGTTAAGGTAACCGAACGCGTACTCGCCGGTGACCTTGAGCGTGACCGACTTGATGCCGGCCTCGTCGCCGGGCTGGATGTCCATGACGCTCGACTTGAATCCGCGGCCCTCGATCCAGCGCGTGTACATGCGCAGGAGCATATCGGCCCAGTCGCACGACTCGGTGCCGCCGGCTCCGGAGTTGAGCGTGAGAAAGCAGTTGTTCCGGTCGCTCTCGCCGGACATGAGCTGCTTGAGCTCGAAACCGGCGAGCTGTTTTTCGGCGCGGTCATACTCAGCGGCGAAATCCTGCAGCGCGGCGGCGCGGGAATCGCCTTCGGGCTCCTCTTCCGCGAGTTGCTTGAGGACGCCGACATCGTCGACCTGGCGCTCGATCTCGAGGAACGGCCCGACCTTGTTTCGGAGCAAGGAGACTTCTTCGACCTGCTTTTGCGCGGAATCTTTTTTGTCCCAGAATCCGGGTTCGGCCATCGCCGACTCGAGCTCGGTCAGGCGTGATTGCAGCTTGGGGAGGTCAAAGATACCTCCGGAGCTGGCCGACGCGGGCCTTGAGTTGATCGGTCTGCAGCGCGTTGGGGTCGGAGGGCATGAAAAAGTTATGGGTTATGAGTTATGAGTGATGGAGTGAGGAAAGTCGTTACGAATTTGGACCCATAACCCATAACGCATAACCGCCGCCTACCCGCCGATCAAATCCTTCACCAACGCCTTCTCTTCCGTCAGTTCACCCACGGTCTTGTCGATGCGCTCCTGGCTAAAGGCGTCGTGTTTCAAGCCCTCGACGATTTCCCATTTCTTGCCGTCGCCGCGCACCGGGAATCCGCAAATCAGTCCCTTCTCGATGCCGTAAGTGCCCGGCGAACACACGGCCACGCTGTGCCAGTCGCCTGCCGGCGTCGGCGTGGTCAGCGAGCGCACGGTGTCCACCACGGCGTTCGCCGCGCTGGCGGCCGACGAGGCGCCGCGCGCCTCGATGATCGCCGCCCCGCGCTTTTGCACGGTGGGGATGAAATCCTTCTCGACCCATGCGTGGTCGCTGATGACCTCGCGTGCCGCCTTGCCGCCAATCTTGGCGTGAAAGAAATCGGGGTACTGCGTGGCGGAATGGTTGCCCCAGATGCCGACGTTGGTCACCTGCGCGACCGGCACCTTGGCCTTGGCTGCGAGCTGGCTCTTGGCGCGGTTCTCGTCGAGGCGGGTCATGGCGAACCACCGCTCGCGCGGCACGCCGGGGGCGTTGTTCATCGCGATCAGCGCATTCGTGTTGCAGGGATTGCCGACCACGAGCACGCGCACCGAGATGTCGGCGTTCTTCTCGATGGCCTTGCCCTGGCCGATGAAAATCTAGCCGTTGATGCCGAGCAGGTCGCCTCGCTCCATGCCCGCTTTGCGCGGCACGCTGCCCACGAGCAGGGCCCAGTGCACGCCCTTGAAGCCCTCGTCCAGACTGGCGGTGGGAATGAGGTCGCGCACGAGCGGAAACGCGCAATCCTGCACTTCCATCACCAC
>JANMQT010000109.1:0-6287 GCA_031370675.1 Verrucomicrobiota bacterium
GCCCGGGAGAGGAAAGTCCGAACACCATAAGGCAACGCGCCGCGTAGAATGCGCGGGAACGGACGGCGAAAGCTGCCTGTAACAGACAGTGTCACAGAAAACATACCGCCACTGGTCGAAAGGCCGGGGGTAAGGGTGAAACGGCGGGGTAAGAGCCCACCGCCCGGCGCGCAAGCGACGGGGCACGACAAACCTCGCGTGGTGCAAGACAGAACAGAGGATGCGCGCCGCCTGCGCCCGCTCCGCAAGGAATGGAATCCTCGGGTATTAGTCGCACCCCGTTCGCGGGGGCCACAGCCTTCAACGGCTGCGGCAGAGAAATGGTCATCCGGCGGCCTTCGGGTCGCCGACAGAATTCGGCTTAGAATCGGTCACCAAAACCGCCGCGGGCATCCGAAAGGGTGTCCGCGGCGACTTGTTTTGTCTTCGTCGGCGCCGCGTCAATCAGGACTTCGGCGTGGCGGTGTTTTGGAACTAAATTTTTAGATTTCTAAATTTATAGATTTTTGAAGGCGGGGACTTGGAATCGATCGAATTCCCGGTCCAACCAATTTCGAAATCTATTAATTTAGTAAACTTCAACACCGATCCCCAAATCGGTAGCAACTCCCAACTGGCTTTCCTCAGCGCGACCGGGCACCGGAATTCACGATGGCCTTCAGGGCTCCTTCGCTCGTCGCAATTTTCACCATCCGGGTGCCTGCCTGACGCTGCACGAACGGATTATTCTCACCAAATTGACGCCAGGGACCATTCGGAACCTCGTTCTCATCGACGAAACGCCAGGATGTGACGTCCGTCGGCGCCAAGCCGAGGTAGTCGCGAACGGCCGGCGACACGTCGAGCCCTGCTCCATGGTTCAAGTTTGCCTTCGGCCGGTCGGTCCCAAAGACATACTGGTAATGGTCGGTACGGAACGGGCCGCAATCCTCCCATTGAGCGTAGACCGTGCGATTTCCCTTCTTGATGGCAATCCAGCGACCGCGGAGCACGGTCTTGCCGGGTTCGGTCATGGCCTGGCGGAACCACGGAATCACCATCGGCGCCTCCGGCTTGTGCTTGCCCAGGCTGACGTCGTTATAGGGCAGCGCGAAGTAAAACGGATTCAAGCGGGGGACGAACGCCGCGGGAGCGTAGCCCTTGCGCGAGTCTGGGCTGTCGAAGCCGCCGTAATTAGAGGCCCACGACCCGTCCCAAGAACTCTTGTTGTTTGGCGTCGGGTTGTTGGCGGTCGGACGCTCGCCCACCCAGAAGACAGTGGTAACAATATTCTCCTTCCAAGGGTACTTGCTGCCGAAGCGCAGGCCCCAACCGGTCGACGACGGCACGGCCACTTGGGGTTCGACCCGGAGCAGGGCGTTATCGCGAAGCTTGAGCGCGTGAGCCGCGAAGTCGCCGGCCCCGCCGTAGGGGTTCGGGTCAGCGCCCTCAGCTTCAACGCAGAACGTTGGAGAGACGCCAAGGGCGGCACAGGCCGCGAGGATGAGGGGGAACAGTCGCCTCATGGCGGCCCTAGTTAGGCGGGATGAGGCCAACGCGCAAGGTTTTTCTCCCCCTCGGGACCCTCCTTGGCGGTCGCCCGGTTAGCGCCGGAGGATGGTGTCGCGGTGCGCCAAACGAGGGTCTGTCTCCGGGTAATCCAGAGTAAAGTGCAATCCTCTACTTTCTTTCCTGGCTAGGGCGCAGTCAACGATAAGTGCCGCCACGGTGGCCAGGTTGCGGAGTTCGAGCAGGTCCGTTGTGACCTTGAAATTCCAGTAAAACTCCTGGATTTCTGCCTGTAGGTTTCGCAGGCGGCTGGACGCCCGCTGGAGGCGCTTGTCGGTCCGGACAATGCCCACGTAATCCCACATCACGCGGCGGATCTCGTCCCAGTTGTGGTAGATGACCACCAGCTCATCCAGGTTATGGGCGTCGCCCGACTGCCAGTCGGGAATCGTCCAGGCGGGCGGTTCGTCGGTGGTGACCGGCTCATCACGGACGACGCGCAGGCTGGCCCGATGAGCGATGACCAGCGCCTCGAGGAGGGAGTTGCTGGCGAGGCGATTCGCGCCATGCAGGCCGGTGCAGGCCACTTCGCCGATCGCAAACAAGCCCCGGACGTTTGTGGCGCCGTCGAGGTCGGTCCGCACCCCGCCGCATTGGTAGTGGGCGGCCGGGACCACCGGAATCGGTTGCTTGGTGATGTCGATCCCCAGCGCGAGGCAACGCTCGTAGATATTTGGAAAATGCGCCCGGACGAATTCAGCCGGGCGTTGGGTGATATCGAGGTAGACACACTTCTCACCCGTGCGCTTCATCTCGGCGTCAATCGCCCGGGCTACGATATCGCGCGGGGCGAGCGACTGCCGGTAATGGTATTTCTCCATGAACGGCTGGCCCTGCGCGTCGACGAGCACGCCGCCCTCGCCGCGGACGGCTTCGGTGATGAGGAAGGACTTGGCCTGCGGATGAAAAAGGCAGGTGGGGTGGAATTGGATGAACTCCATGTTCGCGACCACGGCGCCTGCCCGCCAGGCCATGGCCAGGCCGTCGCCCGTGGCGATGTCCGGATTGGTCGTGTAGAGGTAAACCTTGCCGCAACCGCCGGTCGCGACGATGACCCGCGGACTATGCAGCGTGCGGACGTCGCCGGTCGATTCGTCCAGCACGTAGACACCGACGCAACGGTTTTCGGTGGCGAGGCCCAGTTTGGAGGTGGTGATCAGGTCGACCGCCATCTGGTTTTCGAGCACCTCAATCTTGGGCGAGCGGGCGACCGCGGCGAGCAGCGTGTCCTCGATGGCGCGGCCGGTGGTGTCCTTGAAATGCAGGATGCGCCGCTTGGAGTGGCCGCCCTCGAGACCCAGCGCGATTTCCGTGCCGCCACCCGCCAGGTCGTGTTCATCGAACTGCAGACCCCAGGAAATCAACTCGCGCACCCGCGCCGGACCCTCGCTGACGATCGTGCGCACCGCGCGGTCGTCGCAAAGTCCCGCGCCGGCTTCGAGCGTATCGGCCACGTGCGACTCCACCGTGTCGTCCTGGCCCCAGACGCACGCGATGCCGCCCTGCGCCCAGGCGGTGTTCGTCTCCGCCTTGCCGCGCTTGGTGATGATCGCGACGCTGCCATGCTCCGCGGCTTTGATCGCGAAGCTCAAGCCCGCCACGCCGCTGCCGAGCACAATGAAGTCGTAATGAGTCTTCATGATTTTGGAAGGCGGACGAGTGCATTGTCGATCAAGCGCGTCGCGCCAAAAAAGGCCGCACCCATCAAAACCACGCGCCCATTGATCCGGCCCAGCGGCAGCAGATGATCTGCGTCGACCACGGTGAGGTAATCGATACGCGCGTTCGGCGCGGACGCGGCGAAGAATTTGCGCAGGCTCTTTTCGAGACGCACCGGGTTCCGCTCGCCGCCGCGCATCCTCTCGGCCCCGGCGAGCATCGTCCGCTGGAGAACCGGTGCCTCGCGCCGCTGCTCTGGCGTGAGATACGCATTGCGCGAGCTCAGCGCCAGCCCGTCCCGCTCGCGGTGCGTCGGGCCCGACAGGATCGTGATCGGAAAATTCAATTCGCGCACCATGCGGCGGATGATGGCGAGCTGCTGGTAATCCTTCTGCCCAAACACCGCAAAATCCGGCCGCACCAAATGAAAGAGCTTGGTCACGACCGTGCAAACGCCGCGGAAATGTCCGGGCCGGGCCGCGCCGCAAAGCGCGCGCCCGAGTTCATCTTCATCGACTACCACGCTGGGCGGGACCGGGTACATGCCGGGTGCGGATGGATGAAAGACCAGATCGACACCGGCGGCGCGACACTGCCTGAGATCGTCGGCGAGTGGCCGCGGATAACGGGACAGGTCTTCCTTCGGTCCGAACTGGAGCGGATTGACGAAGATGCTGATCACGACGAGCCCGTCTGGCCCGACCTTGCGGCGAGCGAGCTCGAAGAGCGACCGGTGGCCGGCATGCAACGCGCCCATCGTCGGTACGAGCGCGACGCGGCGGCTCCACTTGGCCGAGAGCCGGGCCATGGCGGTGGGAGATTCGACAAACTTCATGGGCGGTCACCTCTCGCGCAAAATCCGTGTCACACGCAAAGTTTTTCTCCTGCCCTTTGCAATTGCCACGATCATTGTCACACTTCCGTTCCGCGTCTCAACCCATCTTATGAAAGCTCTTGTTCTCCACGGAAAAAACGAATCCTTTAGCTACGAAGACGTCGCCGATCCCGCGCCCGGAGCGGGGGAGGTCGTGGTGCAAATCCAGGCGGCCGCGCTCAATCATCGCGATCTCTGGATTCAAAAGGGCCTCTACGCCGGGCTGAAATTTCCCATTGTGCTGGGCTCCGACGGTTTCGGCACCGTTCTCACGGTGGGCGAGGGCGTGGACCGCGCGCTGGTCGGCTCGGCCGTGATTATCAATCCGGGTCTGCAATGGGGCGAGCGTCCCGAGGCACAGGACGCAAAATTCAAGATTCTGGGTCTGCCCGACGACGGCGCGCTGGCCGAGAGGGTGAAAGTACCGGCTTCTGCGGTCGTGGCCGCGCCGACGCAGCTCACACCCCAGCAAGCTGCCGCCCTGCCGCTCGCCGGATTGACCGCTTTCCGCACCCTGTTCACGCGCTCCAAGCTTTGCGCCGGCGAACGCGTGCTCGTCACCGGCATCGGCGGCGGGGTCGCGCTTTTTGCACTTCAGTTCGCCGTGGCGGCCGGCGCCCACGTCTGGGTCACCAGCGGCTCCGACGAGAAGATCGCGCGCGCGGTCGGCCTCGGGGCCGGCGGCGGTGCAAATTACAAGAAGTCGGACTGGGTCGAGGCGTTGAGGTCGCTCGTGCCGACCGGATTCGACGTGATCATCGATAGCGCCGGCGGACCCGGCTTTTCGAAGCTGGTTGACCTGGCCGCGCCGGGCGGCCGGATCGCGTTTTTCGGCGCCACTTTGGGCAATCCGCCGGACGTTGATTTGCGCCGCATCTTTTGGAAGCAAGTCAGCCTGCTCGGGTCGACGATGGGTTCGCCGGCGGAGTTTTCGGACATGGTCGCCTTCGTCGAAAAGCACAGCATCGTGCCCCTGGCCGACAAGGTTTTCCCGCTCGAGGACGGCAACGCGGCCTTTGCTGCGATGGATCAGGCGGAGCAGTTCGGGAAAATCGTGCTGGTCCCGTAATTCCGGGATTTGCGCACGTTTATTGCTCTCCTGTCGCGGCTTCCGTGGGCATTGCTTTATGACTTTCCGACTGCTGCTACTTTCCCTCGCCACCTCCGTGCTGCTATCCGGCTGCGCGGGGGGCGGGACGGGTGTCACCAAGTCGCGCAGCTTCGGCACCCGCGAGCATGTGGACCGCCTGGTCGCGACGCAGCTCTCGCTCGCCAAGTCGAATTTTTCGGTCGGAGAAATTGACGGCCGCGACGGCACGCTCACCACGCGCGCCACGGAGCGCTATGTCGCCTCGCACCCGGGTTTGCCCGCGTTGCCGCCCGACGCAAAGCCGTATACGACCTACACGATTCGTCCGGGAGATTTCAAGTACGTCGGGCCGCTGGAGCCGACCAACGAGGGTCAGGCGAAGATGAAGTACCTGACCTACGAATCGATGCTCGAGATGGTCGCGGAGCGCTATCACGCCTCGCAGGCGCTCATCGTCTATCTGAACACACTGCCGCCGAATCCGACGCTGGTGGCGGGCCAGACGCTGGTAGTTCCAAACGTGGAACCTTTCCGGATCGAGGCGCTCAACGTGAAAGCCGGCGGCCGCGCCGGGAATGGCAACATGGTGCGCATCTCGTCGGACCGCGGGACGCTGGAGGTCTTCAACAAGAGCGGGGCGCTGGTGGCCTATTTTCCGGTCTCGGTCGGCTCCGCGCAAAATGCCACCCCGAAGGGCGATTGGAAGATCATCAATCAGGTGCCGTTGCCGACCTTTCGCTGGGATGACGAAATGTTGAACAAGGGCGTGCGCAGCCAGGATTTCTTCATGTTCCCTCCCGGCCCGAATAATCCGGTGGGTGTGTTCTGGAACGGCCTGAATAAGCCGGGCGTGGGCATCCACGGCAATCCGCTGCCCGACACGGTTTTTCAGGGCCGCAGCCACGGTTGTATCCGCATGACGAATTGGGATGTCATCACGCTCCCCAAGTATGTCGGCGTCGGCAGCAGGGTCGTGATCGAGTAAAAAAGACGGCGGAAAGAACCACGAATTATACACGAAAAGAACACGATTGGTTCGGAATCTGACGTCGGCAGTCGCCGACCTCTTTGTCTTTAGAATTCGTGTAATTTCGTGTTAAATTCGTGGTTCCTCCC
>JANMQT010000194.1:0-8528 GCA_031370675.1 Verrucomicrobiota bacterium
GACATACCGCGGCCGCTCGCCGTACGCGAAGGCCTGGATCAAATACGGCCACGCCGTCTTCAAATCGAGCGTCGACTTCATCTCCTGCTTGTTGCGCAAAAGCCCGAACTCGATCTTGTCGCCCTTGAATTTCCGCTCCACGACCTCCGACATCTCAACCCGCTCGCCATCGAGCATCACAGTCGAATCACCCGCAATCGGCAGCCCATCGATCGAGAGCAACACATCGCCCGCCTTGATGAAGCCATCGGCCGAGCCGCCCGGCATCACGCTGCTCACGTAGACACCGCGATCGTCGCCGTCGGCCAGGCCCAGCGCGCGGCGCTGCGCGGGATTCAGCAGGTGAAACGTGGTAATCGCCAGGTCGACGTATTTGTCGTACTTCCCGTCGCTGATGTCCTGCAGGAATCGCCGGATGACGGGCGTCGGGATCATGTAGCCGACGTTTTGCGCGATGTCGCCCGAGTACCCCTGGAAGGCGACGCCGACGACCTTGTTGTCCTGCACGACGGGGCCGCCGCTGTTCCCGGGATTGATGGCCGCATCGATTTGGATCGCGAGGTGTGAATCGACGCCCGAGTGGCTGAAGAGTTGGTAGTCGATGCGCGAGACCACGCCGCGCGTAACGGAGAGATGCTCGCCGCCGATGGGATAGCCAAGCGCGGTTACGTCCGATTCGAGCGCGGGAATGCCGCCGAGATCGAGTTCCTTCAAGCCCTTCCGGAAACTGGGATCCAGCACATCGAGGACGGCGAGATCGCAGTCATTCGCGATGAAAGCCACGGCGGCCGTGTATTTTTTCGGATCGCCCTCACGCTCGATCTCGACGAAGCGCGCGTCGCTCACGACATGGGCGTTCGTCATGATGCGGCCGTTGGAGATCAGAAAGCCCGCCCCGACGCCGCGCCCGATGTTGCCGGGATTCCACGGCGCCCGGAAGTCGGGCGCCTGCATCGTGGTGGTGATTCGAAAGACGCTCTTGCGCACCTCCGAGACATCCGCCCGGGCGGTGGTGACGAGGGACGCGGCCAAAAGCGAGAGAACGAGAGCGAAACGGCGATTCATGAGTGGGAGTCAGACACTTTGGGGGCGATTCCGTTGAGTGTCGAGGGAGGGACAGAGCCGTCGAAAGTCGACAGTCGAACGTCGAATGCCAAATGGGTCGTGCGCACGGTGTTGCTGGACTTCGACTGTCGACCCTCGAATTTCGACTCACCTTAGTTCCAGCCGGTGCTTGGGGGGGCCGGGCAGCAGGGGCGTGGGGCGGCCGCGGGCCCAATCCTCGTGGCCGGCGCGAAAAAAGGGCGACAGCGGATGACCACTCTGGCCGCCGGGCATGTGGAAGATGGACTCGTTTTCCCGACCGGGCGCCATGACCATTCGCTCCGAGGCGCCAAAATTGGGGGTCTGCACGCGCGGCATGTCCGCGTCACCCGGCAACGGCTCAGCCGTCATGCTCAGGACCCACCGCAAACGATCGGGCAACAGGGAGGCGAACGGATGTTGAATCCGGACGGTGTTCCGAGCGCCCCATGTCATCGCGCTGAGGGGTTTCCCCTCGTTGCGCGCGAGCTCCGCGAATTCATCGGCCGCCGCCAGGAGCAGGGCGTCCCACGTCGCGTAGTTCGATGGCAACCAGTTCGGCGCGCGCGCCCCAATGACCGCCCAAAGCGGCGCCTCGTAAGCGAGACGTGTGAACCGAAATTCCGGGAAGATCTTCACGCACGCCTGGAAAATGGGCGCGGAAATCCGGCTGACCACGGCCGAGCGAAATGCCCGCACGCCGCGATAGCCAACCGAATCAATCGACGCACGGTCACCCCAGTTCTCGACGAAGCGGCGGAATTCGGCGCGCTCGGGATGACCGGCGCAAGCCTCGGGTGTCAGTACCTCGAGCAGGAGCCTCCGCCACGGCGCGAGAAAGAGCGCGCGATCATCGAGTTGGATCGCCAGCAGATCCGCCGGCACCGCAGGCCGCGAGAGCGCGTAGAGATCGTCGCGGATCTGCGCAGCCCGTGCCGGGGCTTCGTATCCGCCGTCCCCGAGCAGACGCAGCGCGTCACCGCCGACCACGCGATTGTTCGCGGTCCAGAGCACGTCCGTCGAAATCACCGGGACCTCCGAGGGCGAAACGAAGCCGTCCCGGCCGTCCCGCCGCGGGAGAAAGCCGGCGATGGTCCAGGCGATTTTTCCCTGCGCATCAGCAATGAGGATGTTTTGCGGCGAGATCCCGACGCGATGGGCGACTTCCACGGCCTCGTCGGTCGTGTTCACCGCGAACAATTCGGCGAGCGCGAGGCGAATCGCGGCGGGCTGGTTGAAAATCCAGCGCAGCACGACCGCTCGACCTTTGGCGTCACGCCGCAGGACCGGTCCTCCTGGTGCCCATTCAAACACCACCAACTCGGTCTTCCCGTCCCGCACGAGAATCTTCTCCTCGTATTTCTGTAAGGGGACATCGTCCGCGATCACCGTCGCTTCGCTCGTGCCGGTGTACGAATTCGTAAAGCCCCAAGCGACCCTGCCGTTGCTGCCCACGACCAACACGGGCACGCCAGGCAAAGTGACGCCTGTCGCCGCGCGATCCGCCAACACCAGCGACGCGCGGTACCAAACATTCGGCACCCCCAGTCCGAGGTGCATGTCGTTCGCGATCATGGCGCCACCGTGCGCGGTGCGGGAACCGGCCAACGCAAAATTGTTCGAGCCGAAACGAAGCTCGGCACCGTCCTCGCGCGTCATCGCGAAGACGCCCTCCGATCCTGGAGTGATCGACGATGTGCTCACCGGTCGAGCGTGCAGATCCACCTTTTCTGGACCAGGAATAGAAGGCGCCTCACCCATGCTTCCGTCGATGGCCGCGTCGGCGGGCGACATCGCCGGCGAAAGGAAAGCGGCGACTTCTTGGCCAAACCCTTCGCGCAACGCCCGGCGCGTTTGATCCGTGCGCGCCGTGCTGTCCTGCAAATCGAGTGCCATGGCGTAACCCACGAGGATGACATCCTCGGCCGTCCACGGAGCAGGCTTCACTCCGAGCACCTGATATTCGAAGGGCAACCCGCCGAGATGCGCGAGTCCCGCATTCACACCCTCCACATAGGCGGTCACGCCGGGCCCCTGCGGACCCTCGCGCTCGCGCTCCCACACCTGGCGTGCGAACGCACGAAAACGATGTATTCGCGTGTCGCGATCGATCTTCAATGCGACCGCGCCAAACATTTCGGACAATTCCCCCGCGGCGCGGCGGCGCAGCAGATCCATTTGGAAATAGCGATCCTGCGCATGCAAATAGCCCAGCGCGCGAAAGAGATCCGCGGGGTGCAGCGCGCGAATCGTCGGCACGCCGAGCGCATCGCGTTCAATCGTGACCGGCGCGCTCAGGCCCCCCAGGGCGACCTCGCCATCGAGCCTGGGCAGGCTGGCCCGCAGTCGCAGATAGGCCCAGCCGCTCGCGCCCATTAGCGCGACCGCGACAAGCGCGAGTACCCAACGCAGAATGCGCCATGCGCGCCTCACGCGAAAGTTCCCTCCCGGAGATCCGTTCGCCTACGCATCCTTTTTCAACCAGCCTTTCCGCCAGAAGATGAAAAGCTGGCCGAAGGCAATCAGCGCCATCACCGCCAAGCAAATCACGTAGCCGTAAGGTTTTCTGAGTTCCGGCATGGAAAGCGGCCCGGCGTCCTTGTCGAAATTCATGCCGTACACGCCGGCAATGAACGTCAGCGGAATGAAGATCGAGGAAATGACCGTGAGCACGCGCATGATGTCGTTCAACCGGATGCTGATCCCCGAAAGGTAAATGTCCATCAAGCTCGACGCCATTTCCCGGTAGTTCTCGATGATGTCCATGATCTGCACGAGGTGATCGTAGCAGTCGCGCAAATAGACCTTCGTCGGCGGCGTGATGAGGCCCGTCTGATCACGCTGCAGGTTGTTCAGCAGCTCGCGCTGCGGCCACGCCGCCCGGCGCAGGAGCAACAGCGTGCGCTTGATCTTGTGCAGTTTTTCCAGCGACGCCTTGCTTGGCCGGTCGAGCAATTCGTCCTCCAGATCCTCGAGCGACTCGCCGACGTCCTCGAGCAGGGGGAAGAAATGATCCGTCACGGCGTCGAGCAGTGCGTACGCCAGATAGTCCGCGCCGCCGCCGCGAATCTGTTCGTTGCCCCCAAGAATGCGGAGCCGCACCGGCTCGAAGACGTCCTGATCGGCCTCCTCCTGAATTGAAATCAGCAAGTCTTTGCCCAGGAACAGGCTCACCTGCTCCGCGCGGATTTCTTCCGTCTTTTCATCGGCGTAAACCATCTGCGCAACGATGAATAGGTGGCCGGGATAGTCGTCAACCTTCGGCCGCTGACCCGTGTGGAACACGTCCTCAAGCGCGAGAGGATGCAGGTGGAAATGCGCCGCCATGCGCTGAAACATGGGGACGTCTCCCAGACCTTCGATGTTCACCCAACTGACCAGACCGTTGTCACGACAGTCGAAAATTTCGTCGATCTTCGTCAACCGCGATGCCTTCTCTGTTTCCCGATTGAACTCGATCAGTTCGATGACCGGGGGCTGGTCACTGGCGCTGGCCGGCAGCGTGATCACGGTCGGCGAGGTGCCGGGCGGCTGGTAGCGGGTTTTCAACATAAAGGATGGAACAAGCAGAAAGGATTGAGGACGAAGAGGTCGGATGCCACGGGAGAATGGTCGGCGCTCGGGTGTATTTTTGCTCCTTCTTCCTTGTTCCTTGTTCCCTTTCCTAGGCTGCCTTCCAACGGGCCGCCTCGATGCACGAGATGATGTGGCCAATCCAGCCAAGGGTGCCGAATGAAATCAGCCAGATCAGGCCGGTGAGAACAAACTGCAGAAGGGCAGCGACGGGGCGGCCCTGCACGAGCTGGCCGAGTCCGGGGATGAAAAAGCTGCACACCGCAGCAATCACGTTGCCGGGGGAGCCTTGGCCATTCGACATGCACGGAGCGTACCCAATCTGCGCCCCATCGTCCACCGCCTCGCGCTAATGAATCTCAAGTGAAAGTGAGGTTCGGACGCAAATTGCGTTAGTGGCCGCCAAGCGGCGCGCGTAAAGTGGCTGGTGAATTCGAACGGCCAGCCAAACGACCGCTCGTGCGTGATCCGCAACGTGGCGCGTTTGCTCACCGAGGAGCCGGCCTTGGAGGCGGTGGCGTTCGCGACGAAAACCAAGCGCCTGCAGATGGCCACGCTGGGAAATGACACCGGCGGCCGCCTGGCGCAACGCGTGGCGGAGGCCCTTTCGCCGGCCGACGGCGCGTCCTGCGGCATTGTCGGCGCCGACGGCATCTGCGCGAAGTGCGGCGTAGCGCCCTCGACCCATGCCGAGATCGGGCGCGTGGTGGTGAAGCAGGTGATGGGCAACACGCTCGTCGAAAAACAAACGTGCCCGACCTCCGTCAAATTCTGGCAATGGCGCGATCTGCGTTGGCCGAAATTCGTCCCGCGCGAGGCGCATCATCTGACCGCCGCCCACGCCGAGGACGAATGGAAGACGCTCGCGCTGCTGGCCGCAGGCTGTCTGGTCGCCGGCGTTGGCGGATATGTGGCGGAAAGATTCGCCGCGCCGGGCTGGTTGATTCTGGCGCTTTGGCTGGCCTCATTTCTCTGCGGCGCGTGGGAGGCGGCGGAGGAGACGTGGCACAAAGTTCGCGAGGGCGTGCTCGACATTCACTTCCTCATGCTCGCCGTCGCCCTGGGCGCCGCCAGCATCGGCGCGTGGCGTGAAGGCGCGCTGCTGCTCTTTCTCTTTTCCGCCTCGGGCGCGATGGAACATTACGCCGATGGCCGCACGCGCCGGGAGATCGGTGCGCTCCTTCGCGGCGCGCCCAAGACCGCGAACGTCGTTTTCCCCGACGGCGCCGTGCTCGAGGTCGCCGTCGCCGCGCTCGCGCCCGGACAAATCGTGCGCGTGACTGGCGGCCAGCAGGTGCCGGTCGATCTGCGCGTCGTGAAGGGCGACAGCTCATGCGACGAATCGAATCTCACCGGGGAATCCGTGCCGGTGCCCAAGACGGTGGGCGACACGGCCCTGGGCGGCACGCTCAACCTCAATGGCATCCTCGATGGCCGAGTCCTGCGGCCCGCCTCGCAAAGCGCGCTGCAGAAAATCATCAGCCTGATCGAGAACTCCCAGAAAATGCGCGCGCCATCGCAGCGCTTCACCGATCGATTCGGTACGAAATACACCTATGGCGTGCTCGGGTTGAGCGCGGCGATGTTCTTCATCTGGTGGCTCATCTTCAAGCTGCCGCCCTTTCATTCCAACGCGGACACCACAAGCGCGTTCTATCGCGCGATGACCCTGCTCGTCGTCGCGTCCCCGTGCGCGCTGGTGCTCTCCATCCCCTCCGCGATTCTTTCCGCGATCGCCGCCGGCGCCCGGCGCGGCGTGCTCTTCCGCGGCGGCTCGGCAGTCGAATCGCTGGCCGACGTGACGACCGTCGCGATGGACAAGACGGGTACGCTCACGGAGGGCAACCTGCAGGTCGTGAAAGTGGAATCGTTCCCAGCCGGGGCCGAGGCGGAAGTCGAACGCATCGCCTTCAACCTCGACCGTTTCTCCGACCATCCCCTCGCCCGCGCCACGCAGCGTTATGCCCGCAAGAAGGAATTGCCTGAGGTGGAGCCGGCCAATTTCACCTCGGTTCCCGGGCAGGGCCTGCGCGCGGACTTCGGCGGCAAGACCTTTGCGCTGGGCCGGCGGAAATTTGTCGCACCCGACGCAGACACGTCGAAGATCGAACCATCGGACGGCGCCGAATCATGGATCGGCGGACCCGGCCTGTTCGGGCGGATTTCGTATCGGGATCGCGCCCGGCCCGAAGCGGCTGGCGTGTTGCGGAAATTGAACGCCGAGGGCGTGCGCACCGTGATGCTGACGGGCGATCGTCGCGCGGCCGCCGAAAAACTCGCCCAGGAAGTCGGCCTCGCCGAGGTTCGCGCCGAGCTGCATCCGGAGGACAAGGTCGATTGCATCGAACAATTGAAGGAAGGGGGTAAGCGCAAGGTCGCGATGATCGGGGACGGCGTGAACGACGCCCCGTGCCTCGCCGCGGCCGACGTGGGTGTGGCGATGGGCGCGCGCGGTTCGGATGCCGCACTGGAGCAGGCGGAGATCGTGTTGATGAACGACAAGCTCGAGAATTTCCTGCTCGCGCTGAATCTCAGCAAGCGAGCCAGTCGCGTGATCAAGCAGAACCTGTGCATCGCGCTCGGCACCGTCACGGTAATGGTCGGCGCCAGCCTGTTTGGCATTGTCCCCCTGGCGGTTGGTGTTTTCGCGCACGAGGGCAGCACGGTGCTGGTCGTCCTCAACAGCCTGCGGTTGTTGTTGGGCGGAACGAAAAAGCCCGGTCCCGCGGCCGCTTGATCTAGCCTCGAACCGCGCGGACAATTTCGTCCACCTGATCGTCGACCGATCTCGCCGCGTCCACGATCAGGGCGTCCGTGGGCTCCTCCAGCGCGTCGAACTGGCTTTGCAGCAGGGCTGGGTTGAAGAAGTGGCCGGCGCGATGCTCGAGCCGGCTCTGGATCAACTCGAAGCTGGCCTTGAGGTAGATGAATTTCCTAGACGGACCCACGGCGCCCAGCATCTGGCGGTACCGGTTCTTCAGCGCGGAACAAGCAAGCACGTGATCCGTGACGGTGGCCTGCCATTCGTCGAGCGTCCCGCGCAGCGCTCGCAGCCATGGCTCGCGATCTTCATCGCTCAGTGGAGTGCCCGCCGCCATCTTCGCCTTGTTCGCCGCGCTATGGAAATCATCCGCATCACTGAAGCCGCAGCCAAGTCGCGCCGCCAGTTTCCGCCCGACGGTGGTCTTGCCGGATCCGGAAACGCCCATGACGATCAGGATCATGGCGTGTCGCTCGGCTTAGGGTGGGTCGTCATTCTGGGGCCGATGCTAGCAAATGTGTGCACCGGGACGACAAGCCAGAACGCCTGACCTATCATTTCGCCCATGTCCTTGCTTCGTGCCTTCCTCGATCCCTGGTGCTGGCGAATGGCCTGGCGCGACTCACGACGCAGCCGGGGACGGCTGCTGCTCTTCGCCAGTTCCCTCGTGCTGGGAGTCGCCGCGCTGGTGGCGATCGGATCGCTCAGCCGGAATCTGGCCCGCTCCGTGGACGCGCAGGCGCGCACGCTGCTCGGCGCGGATCTCGTGCTGGAATCGCGCCGCGCCATGGCGCCCGAGGCGGAGGAATTCATCCGCTCGCTGGGCGCGGCGGAACAGGCGCGCGAGTCAACTCTGTCTTCGATGGCGTATTTCCCGAAGAGCAACAGCACGCGGCTCTCGCAGGTGCGCGCGATTCGCGGGCGGTTCCCGTTTTACGGCAACCTGGAGACGGACCCTCCCGAGGCCGCCGCGGCGTTCGCAGCGGGTCGCGGCGCGCTCGTTGAGGAGGCGCTGCTCCTGCAGTTCGACGCCCGGCCGGGCGATGTGATCCAACTTGGCTCCAAACCCCTCCCGATTCTCGGCACGCTGCGCAAGGTGCCAGGCGAGGCA
>JANMQT010000204.1:0-28227 GCA_031370675.1 Verrucomicrobiota bacterium
GAAGCTGGGGCTCGACCCCGCCAAGAAACGCTTTTCCTTTGAGCAGCTCTCCAAGCTCCCCGAGCTCGAGAAGATGGCGAAGGCCGTCCACCAGCTCCGCGCCACCGAGGAAAAACCGGAGCTCGACCGCATGCAGCAGGAGGTCGAGAGCGTGTCCGGCCGGATCGGCCTCTTCATGTCGATCGCGCAGGGCTCGACGATGCTCGTGGTGCCGCCCAAGTTGAGCGCCAAGGAGCCGTGGGTCATCCCGCCGCAATTCGGGGTCTACTACCCGGAGAGCAGTTTCACCGCGGC
Organism: Verrucomicrobiota bacterium; assembly: GCA_031370675.1. Taxonomy (GTDB): domain Bacteria; phylum Verrucomicrobiota; class Verrucomicrobiia; order Chthoniobacterales; family SZAS-18; genus SZAS-18. The sequence continues at coordinate 295 of JANMQT010000204.1, forward strand.
GACGGAAAAACTCCAGGCAATGGCCAAGGGATATCAGTCCGGCGACGGCTACAATTTCAGCCTGGGCGCGCGCAATCTCCGTTTCGCGCTCCGTGAGCTTTCGCCCGCGATTTACCCGTCGGAAAGCGCCCTGGATCTCGAGTATTTTTACAATCATCTGGAGGCATTTTCGCGCGCGGCGTGGCTGTATCTGATCGGACTGATCAGTCTCGGGATTTATGCCGCGCGGCCGGGCACCCCGAACGCGTTCAAGTGGATCGGGCTGGTCGCGGCGCTCGGTGGCCTCGTCTTTCACGCCGCCGGGATCACGCTCCGCTGCTTCATCGCCGGTCGCCCGCCCGTGACGAATATGTTTGAGTCGATCGTCTGGGTCGCCTTTGTCGCCATCCTGTTCGGTTTCTTCTTTTTCCTGCGCTACCGCGCCGCGATGTACCTGCTTGCCGCCCTGCCGGTCGGCGCGCTCTGCCTCGCCCTCGTGCTGAACATCCCGATCGCGATGCCCGCCAACATCGATCCGCTGGTGCCGGTGTTGCGTGATAATTTCTGGCTGACGATTCACGTCCTCAGCATCACTGCGGGTTACGGCGCGTTCATGCTTGCGATGGCGTTTGGCCACATCATTCTCTTCCGTTATGCGGTCTGGCCGGAGGCGACCCGCAAGGATGCGGCGCTCCATTTCTGGAACTACCGCATCATCCAGCTGGGCACGCTGCTGCTGGCGGCGGGCACGATCCTTGGGGGCGTGTGGGCAAATTATTCGTGGGGCCGTTTCTGGGGCTGGGATCCCAAGGAAACCTGGGCGCTCATCGCCCTGCTTTGCTATATCGTCGCCCTCCACGGCCGCATCGCCGGCTGGTGGAATCAATTCGGCCTCGCCATGGCCAGCTGCGTTTGTTACCTCGCCATCCTGATGGCCTGGTACGGAGTCAATTTCGTGCTTGGCAAGGGCCTGCACAGCTACGGTTTCGGCATCGGCGGCGAAAGCTATGTCGCCGGCTTCCTCATCCTGGACGGACTCTTCCTTGCCTTCGCGGCTTATCGACATCTCGCCTCCGAACGCGCCCGCCTCGCGCGCCGCGCCGCCGATATCGCGGACGCCAAACCGCTGGACGATCCGGCGACGGCCTGACGCGAAAAACCGCAACAGCTTGTATCCCGGCTTGACACTGACCGCCAAACATTGATTGGTGGGCAGCGGTCACGGCGCCGCGTCCTCCCCACGCGCCGGACCCGCCGGGACGTCTTCCCAAATCTCCGCCGCCATGAAATTTACGCTCAGTCGCGACAAGCTTCTCGAAGGTCTCCAGCAGGTGCAAAGCGTGGTCAGCACCCGCACCACCCTCCCCATCCTTTCGAACATCCTGATCAAGGCCCAGAAAAACGGGCTGACGATGACCGCGACCGACCTCGATGTCGGCGTGCAGGGCTTTATCGAGGCGGAAGTCGAGGCGATCGGCGGCAGCACGCTGCCCGCCAAGCGCTTCTTCAGCATCATCCGCGAGCTGCCGGCGAACGACGTGCGGATCGAGATCGACTCGAAGAACATCGCCAGCATTCGCAGCGGCCAGTATGTCTCGAAAATCGTCGGCCTGCCGGAGGATGAGTTCCCCCCGCTGCCGAAGTTCGACGAATCCCGCTCATTCACGCTCAAACAGACGGAGTTGAAGGATGGCTTGAAGCGCACAGCGTATGCGATCTCGACCGACGAAACGCGGTACGTGCTCAACGGCGTGCTCTGCGCGTTCAAGGACAACAAGCTCACGCTCGTGGCGACCGACGGACGCCGCCTCGCGTTGATGGACATCGAGGCGGAAATCACGGCCGAGCAGGAGGTCTCGCTGATCGTGCCGGCCAAGGCGGTGAACGAACTGCAACGCCTGCTCAAGGACGAGGGAGAGGTGACGATCAAGGTCGGGCAGAATCAAATCGCCTTTGAGTTGAACAGCGCACTGCTCGTTTCCAAGTTGATCGAGGGTAATTATCCGAACTACCGCCAAGTCATTCCCTCCGAGACCAAGGAGCGCGTCACGCTCGAACGGGAATCCTTCCACAACGCGGTCCGCCGCGTGGCGCTGCTCACGAGCGAGAAGTCGAACTCGATCAAGCTCGTGCTCACCAAGAACAATCTAGACGTGGTCGCCAATAGCCCGGAAATCGGCGAGGCCAAGGAAACCATTGCGGTGAAATACAGCGGCAAGGAATTCACCATCGCTTTCAATCCCGAGCTGCTCATGGCGCCTTTGCGCAACCTGGTGGACGACGAAATCTACCTCGACCTCATCGACGAGATGAGCCCCGGCCTGATTCGGACGAAGGGCCCGTTCCTCTACGTGTTGATGCCGATGCGCATCAACTACTGACCCGCCCGATCCCGTGCACTTTCCCGCGACGGATCGATGGCATCGCGAATCGGCGCGAGCACTGCGCGATCGTTGAGGACCATCCGGCCCCCCTGCAGTTCAAGGCCGAGTTCGCGCCACAGCGCGACGAGATCGGGCGCGTAGGGCGCCGTGCCCATCTTCTCGTAAAGTTCGCGCAGCACCGGCACCCCGGTCGCCCGGTCCCCCACCTCGAAGGCCCGCAGCAGGGACCACTCGTTTTCGATCGTGCCGCCGGCGTGGACGATGGCGCGCAATGCGTCTTGCAGGCCCTGGCGATTGCCTGTGCGCTGGCGAATTTCGAGGTCGGCCAGCAGGCAGAAGAGCGCACCGCCCCAGTAGGTGCGACCCCAAGTCGGCGTGAAATCCAAACCGCGGTCACCCGCCAGCGGTAGCCCCTGCGGCACGCCTTCGACTAAATCCTTCCACGCGTCCTCGGCGGAAATGATCCCGGCCCGCGCCCGGGCGATGGGCTCGACGTAGACCGAGAGGCCTTCCTCGATCCAATGATGCCGCTCCGCGACTGACGGAAAGGCGAGATGGATCATCTCGTGCGTCATCATCCAGTCCTCCGCAAAATCATGCGCTGTGTTCGCCGCGCCGGCGGAGATGGTGATGTGCGGTCCGCGCCAGCCGGAAGCCCGTCCCGACCTCACGCCCCGACCGGCATGAAAGCCAATCCGGATTTCGACCTGCGGGACCGGATACTGTCCGTAATAAAGCGCCACGGCCCCCGCGGCCGCCGAGACCCAGTCGAGCACGAGACGCCTTTGAGCCTCTTCGGGCGGGGTGACAAACACCACGTTGATGGTCGCACCCGCGACCAGAAGCTTTGCATCGGGAGCGGCGGCCGCGAGGCAGACGGGTGCGACACCGGCGATGGCCAGAAGAAGCAGGAAAAGCCGGGGCATTGCAGGGAATCGGGCCAACCGGATCCATCCATCGTGGGGTTCGGGGCCGCGGGCAAGTCTTCGACCCGGGCTTTAGCTTGCAGGCGGGGGCGGGCGGGATATCGTGCCCGCCCACAGTAACGCGCACGTGGCGGAATGGCAGACGCGCACGGCTCAGAACCGTGTGAGGCAACTCGTGGAGGTTCGACTCCTCTCGTGCGCAGTTTCTCAGGGCTCGGTGGCTCGGCAGCAGGCACGAAACCGGTCGGGAAGCCGGTGTGTCTTGGGACAAAATTTCTGCCTCTTCTAGATTGGAAATTTTTGTTCAAACCACAGCCACGTCGCACCGGCAAACTTGCCGGTCGCGCCGCGCAAGCTATGGACACGGATGTCAGAACGCTGGCTCCTGATCGAAATCGGCAACACCCACGCGAAATTCGCGACGGGGTCCGCCGGCCGCATCGACCGCCACCGCCTCCGGATTGCCACCCGAGAACTCGACGCCGTCACGCTGGTCGGCGCCTGCGCCAGCTTCCGGTTTGACCGTGCCATCCTCTGTTCCGTCGTGCCGCGCGCTTCGCGGCTCCTCCGCCGTAGCTTTGGCTCCGCCCTCCTGGAAGTGTCCCCCTCCTGCAAACTCGACTTCTCGCTCGCCGGGTATCGTCACCCCGCCACGATCGGGGCCGACCGCCTGGCAAATCTTGCCGGAGCGCTCGCCGCTGGCGTCAAACCGCCGCTCGTGGCTGTCGACGCCGGCACCGCCACGACCTTCGACGTACTGGATCGGAATCTTCGTTTTCGCGGCGGAGTCATCGCGCCGGGCCTGGCGATGTTCACCGACTATCTTCCCGCGCGTGCCGCGCAATTGCCAGCGATCAAAGCAAATCCCCGCCGACCGCCGGGGATCCTCGGCCGGTCCACCAGCGCGGCCATCCGGGCCGCCGCCGTGCATGGGTTTCGGGGCATGGCGCGTGAAATCCTTGGGAAAATCAGGACCGCGCTCGGCGTTTCGACCCTGCAGATCGTCGTGGCCGGCGGGGCCTCGGACTGGATTGGGACGGAAAAGGACGGCCGCATGACGCGGGATCCGGACCTGACTCTGCGCGGCATGCTGGCGATTGCGCAACGGAATGGTTAGCGCGCGGTCGCAATCCCGATTTTACAAGCCGGCAATCCCATCCCATCTTACGCGCCCGCCGCCCCGTTGTCCGCCCATGAACATCCTCATCAACCTTTGTCTCGGAATTCACATCCTGCTCTGCTTTCTGCTCGTGGTGGTCGTGCTGATGCAGCGCCCGAAGAACGAAGGGCTCGGTGCAGCATTCGGTGGTGGCATGACCGAGAATATCTTCGGCGCCCGGACCACCGACGTGCTGCAACGGTTTACCAGTTACCTCGCCGGCGGCTTTTTCTTCCTCACCGTCCTCCTGGCCTTTCTCTATGCGAAGCAAAGCGTGGGCGGGACCGCCATTCAGAGCAAACTCCTGAGCATCCCCGCCGTCACGACGCCCGCCGCGACGCCGGCTGCATCGCCAGCGGCGAGCCCCGCTCCCGCCGCAGTCCCCGCCCCGTCGCCCGCCGCAATCGAAGCCGTGCCCGCCAAGCCAGCCGAATCACCTGCGGCCGTTCCCGCGGCGTCGCCGTCGACCTCCGAGGTCGCGCCGGCCGCCCCACCCGCGAAGTAAGGGACAGGTGATTCGCGTCCTGCCGACGTTAACGAGCACTACCACTTCGACAGCGGCTCGTGCGGATTCTTCAGCCACTTCTTGAGCAGAAAAGTGGCTTCCACTTGCGAGCAGTCGTCCGCGATGAAGACGTGATGCTGCACGTCGTCCACCCGAAGCGTGCGCTTCCGGTAAGTCACCGGCTTGATTAATTGTTTCCCGTTCACCTCGGCCATTTGATGCAGGCTCAAAATTTGCAGGCTCTCTTCGATGTCCGACTCTAGCAGGGCGGGCCAACCGCCGAGCAAGAGGCGCCGGGCCAGCGCGTCCGGTTGAGGTTCGGCGGGCGAGGCAACGTCACTCGGGGTCGATTCGTCAGCAAGGGAGATCATGTTGGAAGAGGGTAGGCCGGTGGTCTGGGCTCGACAAGGCGCGATCAGTTTAAGCCGTTCCCGTGCCGCGTCCCGCCGTTTGATTATCGCGGCGCCGCGATTGTCTATTTCGCCCCCGCCGCCCCCTGCCCTGCCCCGGGCCACCTCCGCGCTACCAATCGTTCCCCGACTCGCTATCCTCCCGCCGTGCTCCCGTTCCGCGCGCTCCGCCTCAGCCTGATCCTTCTCGCCCTCGCCGCGCTCACGGCCTGCGATCGCTCCGCCGCCGGCCGCGCCGATCTCGTCATTCTCAACGGCGCCGAGCCCGAGACGCTCGATCCGCATCTGATGACCGGCCAGCTAGAGCAGCGGCTCGCCTACGCGCTCTACGAGGGTCTGGTCTTCAACGACGAAGCCGGCGAGATCAAACCCGGGGTCGCCGAAACCTGGGAGATGTCACCCGACGGCCTCACCTACACGTTTCACCTCCGCCGCAACGCCGCCTGGTCCAATGGCGATCCGGTTACGGCGCACGATTTTGTCGCGTCGTGGAAGCGCGCGCTCGAGCCCGCGACGGCCGCGGAATACGCCGGCCAGCTGCACTACATCAAGCATGCGAAGCCCTTCAACGAAGGCACGCTGAAGGATTTTTCGCAGGTGGGGATTCGCGCCGCGGATGACTACACCGTTGTCGTGACGCTGGAAAATCCCACGCCGTTTTTCATCGGGCTGTGCGCGACTACGCCGTTGCTGCCGGTGCATGCGACCGCCATCGCCGCGAAGGACGGCGCCTGGATGCGACCCGGGAAAATGATCAGCAACGGTGCGTATGAACTCGCCGCGTGGCGTTTGAACGACCGGATTCGCCTGCGCAGGAACCCGCGGTATTGGGCGAAAGACGGCGTCAAGATGGAAACGATCGACGTTCTCCCCATCAACCGCCCGAACACCGCCCTGAATTTCTACGGTTCGGGCCAGGCCGACGTCATCATCGACAAATTCCTGACACCGGTCGGCCTGCTGTCGGAGCTCAAGAAACGGCCTGACTTCCATTCCGGACCATTTCTCGGCGTGCTCTTTGTGCGCTTCAATGTCCTGCGCAAACCCTTCAACGATTCCCGCGTCCGTCTCGCCTTCGCGTACGCCATCGACCGCAAGGAGATTTGCGAAAAAATCCTGAAGGCGGGTGAGCTGCCCGCATTTTCCATGACGCCGCCGGGCACGGGCGGATATGCGCCGCCGCGCGGGGTTTCCTTTGACGAGGACCGCGCGCAGCTGCTGCTCGCGGCGGCGGGTTACCCGGGCGGAAAGGGCTTCCCGCCGGTAAGCTATCTCTACAATGAGGGCGACCTGAGCGCGGCGGTCGCGGTGGAACTGCAGGCGATGTTCAAGCGCGTGCTCAACGTGCAGGTCAACCTGCGACCGATGGAGAACAAGGTGTATCAAAACACGATGAGCCAGATTGACTACGATCTCTGCCGCTCGAGCTGGATCGGCGATTACAACGATCCGAACACGTTTCTCGATCTCTTCCTCACCGGCGCCGGCAACAATCGCACCGGCTGGGGCAATCCCAATTACGACAAGCTCATCGGCGAGGCCGCCGCGGAACTCGACATCGAAAAACGTCACGCCATCTTCCGACGCGCGGAACAGCTCCTCATCAGCGAAGGCGCGCCGGTCGCGCCGATTCATTTCTACGTCGGCGTCCAGATGTACGACGCCGATCGCCTCGGCGGCCTTCAGGCCAACCTCCTCGACGAACACCCGTTCAAGAGCATGTATTGGAAGAAGAAGTAGGGCGGAAGTCGACGGTCGCGGGGATTCACGTGGGCGGGGTAACTCGGGTGGTTCGGGTTGTCCTCAACCCGATGATTCTTGGGCGGCAAAGCCGCCATTTCTTTTCTGCCATCGCGTCGGGACGACGCGAACGACCTACATCCCGCTGGGATGGTCAATAAATTCCCACGGCACTCCCAGTTTCGCGGAGAGATGCGCGGCGAGTGCCTTCACGCCGAAGGTCTCGGTCGCGTAGTGGCCGCCGTAGAGAATGTTGATGCCCAGCTCTTCCGCGAGCCCAAAGGTCCAATGCTGGCCCTCCCCCGTGACAAAGGTGTCGACGCCGCAGGCCGCCACGTCGCGCGCTTCGGACCCCGCGCCACCGGTGATCACGCCGACCACACCCACCTGTTTTGATCCGCCCGGGCAGACCGTGACGCGGCCGCCCACCGCGAACTCGAGGCGCCGCACCAGCTCGTCGCGCGCGATATCGAGTCGCGCCTTCTGACCCAGCAGGGTGCCCTTGCCGTCGAGGAAGGGTTCCGGATTCTGCAGCCCGAGCGCCTTCGCGAGCAGCGCGTTGTTTCCAAATTCGGGGTGCACATCCAGCGGCAGATGCGCGCTGTAGACCGCAAGCCCGGCTTCGATCGCGGCGCGCCAAAGGTGAAACCAGCGCCCCCGCAGCGGCTGCAGACCACCCCAGAACAGCCCGTGGTGCACCAGCAGGAGATCCACCCCGCGTTCGATGGCGCGCGCCATGGTGGTGACGTTGGCATCCACCGCCGCCCCCACCTTCGTCACGCGGTTCCCGGCATTCTCCAGCTGGAGCCCGTTGCACGCGTTTGGCCAGTCGCCGATTTCGTCGAGGCGCAGCAATTGATCGAGATAGGTGCGGACTTCGGAGAGGGTCATAAGGCGGGGAACGCGACGCAAAAGTTGCACGCATCGCCCGGGAGGGCTAATGACGACGTCCGCCCGCTCCGGGCGACCCGGTCGTTCACCCCCATCATTTTCCATTCATGCTCAGCGCGGGAATCGTCGGTCTGCCCAACGTGGGCAAGTCCACCCTCTTCAACGCGGTCACGCGCACGCGCAAGGCGCAGGCGGCCAATTACCCGTTCTGCACGATCGATCCAAACGTCGGCGTCGTGACCGTTCCGGACGCCCGCCTCACCGTACTCAGCAAGATCTCCGGCTCGCAAAAGCTCATTCCCGCCGCGATTAACTTCGTCGATATCGCCGGGCTTGTGAGGGGTGCCAGCGCCGGCGAGGGCCTCGGCAACCAGTTCCTTACCCACATTCGCGAGACGGACGCCATCGTGCAGGTGGTGCGTTGCTTCGAGGATTCCGAAATCCATCACGTCAGCGGTACGGTCGACCCGGTGCGCGACATCGAGGTCATCAACACGGAATTGATTCTCGCCGATCTCGCCTCCGCGCAGAAGCGCCGCGACCGCCAGGCCAAGTCCGCGAAATCCGGCGACAAGCTTGCCCAAGCCGAGATCATGCTGCTCGATCGCCTCATCCCGCATCTCGATACCGGCAAACCCGCGCACATTTTCACGGTCAACGACGAGGAGAAGAAAGTGCTCAAGTCGTTCTTCCTCCTTTCCTCCAAACCCACCATTTTCGCCTGCAACGTCGCAGAGGCGGATCTCGCGGCGTTCGCGGACGGCAAGACCGACACCTCGACGCCCGCCGGCAAACACGTCGCCGCTGTGCGCGACTACGTGCAGAACCATCTCGAGACCGAGGCGGTCGTGATCAGCGCCCAAATTGAAAGCGAGCTGGTCGATCTCTCCGAGGAAGAGGCCGCCGGCTACCTGAAGGAGCTCGGCGTCGGCGAGGAAGGCAGCGGCGTCAGCGCCTTGATTCGCGCGGTCTATCATCTGCTCGGCCTGCAAACCTATCTCACCACGGGTGAAAAGGAGACGCGCGCCTGGACCATCCACAAGGGCGACAAGGCGCCGGTCGCAGCCGGCGTGATCCACTCCGATTTTGAGCGCGGCTTCATCGCCGCGGAAGTCACCGCCTACGATGAACTCGTGAAATACGGCTCGTTTGCCAAGGCCCGCGAGGCCGGCCGCCTGCGCATCGAAGGCAAGGAATACGTCATGCAGGACGGCGACGTGGTGGAGTTCCGCTTCAACGTCTGATTGGCTGGGGGCCTACGCGCCGCGCAGCGCTTCCTCGATGATCCGATCAGCGGTCACGCCCTCGGCTTCGCCCTCGAAATTCAGGATCAGGCGGTGCCGCAGCGCGGCCAGCGCGGCGCGATCCAGGTCGGCCTTCGCCACGTGGTAGCGGCCGTCGAGCAACGCGTAAATCTTGCCCGCGAGAATCAGGGCCTGCACTCCGCGCGGGCTCGCACCGTAGCGCACGTATTTTTTTGCCAGCGGTGTGGCGCGTTCGCTCTCGGGATGCGTCGCCAGCACGAGGTGAATCGCATGCGCCTGAATTTCCCGCGTCATCGGCACCTCGCGCACCAGCTCGCGCAGCGATGAGACATCCGCCGCGGTGATCACCTTGTGCACGGTCGGCACGTGCGACTCCGTCGTGCGCTCGATGATCGTGTGGAGATCCTCCTCCGACGGATAACCAATCTTGAGCTTGAAGAAAAAGCGGTCGAGCTGCGCCTCGGGCAGCGGATAGGTGCCCTCCATTTCGAGCGGGTTCTGCGTCGCCAGCACGAGGAATGGCGCCTGCATCTTCCGCGTCTCGCCCGCCACCGTGACCTGCTTCTCCTGCATCGCCTCCAGCAACGCGCTCTGGGTCTTCGGCGTCGCGCGATTGATTTCGTCGGCCAGCAAAAGGTTCGTGAAAATCGGGCCCGGCTGGAATTCGAAGACGCGCCGGCCCGTCTCGTCCTCGCGGATGATATTCGTGCCGATGACGTCGGCCGGCATCAGGTCCGGCGTGAACTGGATGCGCGAGAAATGGAGGTCGACCGCTGCGGCCAGCGTGCGGACCAGAGCCGTCTTGCCGAGACCGGGCGCGCCCTCGAGGAGGACGTGGCCATCGGCAAAGAGCGCAGCGAGCACGCCCTCGATGACCTCATCCTGGCCCACGATGACGCGCTGCAGCTCCGCTTTGAGCCGGTGGAAATCGTCACGGAATTTGGCGGCGCGTTCGGCCACCGCGGCAGTTTCGGTCATGACGCGGAAACCTATCGGCGAGATCGGTGCAATGAACAGGACATTTTCGTTTGGTCGATGAAGGAAGGGGTGTTGGATGAACTCGCCGGACTCATCTACTTGGCGGGCGCGGTGACGAACTCACTGGGGTCCAGCGGCACGTACGCGCACTTCCGGGCGAGAATCGCCAAGATGAGCAGGCCGCAGATCAGCCAGATTACCAGCGCGACAAGACGTGACGGATGCGCTGCTGCTTTCATGGGATCACGTTCGATGGCAGCGCGGATAGGGTCATCACAAAATTACCAAATTCAGATTCTGGAAAATGATCGGTTCAAATCCGCTCAACCCAATCTTGTTAATGTAGAAATTTAGTAATCCAGTTACGAACGGTTATCCACTACAGGCTCAGGATCCTCCACCGCTATTCTGCCGGCCGGATCGCCTCGAAGTATTTGCGCACGTAAAACCGCGCGCCCAGCGGGATGTTTTCCTGCTCCACCGCGTCCTCCGCGGCGGGCGCCATCACCCCATAGAGATTGCGGTACGCGGCGGACGACTTTCCGCCCGCACCGGCGGATTGCATGAATTCCTGGAGAGACGCGCCATCGCCCAGCAGGCCTTCGAGCCGGCGCGCTGGTCCCTCGGCCGCTTTGGCTTCAGGCAACCTGTCGGCGAACAGCCGCTCGCTCGTGCCGCGATCTTTCTCGGTTCCGGGTTGACCGCCCGGGACCTCGCCTCCTTCCGGCTTCGGTGTGCCGCCGGCCGGTGGAGGCTGACCACCCGGCTCCGGCAGCGGAAGGCGGATGAGGGCGCGCGATGCGGCATCCCCAGCTTCCTTGTCCGCGCCACCGGACTGCTTCAATCTCTCCAGGGCGTTGATCAATTCCTGCAGGGTCCTGGCATTCAGCGGCACCCGCGCCGAGGACGATCCCTTGCTGTCACCGGGCTTCGATGGACCCGGCTTGCCGGCCGGCTTGCCCACTTGCTTCAACAGTTCCGCAAGGCGCTGGAGAAGTTGTTGCACCTGCTCGGAGCGGCCGGCCTGGGCGGCCTGCGCCGTCTGCTCCATCTGCCGGGCCACCTCGTTCTTCTGCTCGGCGCTGAGCTTGCCGGCCTGTTCCTGCATGGACCGCGCCAGCTCCTCCATTTGCCTGGCGGCGTCCCCGCGCTGCTTGAGCTTCTGCAGCAAATTTTCGAGCTGCCGCCCGGCCTCGGGCGCGTCGCCGCGCTGCAACGCGTCCGCCGCATCCTTGCCCTCGGGAGTGCGGGCGAGCGCCTCCGCCAGCGCCGCCAGTTCTTCGGGCGAGGCCTGTGGCGCGTTCGCATTCTGCTGCATTTCGCGCAGCATCGCCTCAAGCGCGGAAATCTCGCGGAGCGCCCACTGGTCCGCATCCCGGTCCTTCGCCGCGCGCTCCTTCAACCGTGCGGCACGCTCCTGCATTTCCCGGGCAAGTTTTGCGAGGTCCTCGTCATTCCGGGTCTCCGCGGCTTTCGCCAGCTCGGCCGCAATTTGCTCGAGGGTCTTCGCCTGACCCTCGACCCTCGCCTGCGCAACCGGATCCGGGCGGTTCGCGCGCGCGAGCAACGCCGCCTGCCACGAAAGCAGCGCGATCGAAGCGAGCGGCGCGAGCACCCAGAGGAACTGCCGCGGAAAGCGCAGCGGAATCCATGACTTGATCTCAAACCTCGCCGCGAAGCGCTCACATTCGTCGATCGCGAGGGCTTCAAATTCCGCGCCGGCCGGCCGCTGCGCGAAGGCCAGCGCGGTCTGAAAGCGATCGCGTGTACCCGCGAGTCGATCCAGGGCCACGGCGGTCGAGGCGACCGATCGAAAGCCGAAGGCCGCCAGCCCGAGCGTGCCCGCGATCCAGACGGCGAGCGCCGTCACGATGAGCGTGGAGTCCACGACCGGGACGCCGCGCAGGAAATTGGCCATCGCCCAGAAGAGCGCGCCGAGCGCCACGCAGAGCCCGAAGCGGGCCGACCCCGCGATGGTGGACTGGAGGGCAAAGCGCCGGCGGGCCGCGGCTAGCTGGCGCCGGAGCGCCGTGACCGCCGCTGGTTGGAATGCGACCGCCATTCGGTCCGAAAGCTAGCGGCAGTGCGACCCCGCGCCAAGCGCCGAATCGCCGCCGTAAAAATGCCGGGCGCATTTCCTTTGTGCCGGACGCGCTTTGCGGTTAATTCGCCCCACCGCCATGCTTGGAGACCTCGCCCGAATCCTTTATCACGAATCCACCATTCTGAGCCGGCTCGACGAGCTGGCGGATCAGATCACGCGCGATTTCCGCAAGAAAGAGCTGACGGTGGTCGCCGTGCTCAACGGCAGCTTTATGTTCATGGGTGATCTGCTGCGGCGGATTCCGCTGCCGCTGCGGGTCGACTGCATCAGCGTCGCCAGCTATCACGGCGGCACGGAAAGCACAGGGCGCGTGACCTTCGACCAACTGACCCCGCCCGACGTGCGCGGTCGGCACGTCCTGATTCTCGACGACATCCTCGACAGCGGGCACACATTGCACGCCATCCGCGAGAAAATCGGCACCGAGCGCCCAAAGAGCATCAAGAGCTGCGTGCTCCTGCGGAAGAACAAGGTGCGCGCCAAGCCAATCGATGCGGATTACGTGGGCTTCAACATCGAGGACGAATTCGTAGTGGGTTACGGCCTCGATTTCCAGGAGAAATACCGCAACCTGCCCTGTATCGGCGTGCTGCATCCCAAGGTTGTCAAGATTGGGCTCGCCGCGGCGAAGTGACATGAAACTGACGGTCCAATATTTTTCCCGCCTGCGCGACCTGACGTCCGCCGACGAAGAGCAACTCGAGGTCGAGCCCGGCCTCAATGTGCAGGGGCTGTTGCGGCGGCTCTATCTGCGCCACGCCGGACTCGGCGCCTGGAATGCGCACATGCTGGTCGCGGTCGACGTCGAGTACGTCGAGCGCGGCCATTTGCTGAAGGACGGCGATGTGATCTCGGTGATGCCACCGGTGCAGGGCGGGTGACTCAATCTTAGTTTTCCGATTGCGGATTGCGGATTTCTGAAACGCACAATTAGACTATGCCGATGAAAATCTGCGTCGCCGCGTTGCTATGCTTGCCGCTGCTCCTCGCCGGCTGCGAAACCCCGGCGACCGCCCCTGCCTCCGGCGCCTACACGGTGCAGAACATCAAGGCGGGCGGAACGGGCACGGGCGGCGAGGCGCCCGTGCGCATCAAGCTTTCGTCGGCCGGCAATTTCTCGGAGGCGGACCTGTCGTCGATCGTCGCGTACGTGAAAATCGTCGCCAAACGGGAAGCCACCAAGCAGCAGGCGATGGTCGCGCAGCAGCGCGCCCACGCCATTGCAGCCAAAATGTCGCCCACGGCCCGCGCGCAAACGCGCTACATCGCGGTCGAAACCGTGCGCAGCGCCGCCGACTTCCGAACGCAGCCAGCGATATATATCGAAGGCCCGACTCCGACGGCCGGCCCGGCGCCCAAATTCGAACGCAGCGTGATGATCTTTGACACCCAGCGGCAGACCCTCGTCGGCAACGCCGTGTACGACATCAACAGCACCCCCGCGGTCGGGACCAACGCCAAGTTCGAGACCTACACCGCGCGGTACGTCGGCGGAGGAGGATAAGGCAAAGGAACCGGGAACAAGGAGAAAAGAGGAAGAAGGAAAGAGGAATTTCAGGTCGCCGAATTCCGCGCTCAAAACTTGTGACTCGTCACTCATCACACTTTCTTGTTCCTTTGTTCCTTGTTCCTTTCCTGAATGCCCCTCAAGCAACTCGTCACTGCCTCAGTCGAAAACGTCTCGCCGTCCCTCGAGAACGGCCGCTACCCCGTCAAGCGGGTCCCGGGTGAGGATCTCGTCGTGGAGGCCGACGTCATCAAGGACGGCCATGATGATGTCACGGTCGTGCTCAAGTGGCGCATGGAGGGCCAGCGCGCCTGGCACGAAACCCCCATGCAACCGCTCGCCAATGATCGCTGGCGAGGGGTTTGCTCCTTTTCGGCGGTCGGCTTCGGCGAATTCACGATCGAGGTCCATCCGGATCGCTGGGAAACCTGGCACCACGAGTTCACCAAGAAATTTGAGGCGGCGATCGCGAATCTCGCGGTGGAAATCGAGGAGGGTGCGCGCCAGCTCGACGCCGCGGCCGTCCGCGCCAGGCGCCGCGCGGCCGATGCCGCCGCCCTCCTCCGCCTGGCGGCCGAAATGCGCACCGGGACCAACGCAGAGGTGATGCAGCTCGTCAATTCCGTGGGGTTGCAGGCGCTGATGCTGGCAAATCCGGACCGCTCGCATTCCTTTGAGCTGGAGCCGTCGCATCGCGTGCGGGTCGACCGCCCTGCCGCGCGCTTCGCCGCGTGGTACGAGTTTTTTCCGCGCAGCGCCCAGGGTCTCGGCGACCGCGGCTCGACGTTCCGGGATTGCCTGCCGCGGATCGACGCCGCCAAGGCGATGGGCTTCGACGTGATCTACTTCCCGCCGATTCATCCGATCGGCTTCACCAATCGCAAGGGCCGCAACAACGCGACCACCTGCGAGCCGGGCGACCCCGGCGTGCCCTACGCCATCGGCTCGAAATTCGGCGGCCATTACCATATCGAGCCCGCCCTCGGCACGATGAAGGACTTCGAGTGGCTGATCAAGCAGATCCAGTCGCGCAAGCTGGAGCTGGCGCTCGACTTCGCCATCAACTGCTCGCCGGATCATCCGTACGTCACCGAGCACCCGGGCTGGTTTCATCAACGTCCCGACGGCTCGATCAAGTTCGCTGAGAACCCGCCGAAGAAATACGAGGACATTTATCCGTTCAACTTTTATTGCGAGGACTGGAAGGCGCTCTGGAGCGAGATGCGCGACATCATCCTCTTCTGGGCGAAGAAGGGCGTGCGCATTTTCCGCGTGGACAACCCGCACACCAAGCCGGTCGCGATGTGGGAATTCATCATCGCAGAGGTGCACGGGAAATACCCCGACGTGATCTTCCTCAGCGAGGCGTTCACCAAGCCGAAGATGATGAAGTTGCTCGCGAAGGCCGGCTTCACGCAGAGCTACACCTACTTCACCTGGCGCAACTACCGCAGCGAGCTGACTGAGTATTTTACGGAGCTGACGCAGACGGAAATGAAGGATTATTTCCGCGGCAACCTCTGGACAAACACGCCGGACATCCTGCCTTACGGCCTGCAGAACGCGCCGCGCAGCGCGTTTATGATTCGCGCGCTGCTCGCCGCCACGCTGTCCTCGGTCTACGGCATGTACAGCGGCTTCGAGCTTTGCGAGAACACGCCGTTTCCGCCCAAGGAGGAGTACCTCGACAGCGAGAAATACCACTACAAGGAGCGCGACTGGGACGCCCCTGGCAACATCAAGGAATGGATCACCAGAATTAACGCCATCCGGCACGCCGAGCGCGCGCTACAACTCTACGACAATCTCCGTTTCCATCACGCCGACAACGACGCGATCCTTTGCTACTCGAAGGTCACGCCGGCGCGCGACAGCGCTTTGCTGATCGCGGTAAACCTCGATCCACAGCAGTATCAGGGCGGCTTTGTCGAGGTGCCGCTCGAGCACTTGGGCCTCGCAGAAGGCAGCGGTTACGTCGTGCACGATCTGCTCAGCGGGAACCGTTTCCACTGGCATGGCCGGCGCAATTTTGTCGGGCTTGATCCGGGCGCACCCGCCCACATCCTGCGGATCGAACGTTGATTCTGGCGCGTTTCGCGCTAAAGGCGGAGTTGTGCAGACCGGGTCCTTATGAACGTGTCACGAATTCTCACTGCGGTTCTTGGCTTGTGGATCGCGGCTTCCGCCATCGCGGCCACGCCGGATCCAACCGCCAACACCCGCCGCGCGGTCCGCGTCGTTCCGCTGCCGACGAAGGCCGGGCCCGAGCCGACGCCGATTCAGCCGACAACCGCGGCCATCCGCGATCGCAACGCACGGTTGCAGATTTTTCTCGATCGCCAGCAATTCGGCCCGGGAAAGATCGACGGCTCGTGGGGGCTCTTCGCCCGCGAGGCGTGGAAGCGATTCCAGCAAGCCAATGGACAACCGATTGTCGATCCGCTCGCCGCCATGCCCACCGAGGTCGTCTCGTTTGAACCGCTTTATACGACTTACTCCGTGACGACTGCGGACGCGACGCTGGTCGGCGAGATCAAGGGCTCGCTCGCCGAGAAGGCGAAAATGAAGATGCTGCCCTACACCTCGCTCAGCGCGATGGTCGCGGAACGTTTTCACTGCTCACCGGAATTTCTGGTTCGGATCAATCCGGGCCTGAAAATGAATGGGTTGAAAGTCGGAGCCACGCTCACCGTGCCGAATGTCGTGCCATTTGATCTCCTGGCCATCCGCGCCGAGCGCGCCCGCCTCGACGCGCAGGCCGCCGAGCGAAAGAAGCAATCCCAGGTGACACTCGCGTCGAATGCGACCGAACCGGTACCGGTCCCCGCCACGCCCGCCGGTGAGGTCCAGCTTTCGAATGCCGAGCGTTACAATTTGCGCGTGTCGACCGTCGACAAGCTGGTGGAGATCCGCGAGGGCACGAGATTGGTCGCCTCGTTCCCAGTCACGCCGGGTTCCGAAACGCTGCCGACGCCGAAGGGCAGCTGGGTTGTTCGCTCGAAGGTGTTCTTCCCGGAGTTCCGCTGGGATGAGGCGATGTTGAACACCGGCAAGCGGAGCGAGCAATTTTACCTGCTGCCGCCGGGCCCGAACAATCCGGTGGGCGTGATGTGGATGGGGCTGAGCAAGGACGGTATCGGCCTGCACGGCACGAACAACCCCAGCACGATCGGACGCGCGAGCAGTCACGGCTGCGTCCGCCTCGCCAACTGGGACGCCGTCCGCGTCGCCGCCTTCGTCGAAAAGGGTACCCACGTGCTGATCGAGTAAAGGTAGATAGCCTGGGTTGCGGCGTGGTGAAGCCACGCGGAGATGGTTGCCGCGGGTGTCACTGCAAGGGTCCACCATAGACCCGCCAGACGTAGACGCTGCCACCGACAAACGTGGGGTTTGGGGGATACCAGAAAGTGCCACTCCGCTTCGACCAATACAGGGTCCGGGGGCCCTCCGGAAAACCAGGATCGTAGACCGTGTAGCCGATGTTCTCGCCGTCCTCAGCGTGACGATCTAGGACGAGTACCGCATGGTTGGTGTAGAGGTAATCGGGCATAGTGGTCATATACGCCACGTAGAACTCGCCTTTGGCCATCGTCTGATCGAGTTCCGTCTGGGTTCGGGCCTGCTGGCCCGGCGGCTTCGGCAGCACCACGCGCCAATTGCCAAGTCGAAAGTAGGTCGGCCAACCGAGCCCGATGTTCTCCTGGACAACGCGTGTGCGCGTTCGGCTCAGGGCGCGCAAATCAGCGACGCCGGGAATGACGATCCGATGCGTTTGATCAAGCGCGTCCCGCCACGGGGCGCGCCGGGTGATGGCGCGAATTCGGTCGGCCAACGCGCTATCATCGAGCGGCGGTAGGTCCGGCTCAAAGCGGGCGAACTTTCGGAACTGCACCACCGCGCGGGACATGACGAAGCAACGCGTTGCATATCGTTTGGTCGATTCATGGCGAAGGCTGGGGTGTCCATCGCGGTAGGCAAAGACGGTGTCGTTCGCAAAGGAAAACGTATCGCGTTCGAAGACGACGGGAACGCCAGCCCGGGCGCTGACACTCCCGAGGAATGCGCCGACCAGGAGCATCATGTACGTAAGGCAACGGCGGGAAGTCAGCATGGGGGAAAAAGACGAGGGGCATGACGGGCGCCCCAGCCCTGATCGCCGTTCGCTGCGGAGCCGCATGGCGATCGAGGAGCTATGGCGCCGTCTTTTCGACACGTGGTCCCCACCGTATACGCGTATGGGACCCCCGCCGGATGCGCCCAGCCATCATATATGCGCACCGTTCCACACAAAAATGCGCAAGGTTCTCGAGCAGGACGCCATCGTCATTGCAATGCGCGAGACGTTGGGCGATGCCACGAAGAACGCGCCTATGTTCGGATATCGGGCGCATTGATTCATTCCAAAAGCGGTGCCCGCGTGATTGGACACGCGCGGAGGGGCTTATCGAGCCAGGCGCACAACGGACTCGGACCACACCGGGAAATTTACCTCATTCCTTGAGACCGCCGCTAGGCCAAGATTCGATTCATCGGTATGAACTCAAGCACTCAGGACAAAATCAAAGGCACTGCGAAACAGGCCAGCGGCAAGGTGAAAGAGGTCGCCGGCAAAATCTCCAATGATCCGGATCTCCAGGATCGGGGCACCGCTGAAAGAGCGGAGGGCACCATCCAGAAGAAGGTCGGTGACGTGAAAAAAGTATTCGGGAAGTAACCACACGGGACGTTCTTGACCACCTGCGCTACGGGCCCTGAACGGAGCGCCTCGCGGAGGTCAAGTCGGCGTCCCCTGCACCGAACGGTTTGAGCAAACTTATCGGGCTCCATCGAAAGACCACCTCCCATGAAATCAACTGAATCCAACGAACCTTTGCCCACATCGAATCCAGATCCGTTGACGGGTGAACCGGGTTCCCATCCGGTGGCAACCGCGGCGGGCGCGGCCGCAGGGGGAACTGCTGGTGCAGCGATCGGCGCAATGGCCGGACCGCTGGGCACCGCCATCGGCGGAGTCGTCGGTGCAATCGCCGGGGGCCTCAGCGGCAGCGCGTTGGGCGAGGTGCTCGACCCGACGGTCGAAGATGCGCATTGGCGTGAGTCCCACGACGCGCAGCCCTATTCAAAAGGCGGCCATCCTTACGAAAAATACATTCCGGGGTACCGCGCCGGATACCAAGGCTTCCAGCAGCATGGCGCCAGCAAACATACGTTTGAAGAGGCCGAGGCAGATCTCAGATCGGAATATAACTCCGGCACACCCGACTTGCCGTGGGAACATGCGCGGGAGGCGGCGCGCGCCGCCTGGGAGCGTCGGCAGCGCCTTGCCGAAAGGCAGGAATCCGGGCCGGCGCACCTGTTGAGCTAACGGCAGAAGCCGAAGGCGTCGACCTTGGTCCACGCGGGGGTCGGGCGTGAGATTTCTGCCGGGCGAAACCTGCGGGAAAGGGGTCGAGGTCCAGCGGCTTCTGGTATTATTTGGGCTTCTCCCGCCTGACCCGATTCGCGCCCGAAAGCTGAAAGCGACTATTTTTTCTGAATCGGCACCGCAACGGCCGTCTTGTCCCAGTGCAGATTCATTTTCGTCGTACCCGTGGCATCGGGACCCTCAAAGGAAATCTCAAAAACGTCCTTCGGCGGGGCCGCGTTGTTGGCCGGGACCTCCACGCGGAGCACGTCGGTTGCCGCACCGGGGGCCATCGCCCCCCAACGATCCCAGTGGGAATTGAATGCGATGGTCCAGTTCGACGCCCCGGGAATAGCGTAGAGCGAGTAGCGGCCCGCCTTCAGCTCCTTGCCGTTGACGACCAGGTTAGTCTTGGTCTCGAACGTGGTCGCCTCGTTGGCGCCGACCCGCCAGTACTGTCCGAAAGGTTGCAGGGCACCGGAGGACTTCTCACCGAAAATAAGCCGGCCTTTGGCCGTGGGTCGGCAGTACGTCACCTTGATCGAGGCGCCATCCTTTTCGTAAGCGACCACCGCCACCGGGCTGTGGCTCTTGGTATACTTCTTGAACAGCGGCAGTCCGACCGCCAGAACGGCGACGATGATGCCAAGAATGATGAGAAACTTTTTCATGGAACTGGAGCCAGGCGGATGGATTTGAGTGGTAAGCGCGGGTGCGATGGCACGCCAGCGGTTGGGGCGATTAAAATCTGCTCATGATTCGCACCGTCGGCAAGCTTGGGCCGCGATGATCGCAACGGATCGGCGGCGCCTGAACGCTCATTTGTAGCGCTTGCCGTGCTTGATCACGACGTCGACGCGCTGGAGCAGATCGATGTACCGGAGCACGTCGCCCTTCACGGCGATGACGTCGGCGAATTTGCCCTCCTGGATCGTGCCGTAGTCGCCGTCGACCTTCATGGAGACGGCGGGCCAGTAGGTGGCGGCGCGAATGGCGGTCATCGGATCGACGCCGAGTTTGTGCACCCAGATGTCGAGCTCGCGCCACGTGCTCTGGTTGTGGAATTTCATCGGGATGCCGGAATCCGTGCCGATCAACAGGACCAGTCCGGCCTTCTGCAATTGGGCGAACTTTGTCGCGGAGGTCTTGGCGCGCAGCGGCGTGATTTGATAGTAACCGAATCGCCCGGGTTCTTTCACCGCAGCCTTGATATCCGCCACGATGTCGGCCGGGACGTCGAGCTGCCAGCCCGGGTCCACGATGTGCATCTGGTTGGCGACATTATATTCGTAATTGAAGAAGCCCTCGATGGTCGGGCACCAATACATGGGACCGAGTGACATCTTGGCCGTGCGCTCCTGGATGAGCTGGATGATGTCGGCCGGAAACTCCGGGGCCGTGGCGAGGCCGGTGTGCTCGAAGCGGTCGACGCCGTACTTGAGGCCGAGACGGATTTCGTCGGGTCGATGCGCATGCGCGATGACCGGAAGCTTGCGGGCGTGCGCTTCGCTCACGACCGCCTCGATCTCGGGCCCGGTCATTTCGTCCTGATCGATGAGCTTGATAACGTCCGCGCCGGCCTCCGCCAGTCGCTTGACCTTCGCGCGGGCGTCGTCGGCCCCGGTGATGCCCCAGCGGAAATCTTCCGTGCCCGGATAGGGCACGTGCTGGAGGAATGGGCCCGAAAAGTAGAGCGTGGGGCCGGGAATCTCCCCCTTGGCGATGCGCTTGCGCACGTTGACGCTGGCCTCGAGCGGCGCGCCGAGATCCATCGCGCTCGTCACGCCGGCAAGCAGGAGCTGGTGCGCGGCCGCCGGCATGATCTCCTTCTCAAATCGCTTCGGATAGGTGGCGTCCCAATGCGTGTAGTCGGGATGACCGAGCAGCATGAGATGGGCGTGGCATTCCCACAGCCCCGGCAGCACGGACATCCCGCGGCAGTCGACGATCTCGGCGCCCGCAGGAACGGGCAGGGTGTCCACCGTGCCGACCGCCTTGATGCGCTCCCCGTCGATGAGAAGGACGCTGTTGGTGATCGGGGTGCCACCCCAGCCGTCGATCAGCCGGCCACCGACCAGGGCGGTGATCTTTGCTTCCGCAAGCGACGCGAAACACAGGACCGCGAACAGCGGCGAGAGGACGGGGCGAAGCCGGCGCGGAATCATCCCCGGACTCTGCGACCTGCGCCCCGGCAGGAAAATCAAAAAACCGCGCAACACTCGAAATTCTTCCCGAGGGCGTCCGGTCGCGGTCTGCCCCCCTTCTCGACTCTACGGGTTGTGGCTCACCACTTCCAACTTGTACGTTTTTGCGTCGTACCCCAAAAGGCGATCCGAATTGGCGGAAATCGTCGCATTGCGAGTCTGCCAGATGCCGTTGTCCTTCAACCGGACGCGATACTTCACGGCCACCTGCGCGTCTTTTGAGTTCGTGATCTTCCAGAGCCCGGTCGACCGGTCGACGTGCGCCCGGACTCCGCCCCAGAGCCAGAAGGTGGCCGCTTCTGCCGCGGGCACCGGCAGGAGGGTGGTGGCGGTGACAACGCCAAGCATCAGCATGGCCGACATGACAGGGGCGTGAAGGAACTTCGTGGTCATGCGAAATGTTACCCCAGACCCGACCCCTTGTAAGCTCCGATGTTCTCCCCTCCTTTTTTTTCTTCGCGTCTTCGCGCCTGTCATTCATCGCTCGAGTACCGCGCGCAGCTTTCTCGAATGTCGGCAGCATCCGTCGGGGTCGAGCCTGGCCTCGCTCGTGTCGCTTCCGCTCGGGATTGCGCTTGAACATGATCGAGGCGCGGTTGAGATCGCCGGACGCCGAGCCCCGGTGACCGCCTCACCACACACCTGCTCAACCCGCGCGGCACCGTTCGGATCGGGCTGTTGCGGGTGGAGCGGCGGCGATTGAGCCGTTGTGAAAGTTCGGCTCTGGCGCGCGGAAGGTGGTGAAGGCGTGTCCATTCTTACACGTCCGCCGAGCCACAAATCTTGCCTTCCCGCGCGTTTGCACGCAGCCTGCAGACGTGATCGCACTCGCCCGTGGATTTGCCACCGGTTGCCTCGCCTCGATCCTTGCAGCGGCAAGCTTCGCGGCGCCACCGGATGAATCGTTCCGCACGTTCTATGGTTCCCGCTTCGAGCCGTCCCACGCGAGCACGCGCCATCACGGACCGCAGCGGCAACTCGACTCGGTGCACCGTTGGAATGAGATCGCGATTAACGCCAGCGGCCTCGATCACACCCCTGTGACGCCTGGCGAGAGCCGCCATTTCGGCGAACAACTCGGCCCGACGCGCGCCAGCCGTGCGATGGCCATCGTGCACATCGCGATCTTTGATGCGGTGAACGCCATCCTGGGCGGCTGTGAGGGCTACACCGACCTGCGGGCGCCGCATGGTGCGGTCTCTCTCGAAGCGGCGGTGGCCCAATCGGCCCATGACACGCTGGCCGCGCTTTTTCCCTCCCAGACGCCGTCGTTCGACACCTGGCTCGCCGAGGATTTGGGCATGGTTCAAGAGGCTCAGACGCGGGCAAACGGCGTGACGCTGGGACGCGCGGCTGCCGCCGGGATTCTGGGGCAACGGGCAAATGACGGCTCCGCCACACCGGAACCCCGTTTGGGTGTGAACTATTTTCCGAGCAACCTGCCGGGCCATTGGCGACAGGATCCAATCAGCCAGATTCCCATCGCCCTGGGCGCGCGCTGGAGTGAAGTCACGCCGTTCGTGCTGTCATCCACCAGCCAGTTTCGCGTGCCGCCTCCGCCGGCGCTGAACAGCGGGGAGTTCACGGCCGCGTATCTCGAGGTAAGACGATTGGGTGGCGACGGGGTGGTGACACCGACCGACCGCACCGCCGAACAAACATTCATCGGCACGTTCTGGGCGTACGACGGCACGCCGAGCCTTTGCGCGCCACCCCGGCTGTACAATCAGATCGCGGTGCAGATTGCGAAACATCGCCGTCTCGGGGTCGCGGAATTCGCGCGGATGCTGGCGCTCGTGAATGTGGCCATGGCCGATGCGGGCATGGCGGTGTGGGAATCGAAGTACCACTATGATTTCTGGCGCCCGGTCGGCGGCATCCGGGAATCGGATCCGGGCACCGGACCGACCGGCGCAGGGGACGGCAACGCCGCCACGCCGGGCGACCCAACTTTCTCGCCACTGGGCGCGCCGGCCAGCAATCTCACGGGCCCGAATTTCACGCCGCCTTTTCCGGCCTATCCTTCGGGCCACGCGGGCTTTGGTGGCGCGCTCTTCCAGATCTTGCGCCGTTTCTACGAGACCGATCACGTGCCCTTTACGTTTGTTTCCGATGAGTTCAACGGCACCACGAAGGGCAACGACGGAAACGTGCGCCCCAACCTGCCGCGTTTTTTCTCGTCGCTGTCCCAAGCCGAGGAGGAGAATGGCCAGAGCCGGATTTATCTCGGCATCCACTGGCGCTTCGACAAAACCGAGGGCATTGCGCAGGGCCGGCGCGTGGCCGATTTTGTTTTC
This sequence comes from Verrucomicrobiota bacterium, assembly GCA_031370675.1. GTDB lineage: Bacteria > Verrucomicrobiota > Verrucomicrobiia > Chthoniobacterales > SZAS-18 > SZAS-18. The sequence goes on from JANMQT010000204.1 coordinate 24,048, forward strand.
GACCACGCGTTCAAACCAAGGCGTCGCTAGGAGCGCGGTGGATCCTGATAAAAACGTCGCCGCGAAAACAATTGCCGTGAAGATACCCGCGAGAGACTCGTCCGTCGCATGTAAAGCGGACGACTTCATGAGAGCGTTGGAGCCGTCTCGAACGATCGCGTTGGTGGTCATTCGCCGACCAGTCTTCCCTGAGCAACCATGAGCGGCTAGCCCCGATGATAAAGACGATCCAGGCCATCTTGGAACTCGCGGGAAAAGCACGCGCCGGCGAGATACTCGCGCTGGCGACGGTGGTGAACGTTCGCGGCTCGGCGTATCGCCGTCCGGGAGCGCGGATGCTGGTGACCAGTGACGGTCGCTCCGCTGGCATGATCAGCGGCGGCTGCCTGGAGAACGACGCGCGCGAGCGGGCCCAAGAGGTCATGGCGGCGGGCACGCCGCGTCTGGTGACCTACGATTCGACCGCGCCGGCGGACATCATTTTTGGACTCGGACTCGGTTGCACCGGAATCGTGCAGGTGCTCATCGAGCCGCTCACGGCGCGTGACGAGGGAGACTTTCTGGCGTTCCTTTCCGCCTGCGTCGCGCGACGGCAGGTCGGGAGAGTCGCGACGGTTTTCCAATCGGACGATTTCCCACTCGGCGCCCGTCTGCTTCGCTGGCCCGACGGCCGGGTGACCTCCACCTGCGGCGACGACGCGCTGTCGGCGGCCTTGCTGCAAGCATTCCTCGAAACCGCCCCGATCCGGACTGCGGGGCGCAGAGTCGAGCTGCCGAATGGGCGTGCCGCCCGCGTGCTCATCGAAGCAATCGCCCCGTCGCCGTCGCTCACAATTTTCGGCGCGGCCGACGACGCAGTCCCGGTAGCGCAACTCGCGAAGCTGCTCGGGTGGCACGTCACGGTGATTGACGCCCGCCCCGCCTACGCCACGCCGGAGCGTTTCCCGACGGCGGACGAAGTCCTTTGCCTGCGCCCCGAACTCCTGCCGGCAAGCCCGCGCTTCGTGCTGCCGCCCGATTCGATGATGTTGATTATGACGCATAATTACACGCACGACCGCGCGCTGCTCCGCGTGCTCCTGCCGCGCGCGACGCGCTACGTCGGCATCCTCGGGCCGCGGGCGCGGACGGAGAGCCTGCTCCAGGAACTCGCGGGCGAGGGCATTACCTTCACGGGGGAAGCCGTCGCGCGCTTGCACGGCCCCGCGGGTCTCGACGTCGGCGCGGAAACGCCCGAGGAGATCGCCGTTTCCATCGTGGGAGAAATGCAGGCGGTTCTTGCGCAACGGGAAGGCGGCGCGCTGCGCGACCGGACTGGACCGATTCACGAACCCACAGACCAACTATTCACCAACGCGTGAGCACCGGGATCATCATTCTCGCCGCCGGCGAATCGGTGCGCATGGGAGAACCGAAGCAGTTGCTCGCGTATCGCGGCCGCACGCTGTTGCACCACGCCATCGAAGCAGCGCTCACGCTGCCCGGCGCACCGGTCACGATCGTGCTCGGGGCGCACGCCGCACGCATCCGTGCGCAACTCAGCGATTCCCGCGTGTTCATCACGGAAAATCCAGATTGGCGCACCGGCCTGAGTGGCTCAATCCGCGCGGGCCTGAACGCGCTCCTCGCCGCGCACCCCGGGATGAACGCCGTCATTTTTCTGCTGTGCGATCAACCCCTCGTTTCCGCGAGCCACCTCGGCAATCTCGTCGGCACGCACGAGCGAACTGGCCGGGCGATTGTCGCCTCGGAATACGGCGGCGGGCTCGGCGTGCCCGCGCTTTTTTCGCGCGCCCTGTTTCCAGAGTTGCTTGCCATGAACGGGACCGAGGGCGCGCGGCAGATCATGCATAAGCATCCTGACCAGGCCATCGGGGTCACCTTTCATGAGGGCGCGATCGATATCGACACGCCCGCCGATTATGCCCGGCTGCGCAGGTCACCCGACGATGTCCCACCCCACCCCCGGATGAAACTGGCACTCGGTCCCGATACATTTTGCACTGCGCCCCGAACCATCAGCCGTGACGACTGCGAAGAAAGCCGCGGTGAGGAAGGCCGCGCGGACACTGTCGGGCGCGAAAGAGGTGGATGAATTCATGCGGGCCTTGAAGCATCCGCTCAAGCACGAGTGGGAGGCAGTGCGCGCCATTATTCTCGGTGCGAGCCCGGCGATTTCCGAGGGAATCAAATGGCGTGCGCCCAGCTTCCGGACCAGCGAGTGGTTTGCGACCATGAACCTCCGCGCAAACGTTGTGCAGATCATTTTTCATCTTGGGGTGAAAGTGAGCACAGACGCCGGCGCCAAAGCACGCATCAAGGATCCAGCGGGCCTGCTGGAATGGTTGGGGCCGGATCGCGCCAGCATGCGATTCGCCGAGATGGACGCCATCGAGTCAGGCGCGGCGCTGCGGAAAATCGTGCGGCAATGGATCGCCCTCGTGCCGTAGATGACGGCTCCCCCGTCACTGCCCGCCCAGGGAACCCCGCCGGGCCCGCCGACGCCGACGATGAAGTCGCTGAACGACATCGACGCTCGCGTAGTCCAGGTTGGCAAGAAGCGCATCCCGAGCGACGCGATGCGCTGCGTTCGGGATGGCTCGGTGAGAGGATTTTCGAATGGGGTCTTTGTGCCGCGAGCGCCGCCCAGTTGCAGCCGAAATGAATCGATGGCGGACCCCGTGCCGTTTGTCGTCGTCCATGAAAACGAGCCGAAAGTCGAGGGCGTGCCGTTGGCCGGCACGAAACCGAGTTCGCGAGAGGAAAGTCTGGAACGGAAAGCGTCCCGCCTAAACGCGCGTCCACTCCTGCCAGCGCTCGCGGCCGACGAAGAGCGGCAGTGAATCCTTCACCGGCTCATCGCGGGTGCGGCGAAAGGTGCCGCGGAAAAGCTCGTCGAGCTGCGCTTCTCGGATCGGGAACGGTGGTCCGCCGCGCGCTTTGCCGAGAAAGAACAAGCCCGCCAGGCGGCCGCGCGGACGAAGCAATTGGGAAATCCGCCGCACGTAAGCGGGCCAGCGGGCAGGCGGCATCGAGCAAAGAAAGGTCCGTTCGTAGACAAGATCGAAGGGGCCACCGGGAACTTTGGAGGTGAAAAAATTCAGCCGCCGCACGCGGTCGCCGAGTGGGCCGAGATGCAACCGGGCTCGCTCGATCGCGACCGGGGAAAAATCGACCGCGGTTACGTCAAAGCCCGCGTCGTGAAACGCCTTCACCTCGTAGCCTAAGCCGCAGCCGGGAATCAGCACGCGGCCGCCGTGCGGCACGCGGCGCAGAAATTTTCGCAAGGCGGCCGGGATGCCCTCGAAGTCCCAGGGCGTCGTGCCGGCGGCATAACGCACGGTCCAAAAATTGTGTCGCGTGGGATCGGATGCACTACTCATATCCGAAGATACCCAGAGGCAGGGCGAACAGTCCGATAAAGTGGGCACGACCCCTCCCGAAAGGGTTTCCCTGGTGAAGCGAGAACCATCCAAGACCGCCGCCGCGGAGTCGACCGCGAGACAGGTGGCGGGATTCATCGCAAAATTTGATCCGGTTGTCGCAAAACGGATCCGCGCGGCCCGCGCCGGCCTCCGCGGGCGCCTGCCAACCGCACTCGAACAGGTCTACGATAACTATAATTTTCTGGCGATCGGCTATTGCACGACCGAGCGGACCTCCGATTGCCTGGTTTCCCTGGCCGCCTCGGCGAAGGGCGTTGCGCTCTCGTTCTACCACGGAGCGTCGCTGCCGGATCCCAAACACCTCCTGCTCGGGGGTGGAAAACAGAATCTTTTCGTACGACTCGAAAGCGCGAAGACGCTGGCCCAACCCGCCGTGGATGCGCTGATTCGCTCCGCCATCGCGCAAGCGAAGACGCCGTTGCCAAAGACCGGCGGCGGTTACACGATCATTAAATCCGTGTCAGCCAAACAACGGCCGCGACGCCTGCGAGAAAAGATCCAAACTCCCACCCATTTCGTTCGCGCGGGATCTCTCGTACGTCCACATCGGCCCCGATGAACGAAGCCAGGGTATGAGCGCCCAAGCCGTCCTACCGATCCTCCGAACGCCCCGCCCCATCGACCTCGCGGATCGCGTGGGGCTGATCGAATGGTCCCACGTCTGCGATGAGAGCGGGACCGTGGTCGGCCTGCAGTGTTCGCTCAAGTACGGGGTGGGTGACAACCCGCGCAAA
>JANMQT010000237.1:0-16352 GCA_031370675.1 Verrucomicrobiota bacterium
ACCACGTAGATGACACTTTCGAGGTCGCCATGGTGATGTGCACCGGTTTTGGCGTTCGCGTGAATCACGACCGCGCCCGCCCAGAGCTTGTTCGCGCCGGTGCGCGCGTGCGTGATCGCCGCCGCGCGATTCATGCCCGGAGTCTGGGGCGTGTTGGGATCGAGCTGACCGGCGCGAACAATCTTCACACCGTGTTCGCGCCAGTCGATCTGTTCCGGCGGCACGGGCTCAGGGTCGCTCATGGCAAACACCCCGGGTTACTTCGTCGCCGCCGGACCCGGATCCGGGGTGCCGCGAAGGGTCATGAGGTAATCGACGATTAATTTCTGTTTCTCCTCGTCGATTGGCGCGCCATACATCTTTACCATCTTGGTGACTTCGGCCTCCCAAGTCTTGCGCGGGAAATTGGGCTGGTTGGACACGTAACGGCTGGTGTGGCAGCTCACGCAATTCGCCAGGTAAACGTCGACATTCGGTCCTGCGGGCAGGTTAAAGCTCCCGTACGGCACGTTGATCGAATGCACGGTGCCTTCGACTTTCGCCGGGACGGGTTTTGGATCGTCGGCGGCCGTGAGGAGCACGAGTGACGCGATGGAAAGAAGGAGGAGCAGGCGTTTCATGATCGAAAGATTAGCTGACGAAGACAAAGGTGGATTCGGTGACATTGCGCATGTAGCCGCTGCGGTTCCAGATGGGCGTGGCCGGCTGTTGCGATCCATCATTCGCGGTGGCGCGCGACATCAGACGGAAGGCGCCGTCCTTGGTCGGGGTCCACGCATGACGGAAGCGGCGGTAGGAATACTTCCCCAGGTCGGGGCCGAGCGTGGCTGGTACCCAGGTAGTGCCGCCGTCGACCGACACCTCGACGGTCTTGATGCCGGAACCGCCATCAAACGCGATCCCATTGATGTCGCATGGCTTGTTGAGTTTCACGTCGCCTTGCGCTTCTGGCTGCACAATCAACGAGCGCACGTTCATCCGATTGATCGGAATCGTGTCCTTGGAGAGGTTGGCGGGATCCTCGTTGGCATCGGGACTCGTCGGAATGCGATACGCGGGCTTCATCCAGAAATTGGCCAGCACCTGCGAGGCATCTGCCACCTTGATTTCCGTCAGCCACTTCAACCAGTAGGTCCCGTACCAGCCGGGAACGACGAGCCGGACGGGGAAGCCGTTGAGCATCGGCAACTCGGCGCCGTTCATCTCGTACGCTAATATCGTGTCGGGATTCATCGCGCGCTCGAGCGGCAGCGACTTCAAATAGTCGGGTGTTTCCTTCACGACGCCCGTGTCGAGCCCGTCGAACTGCACCTCGACTGCGCCGGCCTTCACGCTTGCGCGTTCTAGAATGTCCTTGAGGCGCGCACCCTTCCACCTGGCGTTGCCCATGGCTCCGTCGCCCCATTGCACGCCGGCCACCCGGGGCTTGAAGGAGGCCCGGGAATTGCCGGAGCATTGGTTCACCGCGGTGATCTCGACGGCCGGCAGCTTCCGGAGCTCAACGAGCGAAAGAGGGAATGGCTTGTCGACCTGCCCGCTGACGTTGATCTGGTAGTTTGCGGTGTCGATTCGCGTCGGAAAACTCGCGAGGTGCGTGCGGACGTAGAATGCCTCGTTGGGGGTGATGTCGGTGCGGAAATACCGCAGCGGCGTTTCGAGCTGAAGCGGACGTTCCGTCACGAGAGTGAGCGGGATTTTTTCCGGACCGGCATAAAGTTCGCCGGGATTGGCGGCCGACGGCGCAGCGGGGGCGGGAGCCTGGGCGGACGATTCCGCCGGAGACATCGGTCCCAGCAGCGCGCCAACGCTACCGGCACCGAGAATCTTCAGGAATCCGCGCCGGTTCGAAGACGTGGGATCGATGGGAGTGGACATAGGGAGGGAAGTACCTCCTTTTTGTCACCCGGACACGCGCATGTAAAGATGCTTTGGCAGGAGGAGGCGTCATCGATCGCTGGCAGGGACATTTCGCCGAAACATCCCAAATTCAGCGGACCCGAGTCCGCGCGCGTCGGAGATCCTGAAAATCAGAACACCCTAATCGTTCGACGGCAGATCGTCCCAGCGATGCTTGAGAAGTTTCGGCGATACGTCCCCGCCAGCCGAGACCCGCGGCGCGCTACACCAGGCCGCGGCCGTGGCAGGATTTGTACTTCTTGCCGCTGCCGCACGGGCAGGGTTCGTTGCGACCCACCTTGGGCAACTCCCGTTTCATCGGCATCGCAATCGGAGTGTCATCGGTGGGCTCCTCGCCACCGCCGCTGTAGCTGACGGCGCGCGGGGGCAACCCGCCACGGCGGGGCGCATTGCCGCCGCTCGAGGCCGTGCCGGAAGTCGTGGTGTAATCGGTCGGTCCATGCGACTCCTCGGGCGCGGACGGCGCGAGCAGATGCTGCGGCAGGCTGGCCAGAAATTCCTCGAAGGCCCGCAGGTTCGAAGTGCTCCGGAACAGATTGTTCAGGATCTCGAACTTCATCTGCCGCATCAACTCGACGAACATCTCGTACGCCTCGTTCTTGTATTCGACGAGCGGATCCTTCTGCCCGATTGAGCGCAGGTGCACGCCCTCGCGCAAGGCGTCCATCGCGTAAAGATGTTCCTGCCAGAGCCTGTCCACCGCGTTGAGAATGATATAGCGCTCGAGGCCGCGCACCGCGTCCGGTTCCTCGTGACCGGTCTTGCGTTCGTAGGCCTCCACCACCGTTGCGATGAGAAATTTGCCGTTCTCGTCGACCGATCGCGTCTCAAACGCGGCTTTCTCCGGCGTCAGGCCAAGCGGGAACGTCATGTTCACCCAGTTGAGTAGCGCCTTGTGGTTCGGCTCCTCGCCGTCGTCGACCTTGAGGTACTCCTCGACCTTCATCGGGATCGCGTCCCGCATGACCTCGAGAATCGTCTCGCGTGGATTGTCGCTGTCGATCGTATCCTGGCGCAGGCCGTAGACGACCTCGCGCTGCTTGTTCATGACGTCGTCGAAATCGAGCGTGCGCTTGCGAATCTGGTAGTTGCGCTGCTCGACGCGCTTCTGCGCATTCTCCACGCTCTTGTCGAGCCACGGGTGCTCCAGCTCCTGCCCGTCCTCGAGGCCGAAACGCTCCATGATCTTCGTCATGCGATCGCTCGCGCCGAAGTTGCGCATCAAATCGTCCTCGAAGCTCACGTAGAAACGGGAGGCGCCCGGATCGCCCTGGCGCGCGCAACGGCCGCGCAGCTGGCGGTCGATACGCCGGCTCTCGTGGCGGTCCGTGCCGATGACTCGCAAGCCACCGAGCTTGTCCACGCCCTCGCCGAGTTTGATGTCGGTGCCGCGGCCCGCCATGTTCGTCGAGATCGTGACGGTGCCCTGCTGTCCGGCGCGCGCGATGATTTCGGCCTCCTGCAAATGGTAGCGGGCGTTCAGGACGCTGTGAGGAATCTTCTGCAACTTGAGCATGCGGCTGAGCAATTCGCTCGCCTCCACGCTCGCCGTGCCGACCAGCACGGGCTGGCCATGCTCGTGGCACTCCCGGATCTCTGAGATCACCGAGTTGTATTTTTCGCGGCGCGTCTTGTAGATGCGATCGTTCGCGTCCTGGCGCTGGACCGGCCGGTTGGGCGGGATGACCACGACGTCGAGCTTGTAGATGTCGTGAAACTCGTTGGCCTCGGTCTCAGCCGTGCCCGTCATGCCGGCGAGCTTTTGGTAAAGTCGGAAATAATTCTGGATCGTGATCGTGGCGAGAGTCTGCGTTTCGCGATCGATCTGCACGCCTTCCTTCGCCTCGACCGCCTGGTGCAAACCGTCGCTCCAGCGCCGGCCCGGCATCTTGCGGCCGGTGTATTGATCGACGATGACGACCTTGTTCTCTTCGACGACGTACTCCACGTCCTTTTCGAAGAGGCAGTACGCGCGCAACAGCGACGAGATATTGTGCATGCTCTCCGCCTTGGTGTCACACTCGGCCTGCAACTTCGCCTTGGCCGCGATGCGCTCGGCAGGGTCGAGCGACGGATCCACTTCGATTTGCGAGAAGGCGGTCGCCAAATCCGGGAGCACATACGAGTCGGGCTCGTTCGGATTCAGGAACGCGCGGCCCTTCTCCGACAGATCGGCGTCCTGCGCGCGCTCGTCGATGTTGAAATACATCTCCTCCTTGAGAGCGAAGAGATCGTCCTTGCGCGTGTCCTGGTAGAAGGAGAGCTCGGCCTTGTCGAGCGCCCGGCGGTTGGCCGGCTCCTCGAGCACGCGGAGCAACGCCTTGTTGCGCGGCTGGCCCAGCTTCACCTTGAAAAGCAACAGGCCGGCTTCGTCCGTCTTTGCGTCGTCCAGCAGTGACTTCGCTTCCGTGATGAGTCTGTTGCAAAGCAGATTCTGTTGGCGGACGAGCTGCTCGATCAGCGGCTTGAAGCGGTCGAACTGATGCGTGGAGATGGTCGAGGGACCGCTGATGATCAGCGGTGTGCGTGCCTCGTCGATCAGGATCGAATCGACCTCGTCGACGATGGCGTAGACATAACCGCGCTGGACCTGCTGGTCGCGCGAGTTGGCCATGCCGTTGTCGCGCAGGTAGTCGAAGCCGAACTCGCTGTTCGTGCCGTAGGTGATGTCGCAATTGTACTGGTCGCGCCGCAGATCGGGCGACTGGTCGTGCTGGATGCAGCCCACCGTCAGGCCTAGAAACTTGTAGAGCGCGCCCATCCACTCGGAATCGCGGCGGGCCAGGTAATCGTTGACCGTCACGAGATGGGCGCCACGGCCGGTCAGCGCATTCAAATAGAGCGGCGCGGTGGCGACGAGCGTCTTGCCTTCACCGGTGCCCATCTCGGCGATGCGGCCCTTGTGCAGGACGAAGCCGCCGATGAGTTGCACGTCGAAGTGCACCATATTCCAGACGATGGGCTGGTCGCAGACCATGATCGTCTGGCCGCAGAGCCGGCGCGCGGCGTTCTTGACGACGGCGAAGGCTTCCGGCTCGATTTCCTCGAGCACGCGTTCGCGTTCCCGCGGATCCTCGATGGGGGCAAGGCGCTCTTTCCAGGCGGCGGTCTTGGCCCGCAGCTCGTCGTCGGAAAGCAACTTGAATTGCTCATCGAGCTCGTTGATCCGCGTCACGATGGGACGCAGGCGCTTGACCTCGCGCTGATTCTTGGAGCCGAGAACTTTCTTGATGAACCAATTGACCATGGGAAAAAACGGACGGGAGTGAAGGCGGACCCTTCCCCAGATCGACCCCGAAAACAAGGGAAGTCGGGCCCCCGGTGACACGGAGGGTCCCGCGGCAACGGCGGGACTTATTTGCTGCCTGGCTTGACCGCTGGCGTGGCGGCCAGATCCGGTGGCAACTCGTTGGCCGCAAACGTCTCCACCGCGAGCTGCAGGAGGCTGACAAAGGGACACCCGTAATCGGGGTGACTCCCGCCACTCCGGTCGACGATGGTCGCGACCGCGGCCACCAGGCCGCCATGGGCGCGAACGATGTCGACCGTTTCCTGCACGCGCCCGCCCCGCGTGACCACGTCCTCCACGACGATGAACCGCTCGCCGGTGCCAATCTGGAATCGTCGCAGGACAAGTTTTCCGTCTTCCTTTTCAACGAAGATGTGCCGCTTATCGAGCGCGCGTCCGACCTCATGACCCACGAGAATCCCGCCAAGGGCGGGGGAGACGACGGAGTCGCACGCGATGCCTTTAAGTTTTTTCGCCAGTGCCGCGCAGACTGTTTCCGCGATGCGTGGATTCTGCAATAAAAGCGCGCACTGGAAAAACTCCCGGCTATGCAGCCCGGAGCGCAAGACGAAGTGTCCGTTGAGCAACGCACCGGTGGAGCAGAAGAGAGCCAGGATCTCGTGGTTGGTCATCAACGTGAAGGGAGCACAGGATGGTCGCGAATTATAGGCTTGGGTAACGGATTTGTCGCAGCACGCGAAGCCGCCAGAGGGGCTGCGACCTCCCCCATCGTTTGTGGCGTCGGTCCCTCGGGTTACACCGCCACTGCCGTGGTGGGAAAGTCGCCTTTCGACAATATCGGGGTTTTGGCACCCTCGGCTACCATCACATCGTGGCTCAGCCACGTCCGAAAGTTGGCTGCGGGACATCCCTGCGCACGGGCCCGATCGGAATCGACGACTTCACGTCGCGGCAGCGACGTTTTGATGGCAGCCGGGGTTGGCAAACCCCGGATTCCCATGACCCAGGATGGTCGCGTCGCGGCAGCGACGCGGTGAAGCTTTCGCCTCCCCGCGCGGTTCATATCGTTCCTCGGAACGACAAAACGAATCCGGCTCCGCGAGGTTGCGTTCCGCGTTTTCGCTCGCGTTCCGATCGCCGGGTCTCCACCATGGAAGTGGCTTCGCTGCGAAATCGTGGGACTTCGATGCCCGACGAGGATCTACCTATGAACTTTGCCTTGGAAAGCGCCCGACTGCTTGAACGCGACGTGCGATGGTCGGCCGCGGCCGCCGAAGGACGCGATCTCGATCACGTGCTCTCGTTTTGGACGGATGATGCCATCGTCATTCCCCCAGGCATGCCGGCAGTCGTTGGCAAAGCGGCGTTGCGCAAGTACGTCGAAGGCAGCATGCAGATTCCGGGTTTTCGGATCAGCTGGAACTCGAAGGAGGTCACGTTCTCTCCCGATGGAAACCTCGCTTACATGTTCAGCGCCAATGCTGTCACGATGAATGGGCAGGACGGCAAGCCTTTTACGATCGACGGTCGCGCCGTCACCATTTGGCGCCGCGAAGCCGATGGCGAATGGCGCTGCGCGGTCGACATTTGGAATTCCTGAAATTCGTCTGTCGCAGCCTGGCGCCGAGATGACGGCGTGAATCACGACTCAAACCGGGCTGATGCCGATGAGGAGGAATCCCGCAAGCAGCCCGATTTTCAACTCGGGGAGCGATCCAACGATGATGGCCATGGCTGGAACCGCCACCAGCGCGACGCCGGGGCACCGCGCGATCAGGCTGGGCTTGGGCAATCTCCTGCGTGCAAACGCGAAGACGGCCCCGAAGGCAAGAATGGAAACGGCGTTCATCAGTGGAATTGCGGGGGCGGAATGCAGGCGGGATTCCCTGCGGGGACCGCGCTGTATGGCTGACGCTGCCGGACGACCGGGATTGATGGCAAATCGGAATGCCGGTCCGTCAAGATTCGCCTCGACACGTTCCGGCGCGGCCGACACGTTTTCTTCATCTTTGTTCGCGCTCCCCGCGCGCCCAACCCTCCGCACGTCCTATGGCAAAGTCCTCCTCGTCGTCCGCCTCAACCGCTGCTCATCGTAAGAGCACGCCTCTATCTGGAAGCTATCGCCGACCGCCGCGTGGGAATCGGCTCGGGTCGGTCGGGCCGAGAAAAGTCATCACGGTGACCCTCGAAATTCGCCGCCAACAGGAGCTGCCCAGCTTTGGCTTCGCGCCGGAACTTCGCCCGTTGTCCACCCGCGACGAACGGATTGCGTTCGGGCATAAATACGGCGCCGGAGCGGCGGACATCAGGGAGGTCGAGAAGTTCGCGCGTGCCCAAAAGTTCACGGTGGTGGAGAAAAGTCCGGACAAGCGCCGCGTGCGCCTGCGCGGCACGGTGGCGCAAATGCAGGCGGCCTTCGGGGTGAAACTCAGCCGCTTCACGCCGACCGGTGGCGGCGTGGAATTTCGCGGTCGACAGGGCGCCATTTCGCTCCCGGCGCAGCTTCGAAAAATTGTCGTCGGCGTGCATGGACTCGACAACCGCCCGTTTGCGCGGACTCATCCGCAGCTCGGGCGCCGGGTTCCGATCGGCCATCCCCCGCACGTCTTCGGCGACGCGGCCGATCCATTCAGCCGCGGCTTCACCGGACAGGATCTGGCCGCGTTGTACAATTTCCCAGCGGGCACCACCGGCAAGGGGCAAACCATCGCCATCATCCAACTCGGCGGCTCGATCGACGACGCGGAGATTGCCCGCTACTTCGAACAGATCGGCCTGCAGCGCGATCCCAAGAACTTGCTGGTGGTCAATCGGCCACGCCGTCCGATGGGTGAGCAACCGACCTACGATCTCGAGGTGGCCCTCGACGTCCAGGTGGCTGGTGCCGCCGCACCCGGGGCGAAGCTCGTGGTCTACTTTGCGGAGGACCATTCGCTCGAGAGTGTGCACAGCGTCGTGCTCGACGCGATTCACGATACCGTGCATTGCCCGAACATCCTTTCGATCAGCTGGGGCGGACCCGAGAGCGAGACGAGCGGCCAGTTTCGCGCCGCCGCGCACGAGACTCTGCGTGTCGCGCGTCGCTTTGGCATCACCGTGATCGCCCCGGCGGGTGACCATGGGTCCGCAGACCACCGGTTCAATGATCCGGGCTGGGACGGCAATGCGCATGTTGACCATCCGGCTTCGGATCCCCTGGTGCTCGCGTGCGGCGGAACCGAGATTCAACGCGATCCAGATCGACCAAATCTTTTCACCGAGAATGTCTGGAATCAGGACCGGAACAACAGCACCGGCGGCGGCGTCAGCCGCATGTATCCGTTGCCGTGGTACCAGCAGGACGCCAACGTTCCCAAAGCGCGCAATCCGCGGGGCCCGGCGGGGCGGGGCGTGCCGGACGTCGCCGCGAACGCGTCGGGCGAAAGCGGTTACCTCGTTCTCTGCGATGGACAATGGCACCCCGATTACACCCAGGGCGTGGGCAAGGCCTACGGTACCAGCGCCGTGGTGCCGTTGTGGGCGGGGCTGGTTGCCCGGCTGAATGAAGCCTTGGCGGCCGATGCGCTCGCCGCCGGTCGGCCCGCGCATCCCCTCGGCTTTTTGCAGCCGCGTCTTTACGCGCTGCCGCCGGATTGCGGGGCGTTCACGGCGATCACCAGCGGCACCAACGGTGACTACGAGGCGGGACCCGGCTGGAATCCGTGCACCGGATTGGGCGTGCCCGATGGCACGCGACTTCTGGACGCGCTGCGGACCTACCTGCCGCGTGCCAGCGAATTCGTGCGCGCGGCCGAGTCTGGCGGCCACGCGGAACCAGCCCCTGCGTTCGACGTCTCGCACGCGCGGCGCGGACGCGAGGTCGGACACCCAGAGAGCTACGAATCGCGCGTAAGCGGCGATCGCGGCGGCAGCAATGTGGAAGGCTTCGAAGCTCGAGTCCTGGGCGACCGAGGCGGAAGCAATATCGCGGGCGCCGAATCACAACGGACCGGAGATCGTGGCGGCAGCAACGTCGAAGGTTTTCAGCCGCGCGTAGCTGGAGATCGTGGCGGCAGCAATCTTGAAGGCTATCAACCTCGCGTGACTGGGGATCGTGGCGGCAGCAACATCGCGGACGCAGATTCACCACGCACCGGCGATCGTGGCGGCAGCAAACTCGAAGGCTTTCAACCACGCGTGGCTGGCGATCGCGGCGGCAGCAATATCGCGGACGCAGATTCACCACGCACCGGCGATCGTGGCGGCAGCAATCTCGAAGGCTATCAACCGCGTGTGACCGGAGATCGTGGTGGCAGCAACATTGAGGGCGCAGATTCGCAACTCACCGGAGATCGGGGCGGCAGCAATCTCGAAGGCTATCAACCGCGCGTGACTGGAGATCGTGGCGGGAGTAATATCGCGGGCTACGAGCCGAGAGGGGCCACGGACCCGGGCGAGGTCAGCTTCGCGGGCCGCAAGAAGCGGCGCGCCAAACGCGATTCGCGCAGCACCGACCCCGCGGGATACGAACCACGTGCGGCCGGTGATCGCGGGGGCAGCAATATCGAGGGCTACGAACCGCGGGTGGCCGGCGATCGCGGCGGCAGTAACCTCGCAGAGCCAGAGCCCGGTGCCGGCGAGGCCGGCGGCACGACCTGACACGGGATCCACTTCCACTCGGGCCGCGCAGAAATGCGGATTTACGACGCGCCACGATAATGCCACCGTCGGGCGGCGGGCCGGTCGATGGCTGCGCCCTATGCTTCCACCGCCTTCCCTGCGCTTTGCCCATTACCTCGTGCTCCCACACGCGGATGGCAGTCCCTGGCGCCTTGGCTACGGCGCGATGGGCGTCACCTACAAGGCCTACGACGAGCGACTCCGCATCGAGGTCGCATTGAAACTGATTCACCCGGCGAGGGTCGATGATCCCAAAGCGCAGGCGCTGTTCCTGCGCGAGGCGCGAGCGGCAGCCCGCATCCGCCATCCACATGTCGCCAGTGTTCTTTTCCTGAACGATCACCCCGGCGAATTCTTTTACGCGATGGAGTTCGTCGCCGGAAAATCATTGCAGGAAACCCTCCGGGAACGAGGTCCGCTGCCGGTCCTCACCGCGCTCTCGATCGCGGCGCAGATCGCGCGCGGTCTCGACGCGATTCACGCCGAGGGCATCATTCACCGCGACCTCAAGCCGGGCAACCTGATGCTCCTGGCCGCGCGCAGTCGCGCGGAGGGCGAGGTGACTCCTGACTGGCAGGCGTGGCAGGTGAAGATCATCGACTTCGGCCTCGCGCGAAATTTCGAGGGCGAGTCGCTCGGTGAGGACAACGTGACGCAAACCACCGGATTCCGCGGCAGCGTCCTTTACGCCAGCCCCGAGCAATGCGAGGAGCGCAATGACCTCGACGGCCGCTCGGATCTTTATTCGCTCGGGTGCATTCTGTGGGAAATGCTCCTCGGCGCGCCGCCCTTCATGGGCAAGTCGCAGCACGACGTGATGACCCACCACGTTTCGCGCCTCCCGCCGATCGAGCGTCTCGCCACGCAGCCCGGCAGCGTGCGGGAAGTCGTGGCGCGCTTGCTCGAGAAGGAGCCGGAGCGGCGGTTGCCCACCGCCGACGCGACCGCCCGGGCTCTCGATCGTTGCATAGAGCGAATTGTGAGTGGCGCCGAGGTGTTGGACGAATCGCCCCAGGTGGTCCCGCCCCAGGCGTCGGTTTTCGCGCGGGGGTCGACGCCGTCTCGCGGCTCGGAATCCGATCTGCTGGAAACGGTCTGGTTGGGTCCGCGTGGGAAACGGGTGCGCTGGGTCGCCATCGCGGCCGCGACGCTGACATTCGCGCTCCTCGGCACGTGGTGGTGGCGGCGGACCCCGCCCGCCCCAGTACCGCACGTGACGAACACCGCGGCAACGATCGCACCATCCGTGATTCCGGCGGCAATGACGGCGCCGCGCGCAGCGGAGAAGAGCATCGCCGTCCTCCCGTTCGAGAATCTCAGCGAGGAAAGGAAGAACGACGTCTTCGCGAACGGTGTGCAGGACGAGATCCTCACCGATCTCGCCAAGGTTTCTGATTTGAAGGTCATCAGCCGCTCGTCGGTCATGCAATACAAGGGCGGCGAGGCGCGCAACCTCGCCGACATCGGCCGCGCGCTTGGCATCGCCTACGTGCTGGAGGGCAGCGTGAAGCGGGCCGGCGATCGCGTGCGCGTCAACGTGCAGTTGGTCGATACGCAAACCAACACCCAGATCTGGGCTGAGCGCTTCGAGCCCGCGCTAGCGGATATTTTCGCGGTGCAGGCCGAGATTGCCAGCACCGTCGCGCGGCAGTTGAAAGCGAAGCTGACGTCCGCCGAACAGGCCTCGATTGATCAACGTCCGACCTCGGATCTGCGGGCCTACGAACTTTATCTGCAGGCCAAGGAACTGGTTTTTTCCGGCACGGGTGGACGCGGTGCGGCGGGCGCGCGCGAGATTCGGGAAGCGCAGGATTTATTGAACGAAGCCGTGTCACGCGATCCGTCGTTCTTTCTTGCGCACATCCTGCTCGCTTATTGTCACGACAATCTCTACTGGTTCGGCAACGATCCGACCCCGGCGCGCCTGGCCCTCGCGCAGGCGAGCATCGACCAGGCGGAGCGGTTGCGGCCGGACGCGGGTGAACTGCACCGCGCGAAGGCGCAGCACGCTTATTGGGGCTCCCGCGACTACGCGAATGCGGCGAGCGAGATCGCGCTCGCCAGCAAGGTGCTGCCCAACGATCCCAACACCTTCGCCCTGCGCGCGTACATCGATCGCCGGCAGGGGCGACTCGGCGATGCCATCCGAAATCTCGAGAAAGCCGTCGAGTTGAGTCCGCGTGAAGTGGTGCCGTCCTATGATCTCGCCGAGAGCTATGGCGAGGCGCGCCGCAGCCGGGACTTCTTCCGGGTCATGGACCATCTGGCCGAGCTCAGTCCGCGTGACCAGCGCATCCAGCTTTTCCGCGCGTTCAACGGCCATCTCATGCTGATGGGCGATTCCCAGCCGCTGCGGGAGTTGATGGCCCAATACCAGCGCGACAACCCCGCGAAATTCAGCGAATACGCACCCTACGCCTTCACCCTGGCTCTTTATCAGCGCGACGCCGCCGCCGCCACGCTGGCCGCGACCGCGATTGGGAAAGAGTCGGCGCCCTGGATCGCGTGGAATGGCCGGCATTTTCCCAAATCGTATTTCGACGCGGTGCGGGAGTATTATTTTGGCAAGCAGGAGCCGGCCCGGGAGAACTTTCTGGCCGCGCGAGGGGAACTTGAAGCGCGATTGGCCCAGGCGCCGAACGACCATGCCTCGCTCATGGCGCTGGCCTTCGTGCTCGCCTACCTGGGCGAGAAGGATCTGGCGAGAGGAACAGCGGGGCACGCGATCGCCATCATGCCGGTGACACGGGATGCCATCACCGGGGCGAATCACGAGGGAGGTCTCGCCGAGATCCTCGCGCTCAACGGCGAACGCGCGGCGGCGCTGGCGCAGTTGGAGCGTTTGGTCACGATGCCATTCTCGCTGGATTACGGCGACCTCGTCCACAACCCGGCATGGGATGCGATCCGGAGCGACCCGCGGTTTCAGTCGGTCCTCGCGCGCATGGCACCGGTCGCGGAGAAGTGACGGCGGCCGTCATAGGAGAGCTCGTGGAGCCAAACTCGAAAGTCGAACAGTGGCTGATGGGCAAATTGGAATCGGTTCCTCTGTGGTGCTCGACTGATCCGGGTTATCCGAGCTCTGAACTTTGAAGTTTGCCTGCCAAAGTTCCGGCTTCCGCATTCCGCCTTCGCCCTTCAACATACCCGCATGAACAACATACCCGCATGAACACCGAAGAAATCGCCTCGAAACTCGTCGCCTATTGCCGCAAAGGGGAATGGGAGGCGGCGCAGAAGGAACTCTACGCCAACGATGCCGTCAGCACCGAGGGCCACGCCCGTGTTCGCCAAGGAAGTCGCCGGCCTCGAGGCCATCATCGCGAAGGGCCACACCTTCAACTCCATGGTGGAGGCGTATCACTCCATCACCATGTCGGATGCCCTCATTGCCGGCGACGTCTTCGCCTGCGTGCTGACGATGGATCTGACGATGAAGGGACCCGGCAGGATCAATATGAGCGAGGTCTGCGTCTACCGGGTCAAGGACGGCAAGATCATCTCCGAGCAATTCTTTCACTAGTCGGGCATCGTCGTGGGTCCGGGCCCCCGGCGGGTACCGGACTCATTCGATTTCGAACTCGATCCCGCCGAACCATTTTGCGATCAGATTGTAAATCAAAGCGCCGAGCAGCCCCATGACGAATCCGGTGGCAGCGTAGAACAGCGGCATCAGGATCGCCAGTCCCAGCCCAATCGCAAAGATCGCGAGTGGCGGTGGCGCCTCCGCGCTCTTGGGCAGGAAACTCCCCACCAACGCAAACAGCAGGAAGAACGGCACAAACACCAGCGCCATGGCGCCGTGCAGGGCTCCCAGCATCTTTCCGGCTTGCAATGGCGTGATGCTCTTGAGGCGTCTCGTGGTCGTTGTCATGCCTCCAGCTCAAGCGCTTGCGGCTGGGAAGGCAAGCGGAGAAGACGGCGGCGCGAGCTTCAGTCCTGCGTCGCGGGAGCGGACATTGAACCCGTCCACGCGGGCGTCGAGGTTGTCAGCATGGATCGCCTTCTCGAGCTCCGGATACCGGACCGAATCAAGGTGGCCCGCCCCAGTATTACGAAGACCTCTGGTTCGTCCCAAGCGGCACGGGCCGAATCCGAAGGTACGGGCCGGCTTGCTTGACGACCCGGCACAAAGCCGACAATGGGAGGGCGCAATGCGGGCTGGAGCGGATCGAACGCTGAAAAATTGGGGGCTGATGACTCACTCTCCTGCGATTGCTTGGGGAACCAGACTTAGCCGTGCGAATTCTAACCTTCAATGTGCACGGCTGCTTGGGACTCGACTTCCGGCGGTCGGAGGAACGCATTGGCATGCGAATCGCGGAGCTGGAGCCGGATATCGCGCTGTTGCAGGAGCTCGATGTTGGAAGATCGCGCTCGCGCGGCCGCGATCAGGCCGCACTGATTGCCAAATTGCTCAACTTCGATAGTCATTTTCATCCAGCGATGCGCTGGCACGACGAACACTACGGCAACGCCATCCTGAGCCGCTGGCCGGTCACGCCGCGAAGGGCGGCCGGTCTGCCCTCTGAACATGCCTTCTTGTTTCGGGAGAGCCGCGCCGCGCAATGGGTGGAGGTTGCCACGCCGGCGGGTCCGTTGCAGCTGATTAACACGCATCTGGGTGTCGGGCGCCACGAACGATTGGAACAGGCGCAGGCCCTGGTGGGTCGGGATTGGCTGGGAGCGATCCGCGGCTCCGAACCGACGCTGCTGCTGGGCGATCTCAATTCTCTGCCCGGTTCCGGACCGCACGCGTTGCTGGCAGGCTCACTCGATGATCTGGTGAAGCAATTTCTCGGCCGCCACCTGGCGACCTTTCCCGCGCTCTGGCCGCTCGTAACGCTCGACCACGTGTTCGGGAATGCGCGCATCCACGTGACGCGGGTCGACGTTCCCGGTTGTTGGACCCGGGCCGTGGTATCCGATCATCTGCCCGTGGTCATGGACTTCGAGGTGGTCGAGGGGTCGGTTTGCGCATCTGCGGGATAGTCTTACACCCGGCGCGCGCGGACGCGCGATTACATGGTGACACGATCCCTCGCTCGCATGAAACGGTGGCTAAAGATTCCCCTTGGTTACTGGTTCGCCGGCCTTGCGGTGCTTTTTGCTGTCGTCTTCGCGCTGGGCGCGATCCTGATCCGCCGCGATGTCATCCAATACCGGATGCCGCACACGCAAGCCGTCAGTGACCCGGCATTCTTCTCGTACGCCCATGCGCTGGCGGATCCCATGCCATTTGAGGGAAATAAGATCGAACTTCTGCACAACGGCGACCAAATCTTTCCGGCGATGCTTTCAGCCATCCGAGGGGCGAAGCGAAGCATTAATTTCGAGGCTTTCCTGTTCTATTCCGGCAAGGTTGCGACGGAATTTGAAGCGGCTCTGAGTGAGCGTGCGCGGTCGGGAATCAAAGTCCGCATCTTGCTCGATGGCCTCGGGTCCAGCGTGGCGTTGGACAACCACGAAGTCGACCGGCTGAAGGAAGCTGGCTGCGCCTTTGCCTACTACCATCCCACGCGGGCGTGGCGGGTGGATCGCCTCAACCAACGGACGCACCGGCGAATCTTGGTCGTCGACGGCCGGATCGGTTTCACGGGTGGCGTGGGATTTTCCGACTCCTGGTCAGGGAATGCGCAGTCCCCCAAGCATTGGCGCGACGTGCAGGCGCGAATCGAGGGTCCAGTGGTGACCACGCTTCAGGCTGCATTTTTCCAGCACTGGGCGCAACAAACCGGCGAGGCACTTCAGGCGGAGGAAGACTTTCCCGTGCAGGAGCGGAAGGGTTCGATCCGCGCGCAAGTCGTGACCTCCCGGGCGTTTTCCCTGGCCCCGCTGTCCTGGCTGCAGGCGGCGGCGTTCTCTTCGGCCGAGAAGTCGATCTTGATTACGAACGCCTATTGCGCGCCCAGCCCCAGCCAGGTGGAGCAACTCGTGGCAGCCGTGAAACGCGGAGTCGACGTCCAGCTGCTTCTCCCGGGGCCCCACAACGATCAGCCCCTCACCAAGGCCGCCGGGCGGTCGGCCTATGGGGATCTCTTGCGGGGTGGTGTGAAGATTTACGAATATCAACCTACGATGATTCACTCCAAGACCATGGTGATCGACGGCATTCTGTCGCTCGTTGGCTCGTCAAATTTTGACGCCCGATCCGCGCAGATCAACGAAGAGCTGGATCTCACCGTGTACGACCGGACATTTGGAAACGAGATGGAAGCCGTCTTCAATCGTGACCTGAAATCCTCGAAGGTCTACCGGCTCGAAGACTTCGAGAACCGATCGGTTTGGGAACGCTTCACCGAATGGATCGTGCTGCCTTTTCATTCGCAGCTTTGAAGGCAGGGCAAGGGGCTGCAGCCACGTCGGCGAAGACCACCAGCCGCAAGCGCGGAACCGTTGCCGGAAGCCTGACGACGACAAAGTCCCATGCCTCCTTTTACGAGAGCGGCACGCGGAATGTTTCGCCGACGCTCAGGGCGAGCAATCGTTGCGGTTCATCGGCGAAGGCGGCGCGAAGGCGGGCGGC
>JANMQT010000264.1:0-3974 GCA_031370675.1 Verrucomicrobiota bacterium
AGGACGGCAAAATCCTCCCAGGCGACGCCGGTCTCCAGCTTGAGGCGGTGCAGGTCGCCCACCACGTAGACGGCCTCTTCGCGGTCGTCAGGCGCGGCGACGAGCCGGATCTTTTCGCCGGCCCCCCGCCCGCTCCAAAGCTGCTTGGCACGGCGGCGCGGGTTGTGGCGGATGAGGCTGTTCGCGAGTCCGAGGATGTGCTCGGTGCTGCGATAGTTCTGCTCGAGCGCGATGACCGTCGGCCCGGGGAAATGTCGCTCGAACTCCAGGATGTTCCGCACCTCGGCGCCGCGCCAGCCGTAGATGGACTGGTCGTCATCGCCGACCACGCACACGTTCGGCCGCTCGCCGGTGGCCAGCCGCCGGATCAACTCGAGCTGCAATCCGTTCGTGTCCTGAAATTCATCGACCATCAAGTAGCGAAAGCGCGCGGCCCATTTCGTCCGCACGTCCTCGTGCTCGCGCAGGAGCCTGACCGCGAGCAGCAATAGATCGTCGAAGTCCACCGCGTTAAGCCGCTTCAGTTCACGCTGGTAGCGCGCGAAGACCGCGCCCACCAGCGTCTGCTCGGCATGCTCGTCGGTGGGCGCATCGACGCCCAGGTTCTTGGCGCGGCTGATCAGGTTTTGGGCCGCGTTCGGCTCGAGCTTCTCATCCTTCGCGGACACCCGCGTGATCAGCTGGCGCACGAGGCTGATCGTGTCGGACTGATCGTAAATCGCGAAGTTGCGCTTGTAGCCAAGTTTCTCGATGTCCTGCCGCAGGATGCGCACGCAGAGCGAGTGGAAGGTTGAGACCGTGACCAGCGCCGCGTCCTCGGATGCGACCATGCCGGCGACGCGCTCGCGCATTTCCCCGGCGGCCTTGTTCGTGAACGTGACCGCGAGAATCGTCGCGGGATCCGCGCCGTTCGCGATCAGGTAGGCGATGCGCGCGGTGATGGTGCGCGTCTTGCCGGTGCCGGCGCCGGCCAGAATCAGGACCGGTCCCTCGGTCTGTCGCACGGCCCGAAGCTGGGGCTCGTTAAGGTCGAAAAGTCGGAAGGACACGCGCGACGGTATGCGCAATCGCCGATTGCGCACTCCGGAAACTCGAATTTCGAAATCCGAAACGCGAAGAAAGCGTAAAGGCGGAAAATGGAAGTGCTAAACATGTCCTGCTCGCGAATGTCGATCCTCTTGCTTTCGACCTTCGACGTACGACTCCTAGATTTTTCCTTCCGCGAACCAGCCGATCACCTGCGGTAGCAGCGCGTGCTCGGCGATTTGAATGCGCGCGTGCAAGGAATCGGGCGAGTCGTCCGGCAGAATCGACACAATTTGCTGCGCGATGATGTCGCCCGTGTCCATGCCGGCATCGACAAAATGCACGGTGCAACCGGTCCGCCGTTCCCCGGCGAGGAGGGCCTGCTCCCACGAGCGCAAGCCGGGATAGGCCGGGAGCAGCGAAGGATGCACGTTGATGATGCGCCGCGGATACGCCTCGAGCGTCGGCTCCTTGACCATGCGCATGTACCCGGCCAGCACGACAAGGCTGACGTGATACTGCCGCAGCGCCTCGACGAGCATGATCTCGCGCGAGGGATCCAGCTTGGTCTTGAACTTGCCCGGCGGCAGGTGAAAAGACGGAATGCCATGGGCCACGGCAAGCGAGAGAATCGGCGCGTTGTCCACGTCGGAAATCACAATTCCCACGCGCGCGTTGAGTTGGCCGGCCTCAATCGCTTCGATGATCGCGCGACAGTTCGAGCCTTTGCCCGATCCGATGATGCCGAGAATGAGCGGGGGCTTCATCAGATTTCAGATTTCAGAGTTCAAACGTCCGACTTTGGACGGGGTATGCCGGGAGAACGACCTGGGTTTCGCACAGCCGAGGTCCGTGGGATGGACCGAGTCAGCCGGTCGAGACGCGAGGGAAGCGGTGAGCGAGCGGGAAGCGAACGAAGCAAAGCTCACGGAGATCACGGAGGAGCAGAGAGGGGACAGAAATATGCGATCACATCCAATTCCTGAGATTCTGTGAATTCCGTCTCCTCCCCGCTCTTCTTAATTTTGTAAATCTAGAAAATTTATGAATTTAGTTAAGAAACAAATTGGCGTCGCTCATTGACCTCGCAGGGCATCTACCAGCCGGGTGGTCGACCGATCAGGCACCATTGGCACGAAAAAAATCTCCGTGACGCCACGTTCCAGCGCTGCGCGCTCGCCGGGATCGAGCGTCTCGAGCCGGTAATCGCCGCCCTTCGCATAGACCATCGGCCGCACCTGCTCGATCAAGGTCGTGGCGCGTGCCTCGTCGAAAATCGTGACGAAATCCACGCAGGCCAGCGCCGCCAGGATCTCGGCGCGGTCGTCCTGCGAGTTCAACGGCCGGTTCGCACCCTTGAGCACGCGCACGGAGGCATCGCTGTTCAAAGCCACCGCCAGCGCGTCGCCTCCCCGTCGCGCCGCCTCGAGGTAACGCACGTGGCCCACGTGCAGAAGATCAAAACACCCATTCGTCAGCACGAGTCGCTTGCCGGATTTGGCGAGTTCATCCCGCGCCGCCGCCAGGGCCGGAATGTCCACAATCTTCGCGGTGGTCGGGCGCGGTGACGTCATGCGTTTCATTCTCCGGTAAATCGACCTCGCGACAAGGGGGATCGAGCGGAAATGCCGAAGTGCGAATGCCGAATGCCGAATGATTGGCCACTGAGGCACAGAGAGCACAGAGGCCAGATGACAGCCGGTCAGGCCGCGCGCGGGGAGCGGCGACTGAGTCGGAAATCGAACGCGGCAAAGATCGGTAGACTTCCAACTTCCTAGCCGGCGGGCGGAGCGGGCGGTCCCGGCGTCGCAGCGGTGTCGCGCGGCTTCACCCCGAGGAAGCGGTTCAAGAGCTTGCCCACCAGAGCCACGGCGCCGACCGCGAGAACGACCAGCAGTTTCTTGGCACCGAGCAGCAGGACCCAAAGTCCCTTGAACAGGCCGAGCTTCGCGGCAATGCCTCCCGCCACCAGCCCCGCGATGCCATAGGTCGCCACCTTGTCCGTGCTGGCGACGAAATCGCCGTAACGATTGCCCGGACTGAATTCCACCATGGAAAGAATCTGCGGCGTGACGTTTTCAATCGTGTGCAACTCGCCCATGCCACCAATCGCATTGATGACGAGATAGCCGCGCCGGCCGAGGATGCGAATGTTGTAATTCAGCGTGTTCTGGTTTTCCTCGCCGAACTTCAATTCCTTGGCCCAAAAAAGTTTCTTCGCGTCCTTGTCGTAGCGTGGCGGCGTGGCCCAGCCCACCAGCGCGACGGTGCCATAGCCCTGCTTCACGCGCTGTTCGCTCGCTTTCGCCGCGCTTTCCTGCATCTGTTTGAGCAGGTCATTGTAATTGATCTTGTCGGCATCGTCGTCCTTGACATAGCCCTCCGACTCGAAGCGAATCGTCGCGGCCCAGCTGCGGTCACCGAACGGATCAAAATCTTTAGGCACCAGCATGCCCAACGGCGGCTCGCCTGGGGGATTTCCCCAGATGCGCTGGAGCAAGGTGACCGACTGCGCGGGGTCGAGGAAGCCGAAGTCCGGCGGGACGTTCAAGGTGGCCAGGTTCGAGCCCAGGACGATGTTGCCCTGTTTTGGCTTCAACGTGCTCGCGAGCGCCGCCAGTTGTTCCGGTGTCGGGCGCTCCGGTTTTTGAGCGCCGAGACGCGGCGGCACCACGAGCAGAAGGGTGACCACGGCCGCCACCGCGGCCCGTCCTGGAAGCGCGCGCGTATTCATGCGCGCGATTCTGGTCATCGGACTTTCGGACCTCAAGCCGGAACTGGGCGGAAATGCCAGGGTGCGAATGCCGAAAGCCAAGTGAAGGGGATTGGCCACAGAGGCACAGAAAACACGGAGGACAGATGACGGATGGAAAACACCGAATGTGCGTAACCACAGATTGTGCGCGGATTCCCGCAGATTCACTTTACCGCAAAGAGCACAGAGAACG
>JANMQT010000315.1:0-7790 GCA_031370675.1 Verrucomicrobiota bacterium
CAAGGACGTGCTCGCGAAGTCGCTCGGCTCGAGCAATCACGCCAACGTCGTCAAGGCGACGCTCGCGGCGCTGGCCCAGCTCCGGAAGCGCGGCGACATCATGAAGATGCGCGGCATTTCCATGGCGCCCGAAGCGGCGACCGCGGCGAGCGCCTAAAAACCAGCCTCGCGGCCTCAGAGCTCACGAACCTTTCCGATTTATGCGAATCCAGGACATCCAGACCAACCCGAAGGCCACGCACCGGCGCAAGCGTCTCGGCTGCGGCGAAAGCTCCGGCCACGGCAAGACCTCCGGCAAGGGCCACAAGGGACAGAAGGCGCGCTCCGGCGGCAGCATCCGTCTCGGTTTCGAAGGCGGCCAGATGCCCCTTTACCGCCGGCTGCCCAAGCGTGGCTTCAACAACAATGCGTTCAAGAAGGACATCCGCGCCTTCAACATCGAGGACCTCGCCCTGCTCCCTGACACGGTGAAAACGGTGACCTTCGACGTGCTGATGGAATACGGGTTCCTGCGCGGCCAGGCCCGCAAGATCGACGGGATCAAGATTCTCGGCCGTGGCGAGCTCGCCCGGAAGCTCGACGTCAACGTCAGCCACATCAGCGCGCAGGCCCGCGAGAAAATTGAGAAGGCCGGAGGCACCGTGACGCTCACCCCTTTGAAGACCAAGCGCGAAGGGAAGAAAGTCCGCCCCGTTGAGGCGAAGTGATTTCCTTTCGCTCAAGCGAGGAGCCGCCCGCCGTCGACTGACGGGCTGCCCTCGCTTTTCCACATTCTAACGACCATCTCCACGACCTCCGCGAATCGATGATTTCCGCCTTCGCCAACATGTTCAAGATTCCGGAACTGCGCGCGCGCGTGCTGTTCACGCTGGCGATCATCGTGATTGTCCGCGTGGGATCCCAGATCACTTCGCCGGGAGTGAACGTGGCGGTGCTCCACGAGTATTTCCTCAACGAGCTGAACCAGAAGGCCGGCGGCAGCGTGGCGGCGCTCCTGAACATCTTCAGCGGCGGCGCTCTGGAAAATTGCGCCATCTTTTCCCTCGGCATCATGCCGTACATCAGCGCCTCGATCATGCTGCAGCTTCTCACCGCGGTGATCCCGCGCCTGAGCAAACTGGCGCGCGAGGACGGCGGCCGGCAGAAGATCATGCAGTACACGCGTTACGCGACGCTGATCCTCTGCGTCTTCCAGGGCTACCTGCTGGCGCTTTCGTTTGAGAATCCGAATTCGAACCCGTTTCTCGGCGGCATCGGTGACACGATTCAGCGCCTTGGCATGCCGCTCGTCTCCAATCCCGGCATCGGCTTCCGCGTCCTGACCGTGCTGACGCTCACCGCCGGCACCATGTTGCTGATGTGGCTTGGCGATCAAATCACCGACAAGGGCATCGGCAACGGCATCTCGCTCATCATCACCGTCGGCATCGTGGCGCGGCTCCCGGCCGCGTTGATCCAGGCGTGGCGCACCTTCGTCCCGAGCGGCGGACAGTCCAGCCAGGTGAGTCCATTTGTGCTCGTCTTCATGGTGGCGTTCTTGATCATCGTCATTGCCGCGGTCATCGCGGTGACGCAGGCCCAGCGCAAGATCGCCGTGCAGTACGCCAAGCGGGTCGTCGGCCGCAAGGTCTTCGGCGGCCAGACGCAGTACCTGCCGCTCAAGGTGAACTATGCCGGAGTCATGCCCATCATCTTCGCCCAGGCCATCCTGGTGTTTCCGTCGACCATCATCGGCCTGCTCTTCCCGGAAAGCCCGTTCGCCCGACAGCTCGCGGCGATGCTGCAGGCCGGCTGGCTGCATTACACACTCTACGGTGTGATGATTTTCTTCTTCAGTTATTTCTGGGTCGCCACGCAGTTCCAGCCCACCCAAATCGCCGAGGACTTGAAGAAGCAGGGCGGCTACATCCCCGGCCAGCGCCCGGGCAAGGCCACCGCGGAATTTCTCGAGTACACCATGACGCGACTCACCTTCGCCGGCGCCATCTTCCTGACCATCATCGCGATTCTGCCTGAGATGATCATGACCGCGCTGCGCGTCCCGTACACCACGGCGCAGTTCTTCGGCGGCACCAGCCTGCTGATTCTCGTCGGCGTCGTGCTCGACACGATGCGCCAAATCGAGACGAAACTAATCGACAAGCAGTACGACAGCTTCTTCCGCCGCGCGCCCTCCAACCGCAACCGTTACGCCGGCGGCGTGTCCACGCGCGCCGAGGAGTCCGGTCAGGGCGCGATGATCTGGCTCTACGTGGGCATCGCGATTCTGGTGATTGGCGTGGTCGCTTACTTTTTTGCACAACGCTGATGGATTTCGACGCGCGAACCCTGACGACCCGGAGCATGAGCATCGTCATCAAGAACACGCGGGAGATTGAGCAGATGCGGCTCGCAGGCCGGCTGGCGGGGGAGATTTTGGACCAGGTGGCCGACTACGTCCGGCCGGGCGTCACGACCGGCGAGGTCGATCAATTCGCGGCCCAGCTCATGGTGGCGGCAGGCTGCAAAAGTGCCTTTCTCGGTTACCGGGGATTTCCCGGCCACATTTGCATCTCCGTCAACGAGGAGGTCATCCACGGGATCGGGGGACAGCGTCGCGTGCAGTATGGCGACATCGTCAAACTCGACATCGGCATCTTCCGGAACGGCTGGGTGGGGGACAACGCGACGACCGTCCCGGTCGGCATCATCACGCCCGAACTGCAGAAGCTATTGACCGCCACGGAGGAATCACTCTACCGGGCGATTGCCGTGGTGCGCGAAGGTGTGCGGCTGGGCGACGTCTGCGCCGAGATCGAGGAGCACGTCGTCCGTCAGGGCTACAGCGTGGTGCGCGAATTTGTCGGTCACGGGGTGGGACGAAAGTTGCACGAGGACCCGCAGGTGCCGAATTACGGCAAGCGCGGCAGCGGCCCGAAGCTCAAGGCCGGCATGACCCTCGCGATCGAGCCCATGGTGAACATGGGCGCCTCCGGCGTGCAGGTCCTGGCCGACGGCTGGACGGCGGTGACGGTCGACCGGCTGCCCTCGGCCCATTTTGAACACACGGTGCTCGTCACGAAGGGCGAGCCGGAGATCCTGACATGGCGCGAAAAGATTCTATCGAAGTTCAAGGCAAAGTGACCGAACTCCTGCCGAACACGATGTTTCGGGTCGAGCTGGAGGGGGGTCACAAGATCCTGGCACACATCAGCGGGAAAATGCGCCTTCATTTCATTCGTATCTTGCCAGGTGATAGAGTTGTGGTAGAGATGTCGCCCTACGATTTGACCAAGGGCCGGATTACCTTCCGGCACCGTTGAACGGAGGGCCTCGTCAGTTCAGCGTAAAACGCGCCGGCGGAGACATTTCCACCGGCGAATTTTTTCCCAAAATCCAGAATTTAACGCCCGTCCCAATCGATTTATGAAAGTCCGCGCTTCCGTCAAACGCATGTGTGAATCATGCAAGGTCATCAAGCGCAAAAACGTCGTGCGCGTGATCTGCAGCGCCAACCCGCGCCATAAGCAACGCCAGGGCTGATTCCAATCTGAAGTCGTCAATCTAAAATTTCCTAAGCCATGCCCCGCCTTCTTGGAGTTGATATCCCCGGTGAAAAACGGATCGAAGCCTCGCTGTCGTACATTTACGGCATCGGCCCGGCCACCGCGCGCCGCATCCTCGAGCAGGCCGGCGTCGACCCAAACATTCGCGCCGGCAAACTGACGCCGCAGCAGGTGACGGAAATCATCAACACGATCCAGGCGAGCAAGCTCCCGATCGAGGGTGATCTTCGCCGCGAAATCCAAGCCAATCTCAAGCGCCTCCAAGGCATCAATTGCTACCGCGGCATCCGCCACCGTCGCGGCCTGCCCGTCCGCGGCCAGCGCACCTCGACCAATGCCCGCACCCGCAAGGGCCCGCGCAAGACCGTCGGCGTCCAGCGCGCCAAGGACACCAAGTCCGCCGCCAAGACCTGATTTGTTAGCCATCGCCAGATTTTTCACCAATTTCCGCTATGCCCGAAGAGACTGAACCGACCCCGACCGCCGTGCCCGCACCCGAAGCCGCCGCTCCCGCAGCGACTGAGACCCCTGCACTTGCTTCGACCGAAGCCACTCCGGCCGCCCCGAAGCCGAAGGCCCCCAAAGCCGCCAAGAAGGACGCCGCCGCGGCTGCGGTTGCGACCGTGGAGCCGCCGAAGGAAAATCTTTCGCTCGATCCGAACGACATCGAGAAGCCGAAGATTGTCCGCGCTAAGGGCGCCAAGAATGTTATTTCCGGCATCGTCCACATCATGGCGACGTTCAACAACACGTCCGTCACGATCACGGACCTGAGCGGCAACGTCATCGGCTGGTCCAGCGCCGGCAAGGTCGGCTTCAAGGGCTCGCGCAAGAGCACCGCGTACGCCGCGCAGATGGCCGCGCAGGATGCCAGCCGCCAGGCCATGGGCCACGGCCTCAAGGACGTCGAAGTTCGCGTCAAAGGCCCCGGCGCCGGTCGCGAGTCCGCGATTCGCGCGCTCCAGGCGGTCGGCCTCGATATCACGATCATCAAGGACGTGACGCCCGTTCCCCACAATGGTTGCCGCCCGCCCAAGGCGCGCCGCGTGTAATCACCAAATCCAGCTTCCGCATCGCAACTCGTTATGGCGCGCCTCTCCGGTCCCAAATCCAAAATCAGCCGTCGCTACGGCCTGCCCCTCTTCGGCCCCTCCAAGGCGCTGGAACGGAAAAATTATCCCCCCGGCCAGCACGGTCCGAAAGGCTCGCGCCGCAAGCAGAGCGATTACTCCGTCGCGCTCGCCGAGAAGCAGAAGCTTCGCCTCATGTACGGCCTGATGGAACGCCAGTTCCGCGGCTATTACGAGACGGCCTCCGCCAAGCGTGGTGTCACCGGGGAAACCATGCTGCAACTCCTCGAGTGCCGCCTGGACAACGTTGTCTACCGCCTCGGATTCGCCAACACCCGGCGCGCCGCGCGCCAGATGGTCGGCCACGGCCACGTGCAGGTGAATGGCAAGAAGGTCGACATCTCGTCCTATCAAGTGAAGCCCGGTGAAGTCATCGCGGTGCGCGAACGCGTGAAGTCCAAGCAGCTCGGCACCCGCGGCATCGAACTCACGCAGATCGTTCCCGTGCCCGATTGGATGACGGTGAATCGCGAAGGCCTGAGCGGCCAGATGACCCGCATCCCGACCCGCACGGAGATCGCGCCGGTCGTGAACGAGCAGCTCATCGTCGAGTTGTACTCGCGCTAATCGAGATTCGATTTCGGTTTTACGAAAGGCAGGCCACAAGCCTGCCTTTTTCGTTGGGTGGAACGCGACCTCCGGGCGCGTTGGCCTTGGGTAGGGACGCGCATCCCTGCGCGTCCCAAACTCGCGGACGCGGCGTCGTCAGCGTGATCGGTCTTTCTCATTGATCGTCTTCGTGACGCTGCAGTCGCAGAAATTGGGGGGACCGGCGACGGTCGTCCCTACCTCTTGGCAATGCGCCCGGAGGTCGTGTTCCACCTGCGCAACGTCCACATTTTCCGCATTTCGACGAGCGTGATGTCGCATCCACCCGGGCCTCAGGGAGGCCGGCTACGAGCGAGGCAGATGGTCCGGGCGCCTTCAGACCTCGTGATGCGGCACGGCCAGCTCCGTGACCAGGCCCACGGGCCTGAGCTGGATGACGATATTCGCCGCGGTGATCAGGGCGCCGCCGATCAGCAATGCCGACGTCGCTGTCTCGTTGGCGTAGACAAAGCCACCGACCAGGCCAAGCCACACCGGCAGGAACAACGCCAGCAGACTCGTCCATACCGGTTCGGCCGCGTAGATCAATCCGGCCTCGGTGGCGGACAGGAAACGCTGCCAGCGGTTCATCAGGCTGAACGTCACCATCGTGCAGACGATCGTGAGCGAGACCAGGTAGCCGAAGACCGCCGGCGCGCGGCCCGCCGTGATCCAATCGGACGCCGCGTGCTGCGTGAACAATCCGACGGGCAGGCAGACCAGGGCGACGACCGCGAACATCACGATGGTGGCGTGCGGGGAACGGTTGTCGTGGAAAATGGGCCGCTCGAGCCAGAGGATTTGGCCGGCAAAGAAGACCGAGGCGACAATGGTTTCAATTTCTCCCCGTCCCATCCGGAGCGTGTGCCAGTTGATGCCGGAAAGGATGGCCATGCCCACAAAGACCATCAGGCAGGAAAGCATGACGCGGAGTGGAGGAATCGCCCGGTGCCGGAGGGCGACAATCAACGGCAGCATGACGCAGTACGACATGGTGAGAAAGGCCGACGTCGACGCATTGGTGAAGGCGAGCCCGTCGATCTGGAAAAGAATGCCGATGCCGCCAAAGAGCCCGAGGCCGGCGCCCTGCCGCAGCTCCAACCGCGTGAGACTGGCCAGCGTCCGCGCCGCGAGCAGCGCGAGAACGATCGCGGCGATGCCAAAGCGGAAGACCAGCATGTACGACGCCAGAAACCAACTGCTGGCGTCAGGCAGGAGCTGGCGTTGCCCAATCTCGACCGCCTTGCCCATCGGAAAGCTAAGGCCCCAAAGCATCGTCGCGAACAACAGGTACGCGATCGCCCGGACCCGCGGCGATGGTGCGTCGGTGCGCCGGGATGAGACAGGTTCGACCACGATTTCCGGAGCGGGCTTGGACATGAAAAACGTACGGCCACGAGGGATCAAACCAACCGCGGCGGGCGCTTGAGCCGGGACGGCGAAGGCGGCACGATAGCCTTGCGCCGCCGAATGCCAAATGACGGGAGCACCATGCCCCGGTGCTTTTGCGATTGACCCGGCGCGGGGGAAATCGCTCATTGGTCGGTGCGCGCGCTGGTGCCGATCGGTGCCGGACTCCGCCGCGCTTTCCCTGCGTGTCCCTCCCATTTCAGATCGACTTGCTCGCCGATGTGCCGTGGTTTGCAGGCGTCGGTGCGGTGGCGCTGCTGGCTGCGCTGGTGGCGCTCTGGGCCATGGAGCGGCGCGCGCGGCGCCGGACGGAGCGCGCCCTGCAGGAAAGCCTGACGGCGGAAGCAAAGAGCGCAGACGCCCTGGCGCAGGCGCAGCGCGCGGCGCGCGATGCGCAGCGACTTGAGGCGGTTGGACGATTGACCAGCGGGGTGGCGCACGACTTCAACAATCTGCTCACCGCGATTTTGGGTTACGCGCAATTCGCGCAGATGAAGCTCGGTGCCGGCCACCCGCAGAACGCGTACCTGCAGCAGATCGTCACGGCGGCGGAGCGCGCCGAGAAGCTGACACGGCAGTTGTTGAATTTCAGCCGGCAGGAATCCGCCGGCCCGCAGGCGTTTGACCTCAATCTCGTGGTCAAGGAAACCGGCTATCTGCTTCGCCGGCTTATCGGTGAGGATGTCGCCTTGCGCATGCAACTCGCCCCGGACGGCGTGATGATGCGCGCGGATTCCGGTGAAGTGGCGCAATTGCTCGTGCACCTTGCGATGAACGCCCGCGACGCAATGCCCAAGGGCGGCGAGCTCTGGATTTCCACCGAGCCCGTGGGCGAGCACGTGACTCTCACGATTCGCGGCAGCGGCGGTCTCGGCGAATCCGGCGCGGCGCGCGAGTGGCTTGTCCCCTCCGGCGGCCTGCTCGAGATCGATCGTGACCCGGATGGGACGGCGGCCTTTCGCGTGGCCTGGCCGCTCGTCGCCGACGCGGGCGCGTCTCGTCCGGTGGTGGAGATTCCCGAATCGCTCCCGGTCGACGGGCCCCGCAAAGTAATCCTCGTCGTCGAGGACGACGATACTCTGCGCCGCTTGATGTCCGAGATGCTCGAGAGCCAGGG
>JANMQT010000354.1:0-23944 GCA_031370675.1 Verrucomicrobiota bacterium
CGAGATGAAGGCGAGCGACTGGTATTATCGCGTATGGCAATCCTTCGCCGTGCTGCTGCCCGTGCGCAGCGTCGGCGTCATGGGCGATGAGCGCACCTACGAGAACACCTGCGCGCTGCGCGTGGTCGAGAGCCAGGACGGCATGACCGCCGACTGGGTGAAGCTGCCGTACGACCTGCTGGCCCGGATTTCCTCCCGCATCTGCAACGAGGTCCGCGGCATCAACCGCGTCTGCTTCGATATCTCCAGCAAGCCGCCCAGTACGATTGAATGGGAGTAGAAGGTGACCACGAATTTCACACGAAGTGACACGAATGGTTAGGAGGCCTTGCTGAACTTCCGCTGTCCATGCTTTCAAAATTCGTGTTCATTCATGTGAAACTCGTGGTTTCCTGTTTGGTAGTCTCACGCCGATGAGAAGAGCGATTTATCCGGGAAGTTTTGATCCAACCACCAACGGTCATCTGGATTTGATCGCGCGGGCGGTGAAAATGTTCGACGAGGTCGTGGTCGGGGTGGCGCCCAACAGCCAGAAGGTCTCGCTCTTCACGGTCGAAGAGCGCGTGGCCATGCTGCGCGCTCATACCACGCAGTATCCCACCGTGCGGGTGAGCGCCCTCGACGGTCTGCTCGTCGACTATGCCCAAAGCCAGGGCGCGGTGGCCATTGTCCGCGGCCTGCGGGCGGTGTCGGACTTTGAATTTGAATTTCAGATGGCCCTGATGAACCGGAAGCTCGCGGCCGACGTGGAAACCATTTTCCTCATGCCGAAGGAGGATTACACTTACCTCAGTTCACGCATCGTGAAGGAAATCGCGAGGCTGGGGGGCGATGTGTCGGCCTTCGTTCCCGGTCCCGTGAAGGAGGCGCTCGCCCGCAAATTCGCTTCCCTGAAGCCCGAGGCGTGATGCACGCCCCCACCCACCCAAACCACCCACCACATCCAGCGCTTATGAAGATTCATTTGCACCAGGTTCCAGAGACGGGGCTGCATCTTGAGGGCGAGGAGCCCGGCTCCATCCTCGAGTTGCCGGAAGATGGCCACGCCCAGGCGGTCGGGCCGGTATCCTACTCTCTGGAGATCGGGCGAAACGACGACGGTCTGTGGGCGACGGGCACCCTCGCGGTCGACCTCGAGTTGCAGTGCGCGCGCTGCGGCGAAAAATTCGTCTATCCGTTGGAACTGAACGAGGTCGCTCTGCAGGTCGAATTGTCTGGACCGGAGCTCGTCGACTTGACGCCGCAGGTCAGGGAGGATATCCTCCTCGCCCTTCCGGCCTACCCACATTGTGAGTGGGTCGAGGGCAATGTCTGTGTGGCTCAGGAGCGAGCGTCCGCGTCGCCGATTATTTCGGCCACCGTGGATGCGGACAACGGGGCCGCAGCGAGTTCCCCCGTCTGGGGAAAACTCGATCGACTCAACATCACCAAGCCAGATTTCCCCGACTGAGGAGCAGATTTTATGGGAGT
This sequence comes from Verrucomicrobiota bacterium, assembly GCA_031370675.1. Classification (GTDB taxonomy): domain Bacteria; phylum Verrucomicrobiota; class Verrucomicrobiia; order Chthoniobacterales; family SZAS-18; genus SZAS-18. The sequence goes on from JANMQT010000354.1 coordinate 1,471, forward strand.
TCCCAAACGCAAGACTTCAAAGATGCGCCAGCGCACGCGGCGGGCCGCGAACCGCTGGCACGCCCCGCAGCTTTCCACCTGCAGCCAATGCGGCACGCGCGTGCCCGGCCACACGGCTTGCCCGTCCTGCGGGTATTACCGCGGACGCCAGGTCCTGACCATCGAGGCGTAATCACGCGGGTGCGCCCCGCGCCGCCATCATGAAGATTGCCGTGGATGCGATGGGCGGGGACTTTGCGCCTCGCAACATCGTCGAGGGCGCCGCTCTCGCGCTCGCCGAGTATGACAAGCTGACGAAACTGTTTCTCGTTGGCGACACGCCCCGCATCGAGGCGGAACTCAAGCGGGTCGACTGCCACGACGGCCGCATCGAAATCGTCCACGCCACCCAGGTCGTGGAGATGGGCGATGACGCCATCTCGTCCGTCCGGAAGAAAAAGGACTCCAGCATCAGCGTCGCGGTCGACCTGGTGAAATCCGGCGACGCCGACGCCGTGATGAGTGCCGGCCACACCGGCGCGGCCGTGGCGGCAAGCACGATCAAGCTGCGGCTGCTCCCGGGCATCGATCGCGCGGGCATCGCCACGCTGTTCCCGACCGAGACGAACCAATTTGTCCTGATCGACGCCGGTGCAAATCCCGATGCGCGCCCGCTGCACCTTTTGCAATATGCCGTGATGGGCTCGGTGTATTCGCGCTACGTGCTCGGCTATCCGAACCCGAGCGTCGGCTTGCTTTCCATCGGGACGGAAGACTCCAAGGGCAACGAGTTCACGAAGGAAGTTTTCACGCTGCTCAAGGAGAGCGGACTCCCGTTTCGCGGCAACGTCGAGGGGCACGATCTCTTCGAGAAGCCGGTCGAGGTCGTCATCTGCGAGGGTTTCGTGGGCAACGTCATGCTCAAGTCATGCGAGGCCCTGGCGCATGCGATTTTTACGTGGCTCAAGCATGAACTCGTCAAAAACCCGTTCCGCTGGGCCGGCGCGGCCCTGGCCAAGGGGGCGTTCAAGACGATCCGCGACAAGGTCAGCGCTGATGAAGCAGGCGGAAGCGTCTTGCTCGGGGTGGACGGAATTGTCATCATCGCCCACGGTTCGAGTTCGGCGCGCGCCGCAAAGAATGCCATCCGCGTCGGACTGGAGTCGGTTGAGCAGCAGGTGAATCCCCACATTGTCGAGGAAATGAAGCGATTCTATGACCTCTCACCAGCCCAGTAAATCGTCTGTCCCCGTCGTCGTCATGGGGACTGGGCGCTATAACCCGGCCTATGTGCTGACGAACGCCGAACTCGAGCGTCGCGTCGACACCAGCGACGAGTGGATCACGACGCGCACGGGCATCAGGGAACGACGTATCGCAGCCGCCGGGGAGCATAATTCCGACCTCGCCACGAAGGCCGCCGCGGCCGCGATGGAACAGGCCAAGGTGAAGGCGTCCGAGGTGGACCTAATCATCTGCGGTACGGTCACGGGCGACATGGCGTTCCCGGCCACATCCTGCCTCGTGCAGAAAAATCTCGGCGCGCACCATGCCACGGCCTTTGATTTGGGCGCCGCATGCACCGGCTTTATCTACGGGCTCGAAATCGGCAAGCAGCTCCTCCAGGGCGGCGGCTACAAAACCGCTGTGGTCATCGGCAGCGAACGCATCTCATCGGTCGTCGACTGGACCGACCGCAACACCTGCGTTCTTTTTGGCGACGGCGCCGGCGCCGCGGTCCTGCGCCAGCGGGAGGGGCACGGGGGTGGCATTCTCGTCACGGACACCGGGAGCGACGGCCGGTTCGCGCACATCTTGAATCAGCCCGGTGGCGGGACGCGGACGCCGATCACCGCCGAAAACGTGAACGACCGGCTGGCGACGTTGAAGATGTCCGGCAAGGAAGTTTTTCGCCAGGCGGTTGGGACGATGAGCACCTCCTGCGACCAGGCGATGAAGCGGTTGGGCATCACGATCGACGACATCGCGCTCGTGATTCCGCATCAGGCCAACATCCGAATCATCGAGGCGGTGGGGGAGAAACTGAAGGCGCCGCCGGAGAAGGTGTTCAAGAACGTGGATCGCTACGGCAACAGCGGCGCGGCCACGGTGGCCATGGCGCTCGACGAGGCGCACCGCGAGGGCCGCTTCAAGCGCGGGGACAAGATCCTGCTCGTGGCCTTCGGCGCAGGGCTGACTTGGGGCTGCACGATCATCGAGTGGTAGGTGGTCTGGCTTGTCCCCCAGCCGACGGCAAATCCTGGGCCGTTTCAGCGAAACGTCCCTGCCAACAAAACGCAACGCGTCCGGAGGCCCCGTTCCACCTCAGGCCTTCCCGCCGCCCTTGGGAACAAACTTGAGAATGACGAAGAGCACCGCGCTCCAGACGATGGTCGCAGCGAGCGACGCGCCAAAGACATGCCCGACCGGTCCGCTACCATTGAGATAATTAGAAAAGGGCAGCGTGACGTTCGTCCACACGGGCTGCCATCCATCCCCAACGATCGTGAACGGCAGCAGGGTGGCCATGGAGAACGCCGCGGCGAAGCACAAGGTCAGACGCGAACTCCACGAGAGCGGTCCGGCCGTAGAACGGCGCCGGAACGTGATGTAGAGCGCGGCCGCCAATCCGGCGATACCGAGACAAGTGACAAGGACAAGCCCAAACATGGCAGGATGAAAGAGATGGGTGGCCGAACGCGCGAATCCTAGCGAGCCAGCCGAGAAGCTGTAAAGCACGAAGAATGAAGTCCCGTCCAATGGGCGAAGTCGAAGTTTGAAACCCGAAGCTCAAAGAAGGGCGGAACGTTAAAGAACCAAGGTTCAAAGGTCCCGCAAGATGCGTCGACCGGAGCCTTCAGCGAATCCGGTTGCGGGTCGGGGATTGGTCGATACATGAGCGGGATGAGATTTCGCATTCTCCGCCTCGCGCTTGGCGCGTTTATCCTCGCGGCCAGCACCGCCCAGGCGCGCACCTTGATCCACGCGGGCATTTTGATCGATGGCGTCCGGGCGGAGCCGCAAAAGAACGTGACCATCGTGATCGACGGCGACCGCATCGTCGAGGTTGCGGCTGGATTCCAAACCGCGGGCACGGGTGACACGGTCATCGATCTGAAGGCGTCCACGGTCATGCCCGGTTTCATGGACATGCACGTGCACCTGTCCGGCGAGCAATCCCCGCAGTCTTATTCCGAGCGCTTTTTCATGAATGTGCCCGAGGCGACCTTGCGCGCGGCGATGTTTGCCAGGCGGACGTTAATGGCCGGATTTACCACCGTGAGAGATCTTGGCGACACGAACGGCATCACGATTGGGCTGCGCGAAGCGATCAAGAAGGGGTGGCTGCAGGGACCACGGATTTTTGCGGCCGGCAAGTCGATTGCCACGACCGGCGGCCACGCCGACCCGACTAATGGCCTCGTCCCAAAATATCAGGGCGATCCCGGTCCAGTCGAGGGGGTGATCAACGGTCCGGATGACGCCCGCAAGGCGGTGCGGCAGCGCTACAAGGACGGCAGCGACGTGATCAAGATCACCGCCACCGGCGGAGTCTTGAGCCTGGCGACGAGCGCGGAAAACCCTCAGTTCACCGACGCGGAGCTGAAGGCGATCGTCGAGACGGCCAGGGACTACGGGTTTAAGGTCGCAGTGCATGCACACGGTGCCGAGGGCATGAAACGCGCGATTCGCGCGGGCGTAACGTCCATCGAGCACGGCACGTTCATGGATGACGAGGCCATGGACTTGATGATCAAGAATGGCACCTGGTATGTGCCCACGATCATCGCCGGAAAATGGGTGTCGGAGAAATCGAAGATCGACGGCTTCTTCCCCGCGGTGGTCCGACCGAAGGCAGCGGCGGTCGGGCCGAAGATCCAGGCCACGTTTGCCAAGGCATATAAGGCGGGCGTGAAAATCGCGTTCGGCACGGACACGGGAGTTTCGGCCCACGGCGACAACGCCAAGGAATTCGCCTACATGGTCGAGGGAGGCATGCCACCCATGGCCGCGATTCAAGCGGCCACGATGTCCGCGGCAACCTTGCTCGGCGTCGAGAAGGAACTCGGCAGCGTGGAGAAGGGGAAGTACGCAGATCTGGTGGCGGTGGACGGCGACCCGCTCAAGGACATTACGCGGCTGCAGGGGATCGCCTTCGTGATGAAGGGTGGCGCGGTGCAGAAATAGCGCGGAGATTCCGGCGGAATGTTGATCGACACGCACGCGCACCTGGATTTTCCGGAATTTGCAGAGGACCTCGACGAGGTTGTCGCGCGAGCCGTCGACGCGGGTGTCACTCGGATGATTTCCATAGGGACGGGTCTCGAGACCAGCGCGCGGGCCATCGCGCTGACCGAGCGCTATCCCGGCGTGGTGTACGCCGCGGTGGGTATCCATCCCAATCACGCACACGAGGAGCGGGCGGATTTTGTCGGCCCGTTGCGCGAGTTGGCGATGCATCCCCGCGTCGTCGCGATCGGCGAGATCGGCATCGACCATTATCGCCTGCCGGAGGATTCGCCCGCGCGCGAATCAATCATGGCGTGCCAGGCGGAGGCGTTTCGGGTGCAGCTCGCGCTGGCGGTGGAACTCAGCCTCAACGTGGTGATTCACCAGCGCGGCGCCTGGGAGCCAACGCTCGACGGCATGCGGCCGTTCACGGGAAAGGTGAGGGGGGTTTGGCATTGTTTCGGCGGCTCACCGGCGCAGATGCACGACGTCCTGGCGTTGGGGCACCTGGTTTCTTTCACGGGAATCGTGACCTTCAAAAACGCGCCGGTCGTGCGGGAATCGGCGCACGACGCGCCCCGAGATCGGTACATGGTGGAGACCGACTGCCCGTATCTTGCGCCCGTGCCGCACCGCGGGAAGCGCTGCGAACCGGCGCACACGCGGCTGGTGGCCGAAGCCGTCGCCGCCGAACGCGGCGTCGGCTTGGAACACGTCGCGGCGGAGACGACGCACACGGCAGAGCAGTTCTTCCGTTTTTCGTAGCACAGGCATCTTGGCCGTGGCGGTTGCGACGTCTGAAGTGCTGAAAGTTACTTTCGAGCGGGATCCCGCGACGCTAGTTCTCGCCGATCGATCTAGCGCACCGCCTGATGATCAGTGACGGAAGGCAAGCATCATTCAGAAACCCCACGGGCAAGATGCCCGTGCCACGATCTCAGTCCCGCACGCGCTCGATTAAATCGCGCAGTGCCTGGTTCTGGCGCTTGCGCTCGTCGTCGCGCTGCAAGATGCGCGGCTCGGACGCCCGCACCTCGCAATCCGTGATCGCACACCGCTCGCAAGTGTCCCCGACCAACCTGTCGGGAATCGACGGATCGGCCCAGAAGCGCACCTTCTCCTTGAACGTGTCGGTCATGGCGAAGCCCAGCGTCACGCACGCGTTCACGCCCCCGCGCAAGCCGCTGGAGGTTGCCATCGACAGGCTGAAATATTCGTTGTCGGTGCCGGGAAATTTCGAGCGCTGCGCGCCGACGAGGACCGGGGCTTCGCCCTTGGCGTTCTTGGGCCGCTGGGCGAGCTCCTCCAGCAGGCGCATCGTCACCCAGCGGCGGCAATAATGTTCATTCACGCCGATGCTGTGCGTGCTGTGCATGCGCGTGAAATGCAGCTCCTTGGCGGGACGGAAGCGCCCGGTGTCCGCGTAGTGCTCAAAGCGCAGGAAATACATCTGCCCGAGGTCGAAGAAGCGCGGGAGGAGCTGCGAGAGACGGTGAAAGAACATTTCGGGCGTCGCCCCGAAACGCATCGGCAGCTCGCGGAGCGCCCCGGGCTCCCACTTCTTCCTGGCGAGGAACGGACCGATGGCGTCGCAGATGAGCGACTGATCCAGCAGCAGGGCCCCGGCGAAATACGACGCGCGCTGGTGGTTGAGGTGCTGGTCGAAGGTCGCCGTCTCGTCGGGCGAGGCCGTGGCCATCCGCGCCTCGAGCCCGAGGTAGCGGTAGCCAATCTCGCGGGCAAGCACGAAGGCCCTCTGCATCGGCTCGAGCGCGGGATTGAGCAGCAGGCGTTTCTTAGTGCCGGCGACGAAGATCGATCGCTGGCTGCGGAGGTCGGCCTCCTTGCCGAGTGTGACCTCGTCGATCACGTACCCGTGCTCGCGCACGAGGAATTGTTCCAGCTTGGCCACGAGGTCGGCGCGGTGGGCGCCGGCGTTGCGCAGCCACTTGTGATCCTTACGGAATTTTTCCGCCGCCTTTTCCAGGTCGGGGAAATAGTTGTTGTTCATCTCGAGGTACGAACGCATCGCGGTGAGCAGCAGGTGCTCCACACGCATGTCGTAGCGGCGGATGATCTTTTGGATGGTGTCGATCAACGCGCTGAAACGATCGGGCGCGCCGGACATCATTTCCATCAGGCCCGAAGAGCTGACACCGAAAATCTCGAACGGGAAATTCTGCAGCGCGCCGGTCTTCAGCATCATTTCCAGCGACGTCATGTTCGCGCCGAGATTCAGCGAAACAAGGTCCTCGTATTTCACGCCCAGAGCCTCCGCCAGGGCGAAAATCTTCTCCGGCTTGGGGTACTTCTTGCCCTTCTCGATTTCGTTCAGGTACGAGACTGACAATCCGGAAAGCGAGGCGAGCTTCTTGAGGGGAAATTTGTTTTCCCGGCGGAGCTGGCTCAGCTTCAGGCCGAGGATGAATTTCAGGTTTTGACCCTTGGCGCCGGGCAACGCGGCGGAGGTGACGGCGGAAATCCGAGATTCTGCGACGGACGCGATGGGCGGCATGGTTCGACCAAATCTAGGGGCGCCGCTCTCTGGTCTCCAGCGGAATTTTCGCTCCCCGCGAACGCGCAGAAAGCGCGGCCATAGCACAAAGAGAGGAAAATTATAAAAACAGCGAAAATTCGCTGGACATGCGAAATCCGCTGGATATTCTCGGGACGGTTGAGGGCTGGGAGCGACAAGAGAATGTTGGATCTGACCCCCATCCGCCGCCGCCGTCCTCCTTTCACAATCCGCAACCTGAAATCCAGAAACCGCCTCCAATGAGCACCACCGAAACTATCCAACACAACTGGGAGACCGACCCCCGCTGGTCGGGCATCCGCCGCAATTACACGCCCAACGACGTCGACAAGCTCCGCGGGTCCGTCCAGGTCGAGCACACGCTGGCGCGCCTCGGCGCGGAGCGCTTGTGGGAACTCCTCAATACCGAGGATTACGTGCACGCCCTCGGCGCGCTGACCGGCAACCAGGCCGTGCAGCAGGTCAAGGCCGGGCTCAAGGCGATCTATCTCTCGGGCTGGCAGGTCGCGGCGGACGCGAATCTGGCCGGTGAAATGTATCCCGACCAAAGCCTCTACCCGGCGAACAGCGTGCCGAGCGTGGTCAAGCGCATCAACAACGCGCTGACCCGCGCCGATCAGATTGCGCACAGCGAGGGCGATGACTCGACCTATTGGTTCGCGCCGATCGTGGCCGACGCCGAGGCAGGCTTCGGCGGGCCGCTCAATGCCTTTGAAATGATGAAGGCGATGATCGAGGCGGGCGCCGCCGGCGTGCACTTCGAGGATCAGCTCTCCAGCGAAAAGAAGTGCGGCCACATGGGCGGCAAGGTGCTCGTGCCCACGTCGCAGTTCCTCCGCACGCTCGCGGGCGCGCGCCTCGCGGCCGACGTGCTCGACGTGCCCACGCTCGTCGTGGCCCGCACCGATGCGCTCGGCGCGAAGCTGCTGACCAGCGATGTCGACGAAGTGGATCGTCCGTTCTGCACCGGTGAACGCACGCCGGAAGGCTTCTTCCGCCTGGTCGAGGGCGAGGGTCTTGCGATTGCGCGCGGCCTGGCCTACGCGCCGTACGCGGATCTGATCTGGTGCGAAACCGGCAAGCCGGATCTGGCTTTCGCCCAGCGTTTCGCCGACGCGATCCATGCGAAGTTCCCGGGCAAGCCGCTCGCGTATAACTGCTCGCCTTCCTTCAACTGGAAGAAGCATCTCGACGACGCGACGATCGCGAAGTTCCAGCAGGAGCTCGGCCAGATGGGCTACAAGTACCAGTTCATCACGCTGGCGGGCTTCCACTCGCTGAACTACAGCATGTTCCAGCTCGCGAACGGATATCGCGAACGCGGCATGGCGGCGTACTCGGAATTGCAGGAAGCCGAGTTCCGCGCGGAGAAGGACGGCTACACCGCCACCAAGCACCAACGCGAGGTGGGCACCGGCTACTTCGATCTGGTGAGCACAGTCATCACGGCGGGCGAGGGCTCGACCCTCGCGCTCGTGGGCTCGACCGAGGAAGAGCAATTCCACGGTTGATCCACGGAAGACAAAAACGATTAAAGGCAAGAGCGCCGCCAGTGCAAGCTGACGGCGCTTTTCTTTGTAGCCGCAGATTCACGCCAATTGCCGAAAGTCCTTGTCAACCCGCAAACTCCCCGAATACAAGATCGACGGTTTTCATGATCGCCGGATTAGCATTCCGGTCGGCTCTTTTAGCGCTCTGCTATTCTGGACTGCACGCCCAGATTCCCCATGTTTCTTTACCAACGCCCGTAGGGATTCCAACGTCTCAGCCTGTGCCGCGTTTTGCCTTTGCTCTTTTCCTGGTCGCCGCAGCCGTCGGCGCGGCGGGCTCTGCGCCGTCGCTGGTCGATGACCGCAGCGCGCTCGAACTGGTCTACTACCATCACCGCACCGGGACGAAGCCGCCGTTTGAGCAGACGTTGCCTGCCGCCCAGATCGAGAAGCTCGTTGCACTCGATTTAAAAAGAGAAGCCGTGCTCAAGCGCGTCTACGACGTGGAGATCACCGACGCGATGGTCGAGGCCGAGGTCCGCCGCATCAACGAAACGACGCGTGCGCCCGAGGTGCTGGCGGAACTGAAGGCCGCGTTGGGCAACGACCCCGTTCGCTTCGCGCGTTCGATGGCGCAGCCGATCGTCGTCGAGCGAACGCTGCGCGCGCGCTTCGAAAATGACGACAAATTGCACGCGTCCGAACGCGGTAAAATGGAGGCCGTGCGAACGAGCCTGTTGAAAGGCGGGAGCGTCGCGTATGCGGATCGTCTCGGCCTGCTCAAGGCGGCCAAGCTGGGCGATGTACCGGAGGTAACCTTCCAGATGACGCCGCGTCCGGAGAGCGATACCCCAGCCGCTGCACCCAACGCGCCATCCCCTCCAACCGAGGTCAAGGCACGCAGCAGCGCTTACTCGATCGAGGCCACCGCGCAGGTCGCGCAGGTGCTCGCCTCGCCCGGGAAGTCGACCCTAGAGCGCGAGCGCACGCTCTATTTCGAGGACCTGCCGTCGAACCTGCAAAACGTGCTGCGCGCCCAATTGCAAAAACCCGGGGATGTGAGCGCTGTGATCGAAACCACTCAGGCCTTCCTCCTTTATCTCGCCAAGGATCGCACCGCGTACACGCTCGCCGTCTCTGTGCTCTCCGTGCCGAAACGCAGCTATGAAGAATGGCTGGCTTCCGCGCCGGATTGAAGATGCGACAGCCCAGTTCCCTGAAGCCATGAAAGCTACAATTGTCACCACCTTGGGCGCAACTTTGGCTCTCTTGGCGGGCCGATCTCTTTCGGCCCAGGTGCGGACGGCGCAAATAATTCGATCACGACAGAGGTCGCCGACAGCGGCGGATCGCCCGCAACCAGCGCCTCCTACTCTAATAACGGGAGCTCGGGCGGTGTGACCGGCATTTCCACCGTCGCCTCGCCCGTGGAGGTCGCAAAGCAGGGTTACATCGGGCAGCTCTAGGAGGTCGTGGGCTTCTCGCTGAGCGCGCCGCAGAATTTCGTGAACGAAGGCACGACGCTGCATTTGAGCGGCGGTCTCTTGCTTGGTGAATTGGAATATTATTAGTGGACCGCTGGCTGCTATCACGGCGAGCGGGCTGGTCACCGCACAAATCGTTTATCAACAACGGGGCAATCCGCACGGTGACGGATCTGAACGCCAGCGATCCCGAGCGTTTCTATCGCGTGCAAATCACGAAGCCCTAGGAAGGGTCGGGGGTCGGGATTCGAAAGCCGCGACCTTGCCCTTTGCCAATGCTTATCTGCGGCCCGATGCGCGGCGGTTCATTTGGAACTACAGATGCCTGCAGGTTTTATTAGACGACGGACCTGTCGCGATTAGGTGATGGGGATGTCCCAATGATTTCTCACCGGAGTTAAAAGAGGCACGGAGGTTGGAGGAATTCATTCGTTTCAAAATTATCTGCGGAAATCTGCGGTCAAGAAAACCGCGACGGCGAAAAGAGGGAGAGATCGTGCCGGGTGCTCCCAGTCGTGGCCAAATCTGCGAGGATTTCGCCGACCACGCTGCAGAACTTAAAGCCGTGGCCACTGAAGCCGCAGGCGACCTGCACCTGCGCATGACGTGGATGCGTGGTGATCACAAAATGCGCGTCGGGCGTCATGGTGTACAAACACGTCGTCGCTTTCGCGAGCGGACCGTCCAGGGACGGCAGGAAATCGCGCAAGACGGCGCGAAGACTGGCCTCGTCCGCCGGGCGGATGTTTCGATCGATGTCTGCGGCGGTGCAGAATTCCTGGTTAGGACGATCGTGGAAGGCAACCTTCACGCCGCCATCCTCACCATCGACGGCGGGAAAGCCGTAGATGGAGGTGCGCGGGTCGATTTGGCGGATCCAGATCGGAAACTGGTCAGGCCGGAAGAGCGCGACACCGTTGCGTGACCGGAACCAGCAAAGGACCTGGCGCGTGATTGTGAATGGAACCCCGAGGTCCGCGAGAAGTTCGGGCGCCCATGGACCGGGTGTGCTCACCAACTGTTCCGCATGATAGGTGTCGCGCGCGGTCGTGACGGAGACCCCGCCGCTCGGGAGTGCGAGCCAGGAAATCACCGGCTCCTCGAAATGAAGATCCGCTCCCTGCTTCGTCGCGACGGCCAAATGAGCGGCCACGCTTGGTTCGCAGAGCAGGTAGCCTCCTGCTTTCTCGAAGATCCCAACGGTTCCATCCGCGATCGTAAAAGGGGGATACCGGCGGCGAATCTCGGCGGAATCAAGAATCTCGTGCGCAAGTCCATGCTCCTGCGCGCTACGCAAACTTCCGGTGATGACATCTGATTCCGACGTGCCGATCATCAGGCCGCCCGTTAAATGCAGCAGCGTCTGGCCTGACTGCCGCTCGAGGTCGCGCCAAAGCTCATAGGCGCGGAGAAGCAGGGGCACGTAAGATGGATGCTCGAAGTATGATTGCCGGATGACGCGTGTGGCGCCGTGGCTGGAGCCGTGATGATGCGGGGAAGTGAACTGCTCCAGCCCCAGCACGCTTTTTCCGCGCGCGGCAAGGTGCGCCGCCGCGGCGCTGCCCATGCCGCCAAGACCAAGGATGATGACGTCGTGGGATTTCATTTCGGCAATGACGCCTCCGTCGCCAGCCACCTGCGCGTTTCTTTTACTAGATTTCTAAATTTTCTAAATTGTTAAATTAATCAGGAGGTACATCGGTGGAATGGCAATTCGCAACCACGACTGCCTGGTCCTTGCAGGGAATTTATTAATTTGGAAACTTTACAAATTTAGTAAGGAAAACAGCCGGGTCGCATTCGCGATCGACACGCATCCGGGCTATCACAAAGTCATGTCCATTGCGCTTGATTCCGGCCTCGCCGACACCTTTGCGCGCATCGCGCTTGGCCACCTCACGCGCGAGTACCCGAACAAGCTGGATCATGTCCTCAACGATGCCGGTGACGTGCAGACGCCGCACCAACTGCACCCCATTTTCTACGGGAGTTTCGACTGGCATTCCTGCGTGCACGGCTACTGGCTGCTGGTGCGCGTGATGAAGCGCTTTCCCGAGCTGCCGGTGGTGGACGAGATTCGCATGACCGTTAACCGGCATTTCACGGAGAGCGCAGTGGCGGGCGAAATCACTTACCTGCAGGAGCCATCGCGCCAGACCTTCGAACGGCCGTATGGCTGGGCCTGGCTGCTGAAGCTCGCGGCCGAGCTGGCGGAGTGGGATCATCCGGACGGCCGCCGCTGGAGCGCGACGCTAACGCCGCTCGCGGATGTCTTTGCCGAGTGGTTTGTCGAATTCCTGCCGAAGGCGACCTATCCGGTTCGGAATGGCACGCATGCCAACAGCGCCTTCTCGCTGGCGCTGGCGCTCGACTACGCCCGCAGCATTCCGGACGGGACACTGGATGGCCTGATTCGCGAGAAGGCCGAGGCGTGGTTTGGCGAGGATGTGAATTGCCAGGCGTGGGAACCCGGGGGAGACGACTTTCTCTCGCCTGCCTTGATGGAGGCGGAGTTGATGCGGCGCGTTCTGCCGCACCCCGATTTCGTTGCCTGGCTCGATCGATTCTTGCCGGATCTGGCGGAGCGCCGGCCGGCCGCGCTCTTTTCGCCTGCGCCAGTGAGTGACCGGACAGATGGGAAGATTGGGCATCTCGACGGATTGAATTTCACTCGCGCCTGGTGCTGGCGGTCGATGGCCCGTGCGCTGCCGCCGGGCGATCCACGCGGGCCGCTCGCGGAGGCGACGGCCGAGGCGCATGTGACCAGCGCAATTCGGGAAATCCAGACCGATTACATGGGCGAGCACTGGCTGGCCACTTTTGCGCTTCTGGCGCTCGAGGCGTGAGGCAGTCCGTCACGATCCGCCTTTCGGGGGTGGCGGGAGGTACGGCGCTGGGCTAGAATCGGGCATGTTTCAGCCTCGTAGTAACCCCCGCTGCGTGGTGAGCGAACTGGAAAAGCATATCCTCGTGGATGGCTTCCAGATCGTCATCGACCTCGAGAAGAGCCGCGGCTGCCGAATCCATGATTCGGTGACCGGTCGCGACCTTCTCGACCTCTATGGCTTTTTCGGCTCGCTGCCCATCGGATTCAATCATCCCCACTTCGACAATCCCGACGTCCAGCGCGACTTGCTGCTTTCGGCGCGGGTCAAGGTGGCGAACTCGGACGTGTACACCGCGCTCTACGCGGAATTCGTGCACACGCTCGCGCGCGTCGCCAGCCTCCCGCCGATGGAGCGGTGGTTCTTTATCGACGGCGGCGCGCTAGCGGTCGAGAACGCGCTGAAGGCAGCCATGGACTGGAAGGTGCGCAAGAACCTCGCGGCGGGCCGCGGCGAACGCGGGACGCACATCCTGCATTTCGAGCACGCCTTCCACGGGCGCACGGGCTACACCATGAGCCTGACGAACACGGATCCGAAGAAGACCATGTATTTCGCGAAGTTTCCGTGGCCGCGGGTGAGCACGCCGTTCATTGATTTCGCACTGCCGGAGGACGAGCGCGAGGCCGACGTCATCCGCCGCGAAAAGATCAGCGAGGCGCAGATCATGAAGTTCGTGAGGGAGCAGGGCCACGACCTCGCGGCCATCTTGATCGAACCCATCCAGGGCGAGGGCGGCGACAATCATTTCCGCGCCGAGTGGCTGCAGAATCTGCGCCGAATTTGCGACGAGCACGAGATGCTCCTGATTTTTGACGAGGTGCAGACTGGGCTTTGCGCGACGGGGAAGAACTGGGCGTGCGAGCATTTTGGCGTCCGGCCCGACCTGCTGGCCTTCGGCAAGAAGGTGCAAACCTGCGGCGTGATGGCGGGCCCGCGACTCGACGAGGTGAAGGACAATTGCTTCCGCATGTCGAGCCGCATCAACTCGACCTGGGGCGGCAACCTCACCGACATGGTGCGCTCAACGCACTATCTGCAGATCATCGAGAGCGAGCGGCTCGTCGAAAACGCGGCGCGCATTGGGACGATGTTCCTCGAGGAACTCGGCCGCGTCGCGGCGGAGGAGCCGGCGATCACCGCCGTGCGCGGCCGGGGCACTTGGATCGCTTTTGACCTGCCCAGCCATGCGGCGCGCGAGGAATTCTATCGCGGCCTGTATGATCACGGCGTGCTCGGCATCCGCAGCGGCGATCGCTCGATTCGCTTCCGCCCGGTGCTCAACATCACCGACGACATTGTCCACGAGGCCGTCGATCGCATCGCCAAAACCTGCCGCGATTTGCGGCGCGACCATGCTGCGACCTTGATTCCCGCATGAATACAGTGCTCTTGAAACTCGGCCTGAAGGCCTCGAATCCGGGCGTCTTTGACGGAAACTGGCGCGGTCGCGGCGAAGTCATCGAGTCCGTCTCGCCAATCGACGGCAAGCGTCTTGCCGCGGTGCGCGGCGGCTCGACGGCGGATTACAACTCGGCGGTCTCGCGCGCGCAGGAAGCATTCAAGAAGTGGCGCACCGTCCCGGCGCCCGTGCGTGGCGAGACGATTCGCCGCCTCGGCAACGCGCTGCGCGCCGCCAAGTCACAACTCGCGGCGCTCGTCTCGCTCGAGAACGGCAAGATCATCGCCGAGGGCGAGGGGGAAGTGCAGGAGATGATCGACATCTGCGACTTCGCCGTCGGTCTTTCGCGCCAGCTCTACGGCCTGACGATTCAATCCGAACGGGCCCAGCACCGACTGATGGAGCAATGGCATCCGCTGGGCGTCATCGGTGTGATCAGCGCATTCAATTTTCCTGTCGCCGTGTGGGCCTGGAACGCCGCGCTCGCGACGGTTTGTGGTGACTCGACGATGTGGAAACCGTCGGAAAAGACGCCGCTGACTTCGCTCGCCGTGACGCGCATCGCCGAAAGAGTGTGTCGCGAAACGGGCGTCGACCCGGCCATTTTCACGCTCGTCAACGGAAGCGGCGGGGTGATCGGGCAGCCGCTGGCGGCCGACCCACGGGTGCCCCTCATTTCCGCGACCGGCTCCTGCGGCATGGGGCGAAAGGTTTCGCAAACCGTGGCAGCGCGGCTCGGGCGCAGCCTGCTCGAGTTGGGTGGCAACAACGCGCTCATTGTCACGCCGAGTGCCAACCTGAACCTCGCTTTGCCGGCGATCGTCTTCGGCGCCGTGGGCACGGCCGGCCAGCGCTGCACCAGCACGCGCCGCGTGATCGTGCACGAATCCATCGCGAAGAAATTGATCGCGCGGCTCCTCAAGGCCTACAAATCCGTCCGCATCGGCAACCCGCTGGATCGCGCGACGCTAATGGGCCCCTTGATCGATCCCGCTGCCGTCGAGCGCGTGCTCGAGTCCAAGGAGCGCGTGATCCGGGAGGGCGGTCGCATCCTTTATGGGGGCAACCGGCTCCGCCGGCCGGGCGGCTGCTACATGACGCCGTGTCTGGCGGAAGCGGGCAACGACTTCGACGTCGTGCGCGACGAGACGTTCGGGCCGCTGCTCTATGTCATGACGTACCGAAAGTTCCCACAGGCGCTTGCGATGCAGAACGCGGTGCCGCAGGGTTTGAGCTCGTCGATCTTCACCAATGACTTCCGCGAGGCGGAGGAGTTTGTGAGCGGCACGGGCAGCGATTGCGGGCTGGCGAACATCAACGCCGGGACGAGCGGGGCGGAAATCGGCGGGGCGTTCGGCGGCGAAAAGGAAACCGGCGGCGGCCGCGAGAGCGGCTCCGATGCCTGGAAGAACTACATGCGTCGCCAGACGAATACGGTGAATTTCTCCAAAGAGATGCCCCTTGCCCAAGGAATCACGTTCGGCTGAGGTGAGGCGGCAAGAAGTTCCAAACTCGAAGTAAACTCGAAAGTCCAAGAAGGAAGCTTAACGGACTACGCGCGGGGTGGCGGCCGTGCTGTTCGACTTGGCTCCTTTCGCTTAAACTTTCTTCGAACTTCGAGTTTCAGATTTCGAGTTTCCCCTTTGCGGCCCTCGGCCGCTAACGGGTCAGCTTCCGGTGCGAATCGAAATTCTCGTCCTCGGCGACGGAAATTTCCCACAAACGCTGGAGGAGTGTCCTGTAACGTGAACCGTCCCTGGCGGTGCTTTGCCGCTCGATGATCGACGCAATCAGGGCCTCGATCGCCTGCTTGTGGGCGTCGTAGGTGTCCACCGAGAAGGAGATCTTCCGCAGCGCCGCGACCTGCTCCTCCAGTGGCTGATAATCGCAATCATCCCGTTCGCGGCGAAATCGCTCAATCCATTCCTCCGAATGAATCTTGTTCGAAACGAAAGCGCGTTTTTCGAGGTCGGCGAGGCGCTGGCAATTGCCGAGGATTTGGTCGGCGAGGAGGGCGCGCGCGTTCCAGTCCGTTGCGCGGGCATGCAGCTTTTCGAGCCGCGTGATCTCATGCTCCAGCGTTTTGACCTCTTGGAAACTCATCGGGCGCACCGTAGCGGGCGCCGGCGTTCTGGCAAGGAACTCCGCCGTTGTGAGGACTGAAGATTTCTCTCGCCGACGCTTGCCCGAAACCAAAACCAAGCAACAATGCGTTCCCTCATGGGTCGCCAATGGCTCCAAGCAAAACGTGACGTCGCCAACCTGCGGAAGGGCCAGGCGGTCAACAAGCTCGTCAAGGAGGTCATGGTCGCCGCCAAGCTGGGCGGCGCCGAAGTCGCTTCCAACGCCCGGCTCGCCGCTGCCGTGGACAAGGCGCGCCGGCAAAGCGTCACCCGCGATGTCATCGAGCGCGCCATCAAGAAAGGCGCGGGGCTGACCGACGACAAGATGACCCTCGAGTTGATCACCTTCGAGGGTTATACGCCGCACAAGATTCCCGTGATCGTCGAGGTGCTGACCGACAACAACAACCGGAGTGCGCCGGAGATTCGCGTGCTGTTCAAGCGGGGCCAACTGGGCGCCGCCGGTTCGAATCGCTTCCTTTTCGACCATGTGGGACTCGTCGAGGCGCATCACGCCGACGCGAACGCCGACATCGAGGCCGCCGCGATCGAGGCGGGGGCACAGGATGTCTCCGCGCTCACGCACGCGGAGAACGACGATATCCCGGCAGATCGAACGGGCGCTCGTTTCATCACCGCCCGGCCGGACCTGCACGCGGTGTCGCAATGGCTGGCGCAAAACGGTTGGACCGTCACGACCAGTGAGCTCGGCTACGTCGCCAAATCGTTTCCCGATCTGGCAGAGGCGCAACGCGCGGAGGTGGGCGAGTTTCTGCACGCGATCGATGAGCACGATGACGTCCATCGCGTCTGGGCGGCGCTGAAGTAGGAGAAGAGCGGCTGGCCGGCGGCAGGCGGGAATTGCGATTTTCGCGTCGCGACGCGGAGAATTCCTTTTCCGACTCGACGCGAGGTGAGTGGGAAGGGATTTTGGGCGCATGTCACGCGTCATTCATTTCGAGATTCATGCGGCGCAGCCGGCCCGGGCGATCGGCTTTTACGAGCAGATGTTTGCTTGGAAGTTCCAAAAATGGGGCGACCAGGACTATTGGCTGGTCAGTACCGGCGATCCCGCCGCGCGGGGCATCGACGGCGGCCTGCTCCCACGACGCGGCGGCGCACCTGCCGAAATGGCCCCGGTCCACGGGTACGTCTGCACGGTCGATGTCGACAATCTTGACGCCCACGTGGCGAAGCTGGCTTCCTGCGGCGGCGTGGTTGCGATGCCGAAATTCCCGATCCCTACGATTGGCTGGCTGGCTTACGCCAAGGACACGGAGGGCAATATATTCGGCATGATGCAAGCCGATCCGGACGCGAAGTAATCGAGGCCCCGAGCCGTCGCCGGTCGACCGTCGACGGCCATTTCTTAGCGCAGCGCAATCGGCGCGGCGAGGCACTCGTCGGGAATGCCGAACGAGTTGACCAGGGCAACCGCCTTGGGGCGCAGATCGGCGCAGAGTTGATCAACCTCCCGGCCAATGGCTTTGCTTTTGCGTGGCTGCAGATAGCTGTATTCCAAATACCAGCCGCGGTGCTTTTCGATCTGCACGAGGGCGAAGAGGTCCAGGAGATCCTTGAGCACGGCGCGCACGTCGTGGTCCGGGCAATGGTTCACGGCGGCAGCGAACTGCTCGAGAATGACGCGCTCGACGCTCGCCTGCGCGAGGACGCCGAGCCGAATCTGGCAGCTCAGGAACGTGGCGTAGGCATCCGCCCCTTCGCTGGCGAGGCGGCGCATGCGCTTGGCGGTGCCGAGCAGGATGCGCTGTTCGCGATACCGGAAGGCCGCCAGGTGGAAATCGGTGTCGCGCAAGTGCGCTTTGTCGACCTTGGATGTCGAAATCGGGTTGAGCTCGACCACCTTGGCCGAGGTCTGCTCGCCGAAGAACTGCAGTAGATCGAGTTTGCTCATGCCCTTGAATTTGGCCCGCAGGTCGGTCAGCAGATTCTTCGCGAGCAGTTGCAGCAGGACCGTGTTGTCGCCTTCGAAGGTCGTGAAAATGTCCGTGTCCGCCTTGAGCGCGGCGAAGCGATTGATCGCGAGGTAGCCCTCGCCGCCGCAGGCTTCGCGGCAGGTCTGGATGGTGTTGGTAGTGTTCCACGTGCTCCACGCCTTGAGACCCGCCGCGAGCGATTCCAGCGCGCGGGTGTCCGCCTCGTTCCTCTCGGGTGTCGCATAGACTTGCACCAGATGCTGAAGCGCGAAATGCAGGCCGTACGCATTGGCAAGCAGCGGCATCAGGCGCCGCTGGTGGCTCGGGTAGTCGAACAACAGCGTCTCCGCCTCCTGCTTGGGTCCGGAGAACTGCCGGCGGCGGCCGGCGTAACGCACGGCGATGGTCAGGGCGGACTTGGCCGCGTTGTTGCCGTTCGCCGCGATGCTGATGCGGCCACCGACCAGCGTGCCGAGCATGGTAAAGAAACGCGCGCCGGGATTCTTGATCGAAGACGAGTAGACGCCTTCCACGCTGACGGAAGCAAAGCGATCCAGCATGTCCTCGCGGGGAACGCGCACCTGGTCGAACCAGATTTTGCCGTTGTCGACGCCATTGAGACCGAGTTTTTGGCCGTTGTCCTCGATCCGGACGCCGGGCAGCAGAAAACCCTCGGCCGACCGCAGCGGAACAACGAAGGCGTGGACGCCGTGGCGCTCGGCGCCCACGATCAGCTGGGCGAAGACCGTCGCCGCGCGGCCATGGACCGCGGCATTGCCGATGTAGCTTTTCCCGGCGGCGGGGGAGGGCGAATGAATGATGAATTCGCGCGTGGCAGCGTCGTAGGTCGCGGTGGTCTCGATATCCTTGACGTTCGAGCCGTGGCCGATTTCCGTCATCGCGAAGCAGCCCGGAAGCGCGAGCGTGCCGCACGGGAGGAGATACTTGCGGTGGTGATACTCGGTGCCGAGTTGCTGCAGGCTTCCGCCAAAGAGGCCGAACTGTACGCCGAACTTGATGACCAGGCTCAGGTCGTGGAACGCGAGCGTTTCAAAGGCGGCCAGAAACTTTGCCGTGTCGCCCTCGCCGCCGGCCGCGGTGGGATACCCGATCTTGGGAATGCCCTCGCGCGCCAGTTCGAGGCACCAATGATAAACCTTTTCGCGATATTCCGCGGTGTCGGTGCCGGCGTAGTAGCGAAAATGCGGCTGCCGCAGGATCTGTTTAACGCGATCGCGCATCGGCTTTTGTTCGCCGTCGAGTAGATCCTGGAGCGTCTCAATCGAAAACGGCGACGGCTCCGTGATGATTTGCGGGTAGGCAACGGGGCGCGAGTCCGCGAGGGCGGTGAGCGCGGGCGAATGGGGTCCGGAAACGGTGGCGGTGCTCATGGCATGAAGATTTGGTGGGACGTGACGAAGAAATCGAAATTGAATCAGGCGTAAAAGGTTCGTCCCCCGCCGGCCATCGCTTGGAGTCGTGCGCACGGCCGGAACGATTCACCGAAGCGACCAGCCAACGACTCGAGATCGGCGGCGACCTTGGACGCTCCCAAGGCATCGGCGTAACGCAGCGGGCCGCCGCGGAAGGGCGCCCAGCCCGAGCCCATGATCATGCCGAAGTCAACGTCCTCGGGCGCTTCGACGACCAGTTCCTCGAGCACCCGCGCCGCCTCGTTGATCATCGGCAAAATGAGCCGGTCGTGAAACAGCTTCGGATCCGCCGGCCGGCGTGTCGCGACGCCCGGCAGCCGCTCGACCTCGAGGTTGACCGCCGATTTGCCCTTGCCGGCATGGAGGTAGAAACCGCGACCGGATTTCTTGCCGAGCCAGTTCCGCGCAATCATCTCGTCCAGCGCGGGCACCGGCCCACCCTGGGGTGTCGGCAGGCGCGCTGCGAGGTCGGTCGCGACGTGCCGGCCGACATCGAGGCCGACTTCATCAAGGAGACGAAGCGGACCCATCGGCATGCCAAAGCGCTCCAGCGCATGGTCGATGTCGGTCACCGCGTAGCCTTCCTGGAACAGCCGCCCGGCCTCGCTCAAATAGGGCGTGAGGATGCGGTTCACGAGAAAGCCCGGACGATCGCGCACGATCACCGGCAGTTTGCCGATCGCCTTCACAAAGCGCAACGCCGTCTCGAGCGCGCCGGCGCCGGTGCGGTCGCCGCGCACGATTTCGACCAGCTGCATGCGATGCACAGGGTTGAAGAAATGGATGCCCACCACCCGGCTGGGATCATGCAGCGCGCCAGCGATGGTGTCGATCGAGAGGGCGGACGTGTTCGTGGCGAGCGCCACGCCAGCGGCGGTGGCGGCCTCGAGGCCGCGAAAGATCTGCTGCTTCAAATCGAGCCGCTCCACGGCGGCCTCGATCACCAGGTCCACGCGGTTGAGTGGCACGTCTCCCACAACAGGAACGATGCGGTCGAGCGCGGCGCGCGCCTCGGTCTCGGTGAAGCGCCGGCGCCTGGTGGCGTCGCGAAATAGTTTGCGGATCGACTGCAGGCCGATGGCGAGCGGCTCGGCGGCAATATCCTTGAGCAGGACGTGGGTGCCGCGCGCGGCCAGCCATTGGGCGATGCCGGCACCCATCACGCCGGCGCCGACCACGGCCACGCGTTCGATTTGGCGCGGCGAATCAGCCGGGGCGGTGAAATCGGACGGCAGAGGCGTCTTCTTGGATCGCTCCTGCAGAAGGAAGATGCCCAGGAGTTGACGCGCCACGTCCCCGGTGGCGAGTTCCGCGAAAGCCTTCCGCTCAAGCGCGAAGCCTTGTTCCAACGTGCCACGCAACGCGGCGATTACGACCTCCAAGGCCTTGAGCGGTGCGGGATAGTGGCCTCCGGTCTTGGCGAGCACGCCCGCGCGCGCCTGGCGGGCGATGAACGCGGCGGCGGGCGGCAGATTGGAAAGATGAAAAGGCCACGGTCCGCGCTTGCCCCGCCCAATCTGGCGTACGGCCAGATCCGCGAGCGACTCCCGCGGGCCGACGGCGTCGACGAGTCCGGCCTTGAGCGCGGGAACGGCGGCGAGTTGTTTTCCGGCGAGGATGATCTCGAGGGCCTTCGGCAAACCCAGCAACCGCGGCAGGATCGTGCTGCCACCCCAACCGGGGAGAATTCCCAGTTGCACCTCAGGCAGCCCAATCTTTGTCTCCTTCGAGGTCGAGGCCACGCGGTAATCGCACGCCAGCGTGATTTCGCACCCGCCACCCAGTGCAAGGCCGTGGATGGCGGCAACCGATGGAATGGGCATCATGGTGATGCGCCGGAACGTCCGCTGGCCCACGTCGATCAGTCGTTCGATCTTCTCGACGGAAGGATCCTTCGTGAATCCGATCAGGTCGGCGCCAGCGAGGAAGATTTTCGACTTTGCGCTGCGGAAAACCACGCCCTTGATTTCGCGCGCCTCGGACGAAGCGAGAAAATCAAGTTGTGCATTGAGCTCCACAAAAGTCGCCTCGTCGAAAATGTTCACCGCGGAATCCGGGCGATCGAACGTCAGGACACACACTTGGGTCGCAGTGACTTCGCGATGCAGATTGGCCATGAAGTCGGAGGGTCGGTGGGGTCGGCGAATAAACTAGACCGTCTCAACCCAGAGCGCGCCGCCCTGGCCGCCGCCCACGCACAAGGACACCAGCGCGCGCTTGGCTTTCCGGCGATGCAACTCCTTGAGCGCAGTCAGCACGAGGCGGGCGCCCGTGGAGCCGACCGGGTGACCGAGGGCCACCGCGCCGCCGTTCACGTTGAGAATCTCGTCCGGAATCTCACCGAGCGCAGTTTCTCGGCCGAGGTGCTGGCGCGAAAATTCATCGGAACGCGCCGCGCGCTGGCAGCCGATCACCTGCGCGGCGAAGGCCTCATTGATTTCAATTAGGTCGGCATCCTTGATCCCAAGTCCAAATTTCTTCTGCGCGGCGGCGATCGCGAAGACGGGCCCGAGACCCATGCGCGACGGATCGCAGCCGGCGTACGCGTAGGCCACGAGTTTGCCCAGCGGTTGCAGGCCGGATTCCCGCAGCCCCTTTTCGCTCATCACGAGCAGCGCGACCGCACCATCGGTGATTTGCGAGGCATTCCCGGCAGTGACCGTGCCCGTGCTCTTTTCGAAAACCGGTTTCAGCTTGGCGAGTGCGGCCATCGTCTGGTTTTCCCGGGGACCGTTGTCGTCCTGCATCACCCTCGGCGCGACGGGTTTGCCGGCCGTCAGCAGGACCGGGACGATTTCCTCGCGCAACCGCTCGCGGCCCGCGATGGCCCGCTGATGCGACCGAAGGGAAAATTGATCCTGCTCCTCGCGGGTGATCCCGAAATCGCGCGCCACGTTTTCCGCCGTCTCGCCCATGTTCAAGCCGCAGACCGGATCCGTGAGGCCGAGTTGGAGCCCGATGATCGGGGAAAAATC
>JANMQT010000359.1:0-1782 GCA_031370675.1 Verrucomicrobiota bacterium
AGTCAGGTTTCTCCAATACGGCTTGCCGACAATGAAGGTCGACGTGGTATCCACCCGCCTTTGTACCAGCGGTTCAGCTAGCATCGCCCCTCGCGCAGGAAGTGCCGCCTGCAGCGCGGCCGTCGATTCGTCAGTTAGGTATTGCGTGCCGCCGTCGTTCTCGACGTGTTGAAAAATGTTGATTGCCGGCGCTGAGTTTTTTGTATCGGTCCACTTGAGCCCGACAAGCAGTTTCCCGCTGGCAACAAGATCAGCCAGCGGCCCGAGATAAACACGCAGTCGCGCCAAGTCTTCGAGGTCTCTCTTCCCGCCAATTACAAAGTCGTCACAGTCCCGGACGCTTGGTGGAACGATGTCGGCCCCAAAGTCATCGTCACTGTCATCATTGAGCCAAAAGCGAAATGGTCGTTCGTTTGACGTTTGGTCGACACCCTTCGTTGGATCGGCGTTATTTGCGAGATTGATAGTTCCGTCACCATTCGCATCTACACCAATTTCCATCGGCACCAGCACCACCGCCCGCTTCCCGCCGCCAAGTCGCGTGCCTTGTGGTTGGAGGAAGCCGACGGCGCCGATGGCGCCATCGTTGTTCGCGGCTGTGGCGATCTCGTAAACCCAGTCCATCCCCCGGGTCAGGTCATGCAGGGGCATCACTTCATAGACGCCCGATGGATTCTTCTTCCACAGACAGCCGTAGCTTTCCTGGCGACCCGTGCGTGACGCTGGCGCGAAACGCGGGTCCGCGAGCGATTGACCCACCACCCAGCCCTTGTCGTTGACCGCCTTGGCGAACCCGTATCCATCTGGGAACTGCTCGCTGGCTCCACTCAGCGTCGGAAGCGTCGACGCAATTGGCAGGCCGGGACCTTCCGTGATGTACGCCTGACTCCGCCAATAGGGGTCGTCTGCGCTGAGTGTGGTCACTCCTGCCACCTGCCCGTTTTGATTAATCGCCCAGCCTTCCGAGTGCCAGCCGCCGCCCGTTCCCAAATCAATCGGACCCGCGCCAGGCCCGGCGGAATAAAAGGCGTGGCTGTGGTCGGCTTGATTGCGTGCATCCGCGCCAAACCCAAGGGTGTTCCGGATCGCGCTGCCCGCAGCAGCCCCGGTTTCCGTCATCGCATAGATCGCCCCGTCGAAACCGAGAACGTTCGGCGCGCCAGCCAGCGGACCCAGGATTTCGACCCGGTCGGGTGAGTCACCCAGATTCCAGCGGGCCGCGTAATACGCGATGCCCCCTGGAGAAACGTGCCCACGATTACGCGTGATCATGCCAGCCACCCGGCCGGTGGCGTCGATTCCGTTGGCCGTCCAACTCATCGGAATTGCATTCGGCAGATTGCGGAAATCGACCTCGTCAAAATACACAGCCAACACATTAGTCGTCATCGGGGTCAGATCTGTCACCACGCCGGTCAACGGACTCCACACGGCGGCATGGTAGCGGACGCTCCCGTCCGGGTTTTTCTCTCCGGTGTCCCATCGACCCGAGACGGTGCCGTTTTCCGCTAAGCCCGTGGCCACAAATTTTCCACGCTCGGAACGCAGGCCAGGGATCTCCCTGAGGTCGGTTTCCGGATCCCAAAGCCAATAGCCTGTCACACCGTCCACCACCTGCTCGAGCACCACCTGGATCTTGCTGTTAATCGCAATGGGCCGGCCTTCGCCAACATTGATCACTCCGGCATTGGCAGCAGCGGCTGAAAATTTTCCGCCCGACTGTGTCCCGCTGCGCGCGGCAGCCGGTTGCGCGGCGAGATACCGCTCGACCTCGGCGGTGAG
>JANMQT010000372.1:0-6559 GCA_031370675.1 Verrucomicrobiota bacterium
GTATTTTTCCGCCCAGATGTGCGCGTCTGTGCGCGTGTCGATGAGCTGCGCCGTCACCCGCACTTTGTTGCCCGACCGTTGGACGGTCCCTTCCAGGATATAGATCACCCCGAGCGCCTGCGCGATCTCACGCAGGCTGCGGTCACCGATCCCGCGATACCGCATGACCTACGTCCGGCTCGTCACCCTGAGATCGGAGATGCGGGAAAGATCGGTCAGGATTTGATCCTGCACGCCATCGGCAAAGAACGCATTTTCTTTGTCGCTGCTCAGGTTCTCGAACGGCAGCACCGCGATGGTCTTCTCCGGGATCGGCGTGGGCGCGGGACCCTTGGTTACGGAGGGCACCACGGCGGGGGTCGCGGCCGGCGGCGCCTGTTCCGTGCCACTCCACCGCCACCTGCCGGTGAGCAATCCGACCGTGCCCAGCAGCGCGACGAGACCGAGCGTGCCCAGCACGAGGCGATGTTTCGAATCCGATCTTGCTGGTAAGCCGCCGGCCGGGCCGGCAGTTGAATTCGTGGTCCGCGGACCCACCGACGCGGCCGAGCTGGCGTGGACCGCAGTTTCCAGTTGCGACGCCGAACCCACCATTTTAGCCGCGGCTGCCGCGCCGATGAGAATATTTTCCCGGCAGGCCACCAGCGCCTTGACCACAGCGGCCGCATCCGCGAAGCGCCCGTCCGGATCCTTCGCCAGCAACCGCGCCATCACTGCCTGCAGACCCGGCGACAGGTGCGACAGCCGCTCCAGCGGCGCCGGGCGCGAGACGTGCAGGGTCAGGATTTCCTGCAACGACGCGCCGCGAAAGGGCGGCGACCCCACCAGCATTTCCCACAGGATGCAGCCCAGCGAATACAAATCCGCCCGGCCATCCAGGTCCGCGCGTTCCTGGCACTGTTCCGGGCTGGCATAAACCGCCGTGCCGCGAAAGCCGGTGGTCAGCGCGTCCACGTTGCTGCTCAGCGAGTCCCCCGCAAAACCACGCGCCAGTCCGAAGTCGATAATCTTCACCTGCCAGGTCGTGGGATCGATTTCCGACCCTCCCTTTCCCCGCCCGCTCGCCGCCCGCACGATCATCACGTTGCCTGGCTTCAAATCGCGATGCACGACGTTCTCCGCGTGAATCGCGCCGAGACCAAGCGCGATTTGTTCGGCCAGACCGATCGCGAGCAGCGGCTCAAGCGGACAGCGCGTCTGCAGCCACTCGCGCAACGATTCACCCGCGATGAACTCCATCGCATAGAATGCGTTCGCCGGATCCTGACTGAGGAACACCACGTGCGCGACATTGGAATGGTTCACCCGCGCCGCCGCGCGCGCCTCGCGCAGGAACAGCGCCCGCGCCTTGGCGTCCCCCACCTGGGCGGGATTAATCACCTTCAGCGCCACCTCCACCCGCAAATGCGGATCGTAAGCCTTGTAGGTCACGCCCATCGCCCCGCGACCCAGTTCCCACGGCGAGCCGTCCTCGCGACGGCGCACCTCGTAGTGGGCGAAATGAAGGGTCTCGTCGTCCATGGGAACCCGCGTCGAAAGGCTTGCTTGATTCCTAGCAGGGCCCGCGAACCCTCAAAAGAGGATTCGTTCCGGGATTCGAGTCACGTCCGCGCCTGTGCATCGCAGCACGGGCACCCCTGCCCGTGGAATGAAGGAAAACACCTGCACGCGAAAACCATTCATCAGGCGGTGGCCGGAACGTCCAAGTAGCAGAAACGCAAGCAAGACGAATTCCAGACACAAAACGTCATCCTCCCAGATGTCCCAGCCGCCCGCGGACGCGATGCCCGTGTCCCGACGGCTATGCTTTCGCCAACACCGCGGATAACTCGGATAGAGTCTGCCCGCATCTCCGGCCATCCGCGAAATCCGCGCTTTTCATACTCCCTAGGCCGCCACGGGCCGGATGCCCATGCCACGGCAGATCGGCATTTGGCATTTTGCATTCGGCGTGCCGCCCCGCCGCACGACTTCTCACTTCTTCTCCGTCTTCGGACCATACGCCGCCAGTAACGTCAGAAACCGCGGTTCTTTGCGGAGAGTATCCCAATCGGGATCGTAGAGAAGATCTCCAAACCGAAGAGCAAAGCCGCCCGGAACGCGGAAAAGATACTCGATTTGATCAAGCGCCAGCGCGTTTTCCCCCGTGAGCGCATAAATCTGCGCGAGGATGGCCAGAACGTATAATTGCGAAGGGACATTTTGGTCTGCCTTCGTCAGTTCGAGCGCTTTCATGCCGGCTCGAATGGCGTCCTCCTTGCGACCAGCCAGCGCGTAAAAACGGCCGATTTCAGCCAACAGTTCCGCGTCGTTGTTCAATTCTTTACCGTCCACGCCGCTGGTCGCCGCCTCCACCTCCCGCAGGAACCCTTCTGCCGCCCGACGCACCGCAGCCGGCTCCCGGCGCACCCGGCCAAACTCGACCTGACGCCTGGCGGCCTCCATTCTGTCGCCCAGCTCACGCGGCGGAGGTAGCAATTTCTCCGCGCGTTCCATTTCCGGAACATCCCGGTCCCAGGCCGCAATCATATAGAGATGTTGCGCCAACTCCTGTACGGTTCGCGGCCCGGGATTTTCTGCGAGAATCCGGTCCCGCACCGCCTTCGCCGGACGCAGATCGCCCGCGCGGTGCACCTCGGTCGCCGCGCTGCGAATCTCAAAAGCCCAACGCAGCGGCGGGGTCGTCAGGGCAGCGCCGCGGTCGCAAAGGGCAACCCGCAAATCGTAGTCCCGCATTGTCGTGGCAAAAAAGCTGTAACTTTCAATGATTTTCACGTCGTTGGGGCTCAGCAATCGCGCCCGGCGATACGCCTCGTTACACTCGTCCCATCGGCCCTCCGTATGGTTAATTCGCGCAAGCAACCACCAGGCTCCGGCATTGTTCGGCACCACCTTCAACGCCGTGTCCACCGATTCGCGCGCCAGGCGACGATCGTTGAGTACCCCATACGCGTAATCTGCCTGCGCCACCAGCGTCTCGCCCGCCGCTGGCGCTAGCCGGACCGCAGCGGCCAGATTCGCTTCGGCGCGGGTCAGATATTCCTTCTTTTCGTCCCCCTTTGTCCGGGCTGCCATCCGGCGATACACCCGGGCCGCCAGGCAGTAGGCCTGCAGAAACTTCGCGTCGCGCTCCACCGCCTCCGCCAGCAGGCGCGCCATCTGGCGTAGATTGTCCGGCGTCTCAGGCAGCATCATGCTGCTCTCCGACTGCTCCAGCGCATTGGCGCGCAGATAGAGATCGTACGCCGCCAGATCGCTCGTTGGCCGCTCCTCGATCGCGGCGCGCTCGCTCGGAGTCAGCTTCGCCTTGAGTTGACCGGCGATGGCCGTGGCCACCTCGCTCTGGATCCCGAACACATCGGATAAATCCCGATCGTATTTCTCCGCCCAAAGGTGCGCGTCCGTGCGCGTGTCGATGAGCTGCGCCGTCACCCGCA
Source organism: Verrucomicrobiota bacterium (assembly GCA_031370675.1). Taxonomy (GTDB): domain Bacteria; phylum Verrucomicrobiota; class Verrucomicrobiia; order Chthoniobacterales; family SZAS-18; genus SZAS-18. Next base: position 3,438 of record JANMQT010000372.1, read on the forward strand.
CTTTGTTCCCCGACCGCTGGACGGTCCCTTCGAGAACATAAATCACCCCGAGCGCCTGCGCGATCTCGCGCAGACTGCGGTCGGCGGTCCCGCGATACCGCATGACCGACGTCCGGCTCGTCACTCGCAGATCGGCGATGCGCGAAAGGTCGGTCAGAATCTGATCCTGCACGCCGTCCGCAAAGAACGCATTTTCCTTGTCGCTGCTCAAGTTTTCAAACGGCAGCACCGCGATGGTCTTCTCCGGGATCGGCGTGGGCGTGGGACCCTTGGTCAGGGCTGGAACCACCGCGGAGGCCACGGCCGGGGCGGGCGCGGTGGTTGCGAGCGGCGGCGCCTGTTCCGTGCCCGGTGGACTCCGCCGCCACCAACCGGCCAGCAGTCCGACCAGCCCCGCCAGCGCGACGAGACCGAGTGCGCCGAGCAGCACGCGCCGTTTGGAACCCGGCGCCGATGCTGTGTCACGCGCCGCGCCGGCAGTGGAAGGGGTGCTCGTCCGGCTAGAATTCGCCGCCTGCGCATGAACCGCGGTTTCCAATTGCGACGCCGAACCCACCATTTCATCCGCGCCTGGCGCGCCGCTGAGAATCTTCTCGCGGCAGGCCTCGAGCGCCTTGACCACAGCGGCCGCATCCGCGAAGCGCCCGTCCGGATCCTTCGCCAGCAACCGGGCCACCACTGCCCGCAGACCCGGCGACAGGTGCGACAACCGCTCCAGCGGGGCCGGGCGCGAGACGTGCAGGGTCAGGATTTCCTGCAACGACGCGCCGCGAAACGGCGGTGTCCCCACCAGCATTTCCCACAGGATGCAGCCCAGGGAATACAAATCCGCCCGGCCATCCAGGTCCGTGCGCTCCTGGCATTGTTCCGGGCTGGCATAGACCGCCGTGCCACGAAAGCCGGTGGTCAGCGCGTCCACGTTGCTGCTCAGCGAGTCCCCCGCGAAACCACGCGCCAGTCCAAAGTCGATGATCTTCACCTGCCACGTCGCGGGATCGATCTCCGAACCTCCTTTTCCCCGCCCGGTCGCCGCCCGGACGATCATCACATTGCCCGGCTTTAAATCGCGATGGACGACGCTCTCCGCGTGGATCGCCCCGAGACCCGCCGCGATTTGCTCCGCCAGACCGATCGCGAGCAACGGCTCAAGCGGACAGCGCGTCTGCAGCCAATCGCGCAGCGATTCGCCCGCGATGAACTCCATCGCGTAAAAGGGATTGGTCGGATCCTGATTGAGGAACACCACGTTCGCGACATTTCCATGGTGCACGCGCGCCGCCGCGCGCGCCTCGCGCAGAAAGAGCGCCTGCGTCTTCGCGTCGCCCACCTGCGCGGGATTGATGACCTTGAGCGCCACCTCGATCCGCAACTGCGAATCGTACGCCTTGTAGGTCACTCCCATCGCGCCGCGACCCAACTCCCAGGGTGTGCCGTCCTCGCGTCGGCGGATCTCGTAGTGGGCAAAATGAAGGGTCTCGTCGTTCATGTGAACCCCGCGTCAATGAGTGTTTCTAGCAGGGGGGACAAGTGGTCAAAAGGGTATTCCGCGCCCGTGCCACACGGACAAAATCCTTCCCATCGATCCCCGCGGCCGCTAGTTTCTCAGCAGTCCCCCTCTGATCCCATATTATGTTAAAGACTTTGAACGCTGCGCGCTGCGTGGCGACTCGGTCCGCCTGGGTCGCTGGCATCTCAATCGGTCTCTCGCTGGCCCGCGCCCAGACCCCGACGCAATCAATCACCGCCGCAGCCGATGCGACGGCGGGTACCTCCGAACCGGAACGGGTGATCGTGACCGGTTCCTTCATTCCGGAAGCGGAGAGCGAAGGAGCCCTGCCGGTCACGGTCGAATCGGCCGCCCAACTCATCAAGGCTGGCGCTACCACGCCGGCGGAAGGTTTGCGCCAGTTACCTTCCTTCATCGGCGCGACGGCGACCGAGAACGATTCCAACGGCGGCAACGGACAAGCGTTTATCAACTTGCGCGCGTTGGGCGCCGGCAACACGCTGACACTGATCAACGGGCGGCGGACGTTTGGCTTTGCCGACATCAACGCGATGGGCATCGGAGCCATCAACCGCGTCGAAATTCTCAAAGATGGCGCATCAGCCATTTACGGCTCGGACGCGGTAGCCGGGGTGGTCAACTTTATCCTGCTCAACGGTCCGGGCGCGCCAAAATACACTGGGGCGGAAATCGACTTCCTCTATGGCAACACCACCAACAAAGACGCGCATGTCCTGCAACTTTACGTGAATACGGGGTACACCTCGAAGGACGGCCGGTTTTCGGCGGTGTTTAGCTTCAACTACTATGATCGGCAGGCGATTTATTCGAAAGACCGCACGCTGGCGCAGTTGGCCGACCAGCGCGTCCTGGGTGGCAACAACACGAACAGCGGCAACTTGCCCGGCCGCGTCGACCTTGGCGGCGGCGCAGGGTCGATCACGCCGATTGACCAGACGCAGTTGATTACCGGCTTCGCGGGCACGCGACCCTTCAGCGTTGCTGGCGGCGACGGTTTTAACTTCCGCCTCTACACGCCGGCCATTCCCGGCCAGGAGAAATTTTCCTATTATGGCGCGTTTTCCTACAAGCTGTTTAACAACAACAGCGCGATCCTCTACGGGGACATGATGTACGCGAATACGCGGCAGGACAACGGCCTGGCGCCCTCGCCGCTCTCGCAGATCGACATCGGCAATCTTGGACGCGTCGGTCCCTTGCCGACCGATCCGTTCGCCGTTCGCACCAGCCCGTTTAACCCGTTCGGCGCCGGAAACCCCACGAGATCGGCCACCCTGACCCGGGTGCGCTACCGCTTGATCGCAGAGTCCGGCAACCGCCGCGACGGCTTCGATCTGAAGTACTATCGATTTGAGGGCGGCTTGAAGGGTGACCTCAACTTCAAGGGCCAAATCCTGGGATCGATTTTCTACGACCTCGGCACGGTTTACGAGCAGTACAAGGCCGTCCGCACCGACAACGGTGACGCGCGACTCTCCTCGCTGGTCGCGCAATACCTGCCGAACGCCACGGCCCAGGATCGGGCGAACGCCGCCTTCGTGCTTTCCCAGTTGGTCAGCGGGCAGGCGCTGCAATCCGCCATCCAACTCAACCA
>JANMQT010000374.1:0-11681 GCA_031370675.1 Verrucomicrobiota bacterium
CATCCACAGTCCCACCAGTTCATTCGCCCGCCGCATCGCCTCCGATCCGAAGGTCCGGGTGAGGCGTCCATCGTCCTCGCTGATTGCCGCGAGGGCGAGAAGGCGATCGACGATGCGTTCCGCGCGGCGTTCCGCGTCGGCGCGGATCTCGGCCGGCACGATGCCTAAGTTCCGCGATAAGTCGAGTAAGCCCACGGCGTGGTGAGGAGTGGAACGTGGTAATGCCCGGCCGGATCCGCGATCGTGAAACGGATCGGAACCGCCTCGAGGAAGCGTCCGTCCGCAGTTGGGATCGCGAAGTAATCGCCCACTTGGAAAACCAGCTCGTAGACGCCCAGCGGGAGAGGCGCGGCCTCGAGCAGCGGAGCGTCGGTCCGTCCATCCGCGTTGGTCCGCGTCGCGGCGACGCGCGCGCGGGCGTCGCCGTCCACGCGCCACAATTCGATCGTCATCCCGGCCGCGGGCTGGCCGCGGGTGAGATCGAGCACATGCGTGGTGATTCGGCCCATGGGGACAGGTCAGGCCATGAGATCGTGCAGCCGGAACTCCGCGATCTTGGCGATTTCGCCGAGTGCCGTGTCGATTTCGCGGTCGACGGCATTGTGGAGCCGCATCTCGAAGGAGTCGAGAATCGCCTGTCGCACGACGGCGGGGTCGAAGGCGCGCACACAAAAGATGAACGGGAAGGCATATTTCTCGCGGTAGGCGGAATTGTAGCGTTCGAACCAGCGCGCGTCCGTGGGCGAGAGGTTCAGCAGGCCGGCTCCGGCCTGCTCGCTGGCGGACGCGGCGGAAAGCTGGCCGGAACGCGCGGCCTCGCCCACCAGGTCTGGATGGGCGCGAATCACCTCGAGCTGCTTTTCCCGCCCCGCCCGCCGGAGCGCGTCGCACATCAGCCGCAGCACGTGGTCGCGATCGCGAAACGGGCGTTTCCCGACCACTTTTTGCGCGACCCAGGGCGCCTCTTCGAAAACGCCGCCGAGCAGGTGACGAACTCGGTGATCCCGATCTGGTTAAGTTGTTGAATCGAATGCCTCATCGGAAAACTTTCCCGCCCCCGCAGAGTAGTGATGCGGGATGGGGCGGCTTTTCGCAATCGGAAATTGCCAGCGGGGCCCGCGGCTGCCTAGACTGCACCATCATGAAGATGCCCCAGCTTCGATCCCCCCATGACAAAGTCGGCGGTGTGTACCATTTCGGCCGGATGGTCGACAAAATCCGCGCGAACGCCGCCTCCCCGCTCGGCGAGAACTATGAACCGTTCATGGGCAAGGGTTTCGACGGGCGCGTCTGCCATTTTCTCCGGATTTCCTATCATGACCTGCGCGATCAATCGCTGAAAAACCCGGGGTCGACGGCGGAGGAGATTCTCGAATGGACCTTCGCGCACGGGCGACGGCCGGACGACGAGGAGGTTTTCGTCTTCAACGAATTCGTGCGCAAATACGGCTGGAACGACGAGGCCGCGGAACGCCTGGTCTTTCGCAAGGAGTCCTCGGGCCTGGCCCACCGGGACGATCTGCAGACAATGTTCCAGTACATCGACGCGGACGAAGAGCGGAGCTGATCGGCGGCGGCGGCGCTTTCAGGGGGCGGCCCGGCGCGCGGGCGGATCCTTCTTGCGGTGGATCCAGACGCTTTGGACGACCCCCAGCATGAACATGATCAGCACGGCGAAAGTGCCGCCGTAGCTGACGAGCGGGAGCGGAAGACCGGTCACGGGCAGCACCGAGACGGTCATGCCGACGTTCATGACCATGTGCGTGAAGATGAGCCCCGCGGTGCCGACGCAAAAGAGCGAGCCGAGATCGTCGCGGGAATTGTAGGCGACCATGAGGATCGAGAGCAGGAGCAGGACAAAGGTTGCGATCAACGCGGCGCAGCCGATGAACCCGAATTCCTCGCCGATCACGGCGAAGATGAAGTCGTTGTGCGCGGCGGTGGCGGGGAGGAACCCGAGTTCGTTCTGCGTGCCCTGGGCGAGGAAGCCCTTGCCGCTCCAGCCCCCTGAGCCGATGGCGATGAGCGACTGGTTGACCTGCCAGCCGGCGCCGAGCGGATCGATGTTGTTGTCGAGGAAGACGAGGATGCGATCGCGCTGGTAGGGCTTGAGCAGGAAATTGAAGGCGAGCGGCATGCAGGCCACCGCGAAGATCAGAATGGAGAGCAGGTAACGAATCGGGATGCGGCCCGCGAACATCATGAAGAAGACGGTGGGCACCCACACCAGCGCGCCGCCGAGTTCGCGTTGCAGCATGATCATCAGCATCGGCGGCGTGCAGACCGCCGCGATGATCAGCATGCGCAGCGACGGATGAAGCTTTTTAAGATCGGAGAGAATGAAGGCGACGACGAGAATGCCGGCGAGCACCGCGAGCTGGGACGGCTGGAAGCTGAAGCCCCCGTAGCGAATCCAGCTTTGTGCGCCGTAAACCTTCTTGCCGACGAACTTGAGGGCGATCAGCGAGCCGATGCCGAAGAGGTACATCGGGATCGCGCCCCAACGGATCCATTTGTAATCGATCAGGCTGACGACCACGAAAATTCCGAAGCCGATGAAGCACCACGTCATCTGGCGGTTGTACGAGGCCGCGAGCGCGGCGTTGTCGCGCATGTACGTCGCCGCGTAAATGGCGGTCACGCCAAACGCTGCGAGACCCACCATGAGTGCGAGGAGCACCCAGTTGAACCGGAGAATCTTGCGGAGGTAAGGAAACATGGCGTCGCTTCGCGTCGGCTCCGCCGCCGCTCCGCTCCGAATGACGAAGCCCGAACGAAGAACCAAGTACGAACGATAGGAAGTCTTCTCAGACCACTACGGAAGGATTGGCGTTCGACAACCCTTGGTGGTTCGAAATTCCTTCGGGTTTCGTCATTCCGCCATTGCTGGCCGCGGCCAGCAAAGTGCGGGTGTATTCATCGTGCGGGTCGCCGTAGATCTGCTCCCTGGTCCCGCTCTCCACGAGCTTGCCCCGGTGCATGACCAGCACCTGGTCGCAGAGGTGCTCGATGACGGCGAGGTCGTGGCCGATGAACAGATAGGTCAGGTCCAGGGACGCCTGGAGGTCTTGCAGGAGGTTGACGATCTGGGCCTGGACGCTGACGTCGAGCGCGCTGACGGGCTCATCCAGGATGAGGAACTTCGCCTGCACCGCGAGTGCCCGCGCGATGCCGATGCGCTGGCGCTGGCCGCCGCTGAACTCGTGCGGGAAGCGATCGATCGCGTCCGCCGGCAATCCCACCTGCTTCAGCATCTCGACGGCGCGGTCGCGGCGGTCGACCTTCGTCATCGCGGGACAATGAATCTCGAGCGGTTCGGCGAGGATCGAGGCGACGGATTGCCGCGGGTTGAGCGAGCCGAACGGGTCCTGGAAGACCATCTGGATGTCCCGGCGCATCGGGCGGAACTGATCCTCCTTCAAGGCAAGAATCTCCTGGCCCTGGAAAATCGCCTCGCCGCGGATCAGTGCCTGGCCGGGTGAATAGAGCTTGAGCAGCGTGCGCGCGATGGTGGATTTTCCGCTGCCACTTTCGCCCACGAGTCCGACGGTCGAACCCTTCTCCACGTGGAAGGAAACCTCATCGACCGCCTTGATGTGTCCGGTGATCCGGCCGCGCCAACCCGAGTGGATCGGAAACCAGGTGCAGAGATCGCGGACGCGCAGCATGAGACGAGGCGTGATTCGCGTGGTCAACTGCCTAGCCGGCGCTTTTCAGAAAAGAGGTGAGCGGACTCGTCGCGCTGGCGTGCTCGAGCTTGAGGCCGAGGCCGATTTCGTAGGCCGTGCGGCCTGCGTCGACCGCGGCGCGGAAGGCCCTGGCCATGCGGACGGGATCCGTGGGAATGGCGAGCGCGGTGTTCACGAGCACGGCGTCGGCGCCCATTTCCATGGCCTCGGCCGCGTGGCTGGGCGCACCGATGCCGGCGTCGACGACCACGGGCACGGTGGCCTGCTCGATGATGATTTCGATCTGACCGCGGGTCTCGATTCCGCGGTTGCTGCCGATGGGCGAGCCGAGCGGCATCACGGTGGCAGTGCCGATTTCCTGCAGGCGCTTGGCGAGCACGGGATCGGCGTTGATGTATGGCAGGACGACGAATCCTTCCTTCACCAGGATTTCCGCCGCCTTGAAGGTCTCGATCGGATCGGGCAGTAGGTAGCGCGGGTCGGGATGAATCTCGAGCTTCACCCAATTGGGCAGGCCGGCGGTGACCGCGAGCCGCGCGAGGCGCACGGCTTCCTCGGCGTTCATGGCGCCGCTGGTGTTCGGCAGGAGCAGAAAGCGCTTGGGGTCGATGAACTCGAGAATGTTGGCGAAGGGATCCTTCTTGCCGCTGAGGTCGGCTCGACGCAGGGCGACCGTCACGATCTCCGCGCCGCTCGCCTCGAGGGTGTCGCGCATCACCTCATTCGAGGCGAACTTGCCCGTACCGGCGAAGAGCCGCGAGCGGATCTCGCGCCCGGCAATGACGAGGGGGCTGTTGTGCAACATCGCGCCAACTAACTACGACTCCGCCCTTCGCGCGAGCAACCAAAGCAAATCGGACGCACGATTCACGTATTGCAGCAGGAGGGCCCGGACGGTGAAGCCGTTGCTGCGCATGGTCACGAGCTGGCGTTCGGCGCGTCGCGCGGTCACGCGGGCGAGGTCCAGGGCGGCGGCGGCGGGCGTCTTGCCGGGCGTCGCCCAGCCCTCGAAGGGGATCGGGGTGGCCTCAAGCAGGGCGATGGCCGAATCGACGCGGGCCAGATCGGCGTCGGCGACCTTGCCGAATTTTGATTCCGCATAGCGCACCTGGTCGGTGTCATCGGCGGCGAGCTCCCCCATCAGGTTCACGAGATCGCGCTGGATGGATTCGAGTTCGGCCACGATTTCGGCGTCGCCGCCGACCTGGCACTTGGCCCAGCCGAGTGCGGCATTGAGTTCATCGCAGCGGCCGACCGCCTCGACGCGCGGATGATCCTTGGGCACGCGCTGGCCAAAAACGAGGCCGGTGGTGCCGTCGTCGCCCGTCCGCGTGGCTATGCTCATGACAGAGGGTAAACTCGAAACTCGAAACTCGAAACTCGAAGAAAAGGGGGAAAGTGAAATAACCAAGTTCCAAGGCGCCCGTTCACGTCGCGAGGCGATCCTTTCGAACTTTCACGCTTGAAGACTTAAACTTTCTTCGAGTTTCGAGTTTCGAGTTTCGAGTTTTCGAGCGAAGCGAGCCCTGTGCGTGTGCTGGCCATCGACCCTTCCTTGCGCGCGACCGGCTATGCGCTGGTCGAGAGCGGCGCACGGGCGGACTCGGCCCGGGCGCTGGCGTACGATGTGATTAAGAACCCAACGAGTCTGCTGGCCTCCGGCTGTCTGGTGGCGATCCGCCGCCGGATTTCCGAACTGATCGCGGAGCATTCGCCCGATTGTTGCGCGGTGGAGGGGATCATTTTCGTGCAGAGTTATCGCACGGCGATCACGATGGGCGCGGCACGTGGGGCGGCCATGCTCGCGGCCGCGGAGCACGGGTTACCCATCTACGAATATTCGCCGAAATCCGTGAAAATGGCGGTGGTCGGCCGGGGTGGGGCGCAAAAGGATCAGGTGGCCTTCATGGTCCGGGCGCTGCTGGGACTCAAGACCACCCCTGGGGCCGACGCGGCCGACGCCCTTGCGATCGGCCTGACCCACCTGCGACAGAGCCGGGGGGGCTTGGGCGCCCTGAAGCCGCCGGGGAGGATTTGAGTTGGCGGAGCGTGACAGATTCCCGGATTGACTACGAGCGCGGGAGCGAGAGCATACCCATCCGCGACGGCGCCTGGATTCAGGTCGGCCCGTGAAACTCATCAAACTCAACGCAACTCCTATGAAGAAATTCCACGCATTATTCCTCGCGGCCCTGCTGGCCGGCGGCGCTTCCACCCTCTCGGCTCAGGACGCTGTCTTCGAAGTCGACCCCGTCCACAGCACGGTACTGGCCAAGGTCGTTCATTTTGGTGCCAGTTCGGTGTATGTGCGCTTCAACGGCCCAACTGGCACGGTCACGTTCAACGAAGCCGACCCGTCCAAGAGCACCGTCGGGATCGAGATAAAGACCGACAGCATCGACAGCGCGAACGAGAAGCGCGACCAGCATTTGAAGAGCCCGGACTTTTTCAATGCCAAGGAGTTTCCGACCATCACGTTCAAGAGCACGGCGGTAAAGAAGAACGCCGACGGGACGTACGCGGTCACCGGGGATCTGACTGCCCATGGCGTTACCAAGCCGGTTACGGCGACGATGAAAACCGTCGGGACGGGCAAGGGTTCGAAGGGCGAGACGCGTTCCGGGGCGGATGCAACGTTCACGGTGAAACGCGGGGATTTCGGCATTGGTGCGACCTTCCCGGCCACGGCGGTCTCCGAAGAGGTCAACGTCCAGGTCAGCCTCGAAGCGATTAAGAAATAGTCTTTCGTCGTGAACGGGCCGGAGCGCACCTCCGGCCCGTTTCGCTCAAGGAGCCTGTTGAAGAACGAGGTCATGGAGGCGCTCCTTCGCAACCTGCTGCTGAGCATTCTCGTGCCCGCGGTCGCGATGGGCGTGAGCTATTTCGCGCTGACGTTGCAGACCCGAATTTCGCGCCCGTGGGTTTCGCTGCTCACCGGTCTGGAGGCGGCTTTTGCCTTCGGACTCGGGTTTTATTTTTTGACCGGCAGTGTGCCGTTCGTGCCGAAGGAATCGACGCAATGGCTCATCTATGTCTGGGTTGTCGCGGCCATCGCCGCTGCCCTGCTGGCCGGCATTGAGTCACCTGCGTCGCGGATGACAATCATGGTCGCCGCGGTGGCGCTCGTGACGTTCGTGGAGGTGAAGTCGTTGTGGCGCAGCACGTGGACACCGATCCAGGCGGTCTGGCTGACGGGCATGATCCTCGCCGTGGGCATGATTGGTTGGGCGATGCTGCAGCTCATCTTTGAGCGGACGCGACGTTCATGGGCGATGATCGGGCTCGTGGGTGTGCTGGTGTTGAGCAGTGTGGCGGTGGCGGCGACGGGCAGCGTGTCGCTCGCGATTATGGCGGGCGTTTTCGCCGCGGTCCTCGCGCCGCTGGTGGCGATCGCGTGGTGGCGGCCGGAATCCGGGGTGTTGGCGATTGCGGTGCCGTTCACGGCGCTGGCCTTGCTCGGAATCCTGGTGAACGCGCGCTTCTATTCCGATCTCGGCGTGATCCCCGCGCTCTTGATTTTGCTTTCGCCGGTCGTGGGCTGGGCGCTGGTGCGATTCGGTCCGGCGCGGGGTTTTCTGGCGGGCGACGCCGGCCGGACCATCGCCATGCTAATTCCGGCGGCGTGCGCAGTGGCGTATGCAATTCTGACCTCCGCCCCCAGTGGCTACTGAACCCGCCAGCGCGCTCGACGTCGCGTGGCTCGGCGTCGGACAGGAATACGGCGAAACGCTTCGCTGGCAGGAGGAGCTGGTGGCACAACGCGCCGCCGATCCCATGCACGTGCCCGAGAGGCTGCTACTGCTGGAGCACGCCCCCGTCTACACCATCGGCCGCACGCCGGACCGATCGAGCCTGCTGGATCCCGCGCAATTACCACACCCCCTCTTCACGGTCGGCCGCGGCGGCCAGGCGACGTACCACGGACCCGGCCAGCTCGTGGGTTATCCGATTCTCGATTTGAATTTGCGCGGGCGTGATTTGCATCGCCATCTGCGCGCGATGGAGGAATTGGTCCTGCTCGGCTTGGCCGAATATGGAGTCGTGGCGAGCCGCCGCGAGGGACTGACCGGGGCGTGGGTCGAGGATCGAAAGATCGCCTCGATCGGCGTCGGCGTGCGGCGCTGGGTGAGTTATCACGGATTCGCGGTGAATGTGACGCGTGATTCGCTGCCGCCCTTTCAAGCGATCACGCCCTGCGGAATTGGCGGGATCTCGATGACCGCGCTCGAGGTGGAGTCAGGCCGGCCGGTCGGCGTGGAGGCATTGTCCAAGACGATGACGGCGATCTTTCGCAACCATCTCGACGACGTGCTGCCGCGGACGGTCAGCGCGTAATCGGCCGGACCTGCGGCGAGAGGAATCCGCGGGCCTCGGCGCGGTCTGGGAAAAAGCGCAACGTGATCGCGCCCTCGTCCACCGTGCGAAGGACGAGCACGCCCGGTGGCGCTTGAAACGTCGGATCCGGCTGACGGAAGCGCCGTGAGTGCTCGTGCCGGACGATACATTTCGGTGAGACCGTGCGGACGAACTCCGGCGTGCCGGTCAGGTCGCGGGAATGCTGGCCGAAGACCAGCACATCGCTGCGCAGATCTTTCTCGTGGTCGAGGAGCCAGCGCTCCGTGGCAAATCCGCTGTCGCCCATGAAGAGCACGCGGCGGCCATCGGGCAAACGCAATTGCAGCACCAGCGCCTGGTCATCGCTGAGTCGGCGCTCGAGTCCGGCGGGTGGATGCAACACGCGCGCCTCGATGCCGCCGTCGAGAAAGATGGTCTGGCCGGCCGCATAGATCGATTTGCCGCGCCGCGCCTCGGCCAACCCGTCGTGGAGTCGGTGCCGATCCGGCAGTCGCGCCGACAGCGGCGAGTCGATGATGCGTTCCAGCGTGAACTGCGCGAGCAACGCCTCGGCCGCGCCCACGTGCGCGCTGGTGGGCCCGGTGACGATCAACCCCGCGAGGCCATCAAGTCCGCGCGCAAATAACCCGGGCCTCAATCCGCGCTCGAAATCCGCGGTGTGGCCGCAGCCGAGCAACCACGTTTCGGCGCCCGCGCGCACGAGGATGGCGGAGGACCGGTCAAAATCATGCACCACGATTTCGCACGCGGGTTTCGCGCCGAAACTGGGCCACGCGCAATGAAAATGACCGCCCGGAATCGCGGCAAAGAAATTGACGGAGGCGAGCAGCACCTTGGTGACGAGCCAGTTCGTGTTGTTGATCATCGCCGCCCACGCCGTGGAGGCCCACGCGCCCAGCAACGTCAGAATGCCCAAGCCGAGAATCACGGTCGCAAGCGGTACCGCCACGAGGTTGGCGAGGATTCCCACCGGCGTGAGGTAATGAAAATGATAGAGCATCAACGGCGCGGAGCCGATCCACGCTGCGAGCGAGGCGGCGAGCAGTCCGGTGACCTGCAGGCGCGCCTGGTCGACCCAAAGGCGTGGACGGGTCCAGAGCGAACGCGGCAGAAAGGCATCGGGCGCGCCGACCGGGCGAAGGAAAGCGTGAATGACCTCGGCCAGCGCGAGCAAACTGAACACCACAAAGAACGAGAGCTGGAAGCCGGCGTTGAAGAGTTGGTTGGTGTCCCACAGGAGGATCAACACGGCGGCCGCGCCAAGCGAATTCAAGAGGCGCGCCGGGCGATCGGACCACGCCGCCGCGAGCAGCACCGCGGCCATCAGCGTGGCGCGCACGCTGGATGCGCCAAGGCCGGTAACCAGGGCGTAGAAGACAAGGATGGGAATGATGATGACCGGCGACATCTTACCGCGATGCAGTCCGAAGGGCTGGAGGAGCTGCTGCGCGAGGAGCGCGAGGATGGCGACGTTAAATCCGCTGACCGCGAAGAGATGAAAGGTGCCGGTTTGACGGAAGGACTCGGCGAGCTGGTCGGCGGCCTCGTCCTGCGTGCCGAGCACCATGCTGGAAATGATCGCGGCGACGCGATCGTCGCCCTCGAGATCGAGGCGGAGTTGTTGCTGGGTCCATTTTCGGAAGCGGTGCGAAAGCGCGACCAGCCAGTGGCCGCCGGTGGATTCGAGGATGCGGGCATCGCGCGGGTCGCTCACCGTGATTTGGCTGAGAATGCCGCGTCGCCTCAGCCAGTTGGCCAGATCGAACTGACCGGGGTTGCGCGGCGGCGCGACATTCCGAGCGGAGCCGACGAGCTCCACGCGGTCGCCATAGGCGGGTGATTCGTCGGGCCACGCGATCACGATTTGCGCGCGGCAGCGAAACGGGACATTGGCGACCACGATTTCCTCGAGCTGGAGCGTGAATCGATAGAAGCGAGACTCCTCGCGGGTGCGGGGTTCGTCGATGACGAGGCCGGTCGCCCTGACCAGGGTGGGGCTCTTGGAAAGTCGCGACGCGAGCGCGAGGGCGGAGGGTGGTCGGAGTTGGAAAAGGTGTAGCGCGTAGAACGTGGTCGCGAGGACCAGCCACGCGAAGACAAGTCGGCGCGTGGTGAGGAAGGCCGTTAGGGCCAGCGCGAGGAAGGCGAGCGGGAACAGAATCGGCCCGCCGAGCAACTCGGCCGCGGCGATGCTGCTGAGCGCGATGACGGCGGCGCCAAAGAGCGGGTTTCGCCCGGCGAACGGATTCCGCAGCTCGTTCACGCGCCGAGAGTTAGCAGGTCGGCGCGCCAAGGCGAAGCTTGTTCAGGCGGGCAGGGACGATCGTCCCCGGTTGTCCGAAGACCCCAGCCTGATGTCTATCGGGACAGCCACTCCACATAAGACCTGTCCCTTTGTAGAGAAAACTGGCCAATTTACTCTGTTGAGGTCGCAAAGTTTGGGACAACCGGTGACGGTCATCCCCGCCCATTCCCCATCTGCTCGGGACATTCGAGCGCCGCGAGAAAGTCGTGGAGTGCGCGGGGGACCATCCGAACCACCTACCTGCCGCGCGCGAATTGGGCCAGCTCGCACGTGGTCTCGAAGTTCAAGAACGGCGTGATCAAATACACGCCCGGGAAATGGTCGAGCACGGCGCGCGTGACTTCCTTGGCGAGCTCAAGACCCGCGCGCCGGCCTTCCGCGCCGTCCTTGCCGACCATGCCGGCGCGAACCGACTCCGGAATGACAATGCCCGGCACCTCGTTGTGCAGGAAGTCCGCCTGGCGGCCGTTCATTAACGGCCAGACCCCAAGGAAAATCGGTACGCCGTACGACGCGGTGCGTTTCGCAACGTGCGCCACCAGCGCGGCATCAAAGACCGGCTGCGTCATCACGTATTGCGCCCCCGCGGCGAGCTTGCGCTCGAGCCGGCTAAGCTGCGCATCGAGATTTTTCGCGTTCGGATTGAAGGTGCAGCCGATGACAAAGCGCGTCGCTCGCCGCAGGTCCTTGCCAATGTGGTTGAAACCCTCGTTCATGCGCTTGGCGATGGCGATGAGCTGGATGCTGGTGATGTCGTACACCGACGCCGCACCGGGATGGTCGCCGACCTTTGCGGGATCGCCCGTCAGCGGCAGGATGTGGCGGAAGCCGAGCGCGGCCATGCCCATGAGCGAGCTTTGCAGGCCGAGGAGATTGTGATCGCGGCAACTCATGTGCAGCAGAGGCATGACGCCGTGGCGCTGTCTGAGCAGCGTGGCAGCCGCGACGTTGCTGACGCGCAGGATGGCGAGTGAATTGTCCGCGAGCGTGATGGCGTCGCTCCCGGCGTCGGTCAGCGCCTTCGCGCCACGCAGGAATTTTTCCAGGTCGAGGGTCTTGGGTGGATCCAGCTCCGTGATGATCACCGTTTTTCCGGCCGCGATGCGAGCGAGGATGCTTTGCTCCTCCGGGTCTGCCGCGGGAGCGACGCCCTCGAGTGGCGGCGTGATGGTCAATGCGCGCGCCACGGCCGCCGGCCGGGGCAACGCGGCCTTGCGCGTGACCGGTTGCAGATCACGAATCGCTTCGGCCATCGCGGCGATTTGACCAGGGGTCGTGCCGCAGCATCCGCCGACCAGCCGCGCACCCTGCTCGACCAGCTCCCGGGCGAC
>JANMQT010000379.1:0-5532 GCA_031370675.1 Verrucomicrobiota bacterium
GCAGCAGGCCACCGCGACCGACTACTCCGCGATCGGCTGCCCTGCGGACGACGCTGATTTGCTCAAGGGACTCGCGGGCAGTCCGTACGCCATCAAGGACTATTTCGACGTGTGCCCCGACTACGCCGACGAGCCGGGAAATCGCCTCACCGAGTTTCGCGCCGTGCTCCAGCGCGCGCACGGCCATGAACTCAAGGTGATCATCGATTTCGTGCCGAACCACGTCGCACGCAGCTATGGGTCGGACGTGCGGCCCGATCTCGACTTTGGCGCGAAGGGCCGCGGCGGCCAGGGGGATGACCGGTCGCAGTTCTTTCTGCGCGACAACAATTTCTATTATTTGCGCCCGACCGACCACGGCGGCGGACCTCCGTTGCGTCTGCCCACCTACGATCGCGAGCGGAACGTCGCGCTCTCGCCGACCTGCCAGGTGCCGGGCATGCAGGCCGACGGGTTGTTCGCGGGCGAGACCGATCACGGCAAGGTGACGGGCAATAACGTCATCAGCTGGACCCCGGATTTAAACACGTGGTACGAGACCGTGAAGCTCAACTACGGATTTGATTTTACCTATGCGCTGCCGAATCCGCGCGAGTTCCCGCACGGCAGCCAGCCGGATCTCCCGATTCCCGACACCTGGCAGAAGCTCGACGCCGTCTTCGCGCACTGGCAGGCGCTGGGTGTGGACGGTTTCCGCTGCGATATGTCGCACATGATTCCACCCGAGTTTTGGGGGTGGGTCATCCCCCGCGCGCGGCAGCGCCAGCCGGACGTGTACTTTGCCGCGGAGGCCTACGATAACGATCCCGCGAAGGTGCCCGGGGCCGATCCGATTGCCGGCCAAATCGCGGGCGGACACGGCAATGTGATGGTCGATCTGCTCAACGCCGGGTTCAACGCGGTCTACGACGATCCGAGCTACAAGGTGCTCAAGCGCATCTACGAATCGGGTGGGTGGGCGAACGATTTGGACGCGGTGTTTGCCGAGGATTTTCTGGCGCAGAACTCGTTGCGCTACGCGGAGAACCACGACGAGGTACGCCTGGCCACCCCGCGCGAATGGGGCGGCATCGGGATGGACGTGGGCCGGCCTGTCTCGGCCATCCTCTACGGGCTGACGCGCGGACCAATCATGGTCTACCACGGCCAGGAGGTGGGAGAACCGGCCGCCGGCGTGGAGGGCTTCGGCGGCGACGATTCACGCACCACCATTTTTGATTACTGGTCGATGCCCGAGTTCTGCAAATGGGTGAACGGCGGCGCATTTGACGGCGGTCGGTTGTCGGACCAACAGCGCAGCCTGCGCGACTTCTATGGGCGCCTCGTCCGGTTGGTGGGCGAACCGGCGTTTTACGATGGCGGCTTGTGGTTGCTGAATCGCGCCAATGCCAACAGCAGGAACTTCGGCCGGGCCGACGGTGACACCGCGGGCGGACATTGGATCTATGCGTACTTGCGCTCCGATCGGACCAGCGGTCAGCGCTTCCTGGTCGTCACAAACCTTTACCCGCGTGGGACCTTCCAGGATGTGCAGATCATCATTCCGCGCGACGCGCTGGCGTGGCTGGGTCTCCCGGTCACCGGCGACGCCAGCACCGAACGGGTGCGGTTCACCGATCGACTCGCCGCCACAAATGGCCTGACCCTGACCGTCCCGCTGGGCGAGCTTGCCGAGGGCGGGCCCGGATTGAACCTGCCCGCCATCGGGCCCTTGTCGGCCTGCTACTTTGAAATCAAGACCGAAACCGAAGGTGGACCTTGGTTTGAGTAGCGCGGCCAAGCGTTCGTGATATATAACTGACCGTTTGCCAAGGCCATCACCCGACTCGACCACGATTCTGTTCCATATGTTCAACTTCTGCACCCGCTTTTTCCTGCCCAGGCTCGCCGCCTGTGCGCTGCCGCTGCTCGTCGTTTTGCCGGGAATCGCTGTGGCGGGACCCGAGCCCGCTCCGCCCGTCATAACGGAACAACGCGAGCCGGATGCGTTCCTAAGAGCGTTAATTGCCTTCGACGCCAATCATTACTTCAACTCGGACTTCGACGGGTCGAATGTTGGTTTCAACGTGTCGCGGTATTCGTACTACGGCGAGTTCAAGTTCCGCCTTTCACCCGTTTTCCTCCTCAAACTTTTCACGTACGCAGATTACTCGCTCTACAGCTTCAGGAACCTTCCCCCGCCCTCGCCCGCCTTCTCCAACCTGTTGCGCGGCGCGGTTCTGGCCCAGACTGACCTGACCCTGGCCTATCAGTTCGCGCCCGGCTGGTCCATCGTGGGCGGCGGACGTCTGACCACGGGCAGTGCCACCAGCGCCGACTTTGCGAACTCCTTTACGGGCGGCGGCATTCTCGCGATCAAGAAGTCATTCTTCAACGGAGGCATCGACTTTACGATCGGAGCCGCTTACACGACGCGCCTTTCTCGCTCGGCGCACTTTTTCCCCTACGTGGATTTTGACGTCAACGTATTGCCGTCTTTTGTGACCATTCCGGTGAATGTCAGGCTGCTGCACAACGGCGGCATTGTGAGCTACCGCGTCACGGACCAGCTCTCGCTCATGATCGAGGGCCGCTATGATACCCGTGACTACCGCCTGAATCGAAGGAGCCTCGTCCTGCCCGGAGCGGTCTGGAGCGAATACGGGGTCGATCTTGGCGCCGGTTTCGGATGGACGCCCAAAAAGAAGAACTGGTCGGTCAGCGTCTTCGGCGGCTACGAAGTCTTTCGCAACGTCCAGGTCTTCAATTACTCCGGGCAAAAGGTTTTCGACCGGGACGTCAAGCCCGCGCCCTACATCTCAGCGGACTTCCACGCTTCGTTCTAATCTCCCTCTCCCCAGCCAGCCGCGGCGCTCGCAGGAGCCCCGCGGCTTTCTCTTTTTGAAATTCCAGCCAATCGGGCGAATACTTCCCGCCCCGCTCGCCCTCCTCTGGCGGTCGACTTTCGACCTCTTCCCACATGACTTCCCCCGAAATCCGCCAGTCGTTCCTCGAATTCTTCCGGGAGAAGAAGCACACCATCGTGCCGTCCTCGAGTCTGCTGCCGACGACGCCAAACCTGCTCTTCACCAACGCCGGGATGAACCAATTCGTGCCGTATTTTCTGGGCGAACAACCCGCGCCGTACACGCCGCCGCGCGCCGCCGACACGCAAAAGTGCATTCGGGCCGGCGGCAAACACAACGACCTCGACGATGTCGGGCTCGACACCTATCACCACACGTTCTTCGAAATGCTCGGGAACTGGTCGTTCGGCGACTACTTCAAGAAGGAGGCGATCGCCTGGGCGTGGGAACTCGTTGTGGAGCGCTGGAAATTTCCGGCCGAGCGCGTGTACGCCACTGTCTATCAACCCAGCCCGGGCGACCCGAGCGAGTTTGATCGGGAAGCGCACGACCACTGGGCGGCGCTCTTCGTGAAGGCCGGCCTGGATCCGAAGATCCATGTCGTCAACGGCAACAAGAAAGACAATTTCTGGATGATGGGCGAGACCGGACCGTGTGGTCCGTGCTCGGAGTTGCACGTCGACCTCACGCCAGCGGGCGACACCAAGGGCTCGCTCGTCAACGCCGGCGATTCGCGCTGCATCGAGATCTGGAACCTCGTCTTCATCCAGTTCAACGCGAATGCGGACGGGACGTTTTCGCCTCTGCCCGCGCGGCATGTCGACACCGGCATGGGCTTTGAGCGGGTGGCGTCGATCATCCAGGGCACGCGGAACTTTGCGGATTTCAAAAATGCCAAAATCTCGAATTACGAGACCGACATCTTCCGGCCCATCTTCGATGAGATTGGGACGCTGAGCGGGAAGAAATACGGCTGCACGCTGCCCAAGGCGGGCAGCGACGGCGAGAACGAGCAGGAGAAAATCGACATCGCTTTTCGAGTCGTCGCGGACCACATCCGCACGCTGAGTTTTTCGATCGCCGACGGCATCGAGCCCGGCAACACCGATCGCAACTATGTGCTGCGCCGCATCCTGCGCCGCGCGGTGCGCTACGGCCGCACGCTGGGATTCAAGCAACCGTTTTTCTACCAGCTGGTCGGCGTGCTCGCGGATAACATGGGCGGCGTGTTCCCGGAACTGCGCGTCCACCGGACGCGCATTGAATCCGTGCTGAAAACGGAGGAGGAGAGCTTCAACCGGACACTGGACAAGGGCCTCGCGCTTTTCGAGGACGAGGCCGATCGATTGCGTGGGACGCGCGAGTCCATTTCAGGGGCATTTGCGTTTCGGCTCTATGACGAACAGGGCTTTCCGCTCGATCTCACCCAGGTGTTGGCGCGCGAACGCGGTCTCGCGGTCGAGGTCGACGGCTTCGAGAGGCTGATGGAAGAGCAGCGCGAGCGCGGACGCGCTGCGCAGAAGAAGACCGTCGTGCAGGCGGGCGAGGAGGATTCGGTGGCCACAGAATTTGTCGGCTTCGAGATGGATCATTGCAAAGCTACGCTCGTGGATCTCCGGCCCGGCCCAAAGGGCGAGACCTTCGCGCTCGTCGATCGCTCGCCGCTCTACGCCGAGATGGGTGGCCAGGTAGGCGACACGGGCTTGCTTCTTCTCAAGGACGAAAAAATTCCGGTGGTCGACACGATCAAGCGCGGCTCCACGTTTTACCTCAAGCTTGCTTCCGCTCCCCAATCCGAAATCCGGAATCCGCAATCCGCAATTCTGCAAGTCGACGTGCCGCGCCGCCGCGCGATCGAGGCGCACCACACCGCCACGCATCTGCTGCATTGGGCGTTGCACGAGGTGGTGGACCAGAAGATCGAGCAGAAGGGTTCTTTCGTCGGGCCAGACCGGCTGCGTTTCGATTTCAACAGCGCCGCGCTCACGCCCGCGCAGCTCGCCTCGATCGAGGACCTCATCAACCACCACACGATCGCGAACGACGCGGTCTCGTGGCAGGAACGGCCCTACGCCGAGGTGAAGGAGCGCATAGACGTCATGCAGTTCTTCGGGGAAAAATACGGTCAGCTGGTCCGAGTGGTGCAGATCGGTGGCGATCCCGGGTCGCTCAACGGCTACTCGATGGAGCTCTGCGGCGGCACGCACGTGCGCGCGACAGGCCAGTGCGGCGCGTTCGCGATCGTGAGCGAGAGCGCCATCGCGGCCGGCATCCGGCGCATCGAGGCGGTGAGTGGGCTCGCCGCGGTGAAATTTTTCCGCGAACGCTCGGCGACCGCGAACAGCAAGGTGCACGAGCTGGAGGCCAAGTTGCTCGAATTGAACAAGTCGTTCGAGAAGGCGCGCACCGCCCAGACGGCGCGCGAGGCCTCGACGATGGCCGATAAACTGATGCATGACGTCGAAAAGACGGCCGCCGTGCCGCGGCTCATTCAAAGGCTCGATTTGTCGAGCGGCGGCGCGGAGTTGTTGCCCGCCGTGGCAAACGCGTTGAAAGCGCGCGGCTTCGCCGGCGTGACCGTGCTCGCGGGGACCGCGGATGATTCCGTCCATCTCGTGATCGCGGTCAGTGAGGCGCACACCAAGCAATTTCAGGCGGGAAAGCTGATTGGTTTATTGGCTCCACT
>JANMQT010000389.1:0-2425 GCA_031370675.1 Verrucomicrobiota bacterium
AGCGTGCCGCCGTCGAGTCGTTTTGCCACCTGGTCTGCGAAGCCCGCGAGAATGCAGCGTCGGATTTGATCGCTTGGTGGCGGTCCGCTGCTTTCGATTTCGAGGCCCTCGTCCCTGGCGATGCGCAGGAACTGTCCGCCCAGCTCCGACGCCGCGCGCGCGGTGATGCCGTGAATCCCGAGCTTGCGCAGCCGACCCGGATCGAAATTGCTTTGCTCGGCGTAGCGCAGGGCGCGCATCTGCAGAAAGAAATCCGACTCACGCTCGCGACCAAGAATGTCCTCGCGCAGTTCGTCGGTGAATTTGTCCACCGGACGCATGAAAAGCCCGCGTCCCTGCGTCAGGGCGGCGAGGCGTGCGATCGCCCCCACGCAGTTGCGCTCCTGCGCGGCCAGCAGCATCCGCGAGTAGCGGGGATGCACCGGGAACGCCAGCATCCGCCGACCGAGTTCGGTGATGGTGCCGTTCAATCCATGAGCGATCGCCCCGAGGCTCTCGAGCAATCGCTCCGCGCGCTCGAGCGAGCGTCGCTCGGGCGCCTCCAACCAGCGGAAACCATGGATGTCATCCACGCCGCCGGCCTTCAGCGTCAAGACCACTTCAGAGAGATCGAGTCGTTTCACCTCGGGCAGCTCCTGCTGGGCGCGATGCAGATGATCCTCCTGCGTCCAGAGCCGCATCGCAAAGCCCTCGGACGTTCGGCCCGCCCGGCCCGCGCGCTGGTCGGCTGAAGCGCGGCTGATCTTCTCGATGAGCAGCGTGTTGATGCCGCGGTAAGGATCGAACTTCGCGATGCGCGCAAGGCCGCTGTCGATCACCAGGCGCACACCGTCGATCGTGAGCGAGGTCTCCGCGACATTCGTCGAGACCACCACCTTCCGTTTGCCGCCGTCGACCGGCGCGAGGGCCGCGTCCTGATCGTTGACGGGGAGTTCGCCGTGCAAAGGGCGGGTCGTCCAATTGCGATCCAGCCGGCTGCGGTTGCGGATTTCCTGGATCGTCCGCGAAATCTCGAACGCACCCGGCATGAAGATGAGCGCGTCGCCCGTCGGGAAGTCCGGCGTGAGCCGCTCCAGCTCATCCGCCGCCAGTTCCCAGACCGGTTTCTTCTCCGCCAGCTTCTGCGGGAGATAGTCGATTTCGACCGGGAACGTGCGGCCGGTCGAGGTGAGTGTAACGCTTTGGGGGCCGAGATAATTGGCGAGCAGCGACGTCTCGAGCGTCGCGGACATGACGATCAGCTTGAGGTCCGGCCGCGTCGACTCCTGCAATTGCAACGCACGAGCCAGTGTGATGTCGCCGTATAAATGGCGCTCATGAAATTCGTCGAACAGGATCGCGCCCACCTCGGGCAACTCCGGGTTCGAAAGCATCCAACGCAGCAGGATGCCCTCGGTCACAAACTGAAGCCGCGTTTCGCGCGAACTTTGGTTGTCGAAGCGAATGGTGTAGCCGACCTCGCCGCCGAGCTTCGCGTTGCGTTCGCGCGCGACACGGGCCGCCAGCATGCGGGCGGCGAGACGGCGGGGTTGCAGGATCACCGCCTTGCGCCGGTCCCCGAGCAGCCCGGCTTCGAGCAGCATCTGGGGCACCTGGGTGGATTTCCCCGAGCCGGTTGGCGCCTGCAGGATCAGCCGGTCGGCCTGGCGCAGGCGTCCGACGATCTCGGACTCCAGCGAATAGATGGGCAAATCGCGCGGCGCAGGCATGAGCCCCAACGAAACGCGCACGCCGGCCCCTGTGGCAAACGGAATTGCACGGCACCTGCTCCTTGCCGATCGCCCAGAAAATCGTAACCTTTTCCTCCTGATAGCCGGCCCGTGGCTGGCTTTCGACATTCGACCCTCGACTTTCGACTCCTCCCCATGTGCGGCATCGTCGGCTATATCGGCAAGGCTCAGGCGGCTCCCATCCTGCTCGACGGGCTGCACCGGCTCGAATACCGCGGCTATGACTCGGCCGGCCTGGCAACGCTGAATGGACACGGGCTGGAAATCCGCAAGGCGGTCGGGCGGATTCAAAACCTCGCGGATCTCGTCAGCCGCAATGGCGTCAGCGGCTCCCTCGGCATCAGCCACACGCGCTGGGCCACGCACGGGGCGGTGACCAACGACAACGCGCATCCGCACTTCGACCAGAGCGGCAAGCTCGCCATCGTCCACAACGGCGTGATCGAAAACTACCAGCAGCTCCGCGAGGAACTGGTGGAACTGGGCCACACCTTCCGCTCGCAGACCGACACCGAGGTGCTCGCGCACTACATCGGCATGCTCTACGATCGCGCCGGCGGCCCGCCCTCGAAAGCGCGGCTGGTCGACGCGGTGCGCACGACGTTGAACAAGACGATTGGCGCGTACGGCCTGGCGATCATCCATGCGGATTTGCCCGACCTGATGATCGGCGTGCGACGCGGCAGCCCACTGGC
>JANMQT010000397.1:0-3392 GCA_031370675.1 Verrucomicrobiota bacterium
TCGTCCTTGCGCCGATCGGCCACGCGCAAGGCGT
This sequence comes from Verrucomicrobiota bacterium, assembly GCA_031370675.1. GTDB lineage: Bacteria > Verrucomicrobiota > Verrucomicrobiia > Chthoniobacterales > SZAS-18 > SZAS-18. The sequence goes on from JANMQT010000397.1 coordinate 35, forward strand.
TGGCTTGGGTGGCAATGGCCTCCTCGGCAAGCTTTCGCTCCGTAATCTCAAACACGATGCCCAGCATGCGGGGTGACTCGCGCGCCTCATACATGCTGCCGTGCGCCGCTATCCAGTGCACCGATCCATCCGGCCAGATTACGCGACACTCGAAGCGCCAGTCGTGATTCCCCGCCAGTGCGGCGCGGAACTGCTGGGTGACGCTCGCCCGATCGTCCGGGTGCACGTGCTGGATGAACTTCTCGAAGCCCCATTTCGCCACGGGCTCATGGTAACCAAAAGCTTGATCGTGACGGAGCGAACGCTGGGCGCAATCCGTCGCGATGTCCAAATCCCAGTCGCCCACTTTCGCCGAATCGAGGGCAAACCGAAGACGAGCCTGGCTGTCGCTGAGTTGTTCCTCCAACTCCTTCTGCAGAGTGATATTTTGGCTGACGCCCGCAAGTTGCTGTCGGACTTTGTTCCCGTCGCTCGTGGTCCGGCCCCGCGATGCAATCCACCTGATCTCCCCCGCTGGCGTGCAGATCCGGTATTGGGCATGGTACTCGATGCCGGTGCGGATCGACGTTTCAAAGGCCCGTTGCATCGCGTCGCGATCCTCCGGTATGACCATCGCCACCTTTTCCGCCAACGTCAGGCTGGCACCCTGAGCGAGGCCGAAAATTGTCCGCAAAAGGTCGGATGTCGCGAGGACCCCCGTGGGAACATCATAGGTCCAGGTTCCCAATCCTCCCGCCGCCAGGACATATTCCAGCTGGAGTTTGCCCTCGAGGCTTTGCTGCAACAAGTCGCGAACTTGATATTGGCGCCGCCGCGACCGCAGCGCCACCTCCAACGTGCTGACCAGCGTGCCCGGCCGAAACGGCCGCTCAATTAGCGTCACATTTCCACGCTCGCCGAAGGCCGAGAGATATTGCCGGTGATCCAACGCGGCATTTCCGGCGCGGGTAATGATGGCGACCGGGAGATCCGACCACGATGGCTGCCGTGAGAGAAAATCGGTGATTTGCGGCAGAACGCCCGCGCCCAGAGCCTCCTCCGCAAGAAGCAGCGCTCCGCAATTCGCGCCGCGACGCAACATCTCCTGGATATCCGGGCAAACGACCGGTTCCAAGCCGGCTGCCGCAAGAAAGTCCGCGGTCAGACGCGCGTCATTTCCGGTGGGGGCGACAATCAGAATTCGTTGATCTGGCGACCCCCTTTCCCCGCCTTGCTCGGCCCCCAGCCCGCTCGAATTCTTCATCACGGCAATTCCCGGGTCGCGCCGGCCGGCGTTCCAAGGACCGTCGGCACGCCTGTCAGCACGCCGTGCAGCTCCTGCAGTGGCTCTCCGACTTCGATGCCGCGGGCCGTAATGCTCATCTCACGAATCGTGCGCTCATGATTGCCACTGCGCTTCTTGACCACCGACAACGCCTGTCGCACCGCACCCTTGGCTTCGAAATATCGCAATAAAATGACCGTGTCCGCCAGGTAGGTCAGATCGACAGGTGACTGCATATTGCCCAGCAGTCCTTGCTGCGCGAGGACCATGATGGTGATCACGCCTTGTTGGTTCAAATAGGCCAGCAGCTCATGCAATTGGAGATTGAGATACCGCAGCTCCGGCACCGCATTTAAATACCCGTTGATGCTGTCGATGATGACCATGCGCGCGCCGTCATCCTCCACCGCGCGCCGAATGATGTGGGTGAGTTCCCCCGCGGAGGCTTCCGCCGGGTCAATTTGCTGCACGCGAATCCGTCCGCTCTCCAAATGCGGCCCCAGATTCATGCCCAGATTCTTCGCCCGATGGGCCAGCAGCTCGGCGGATTCATCGAAAAGAAAAGCCACGACGTTTTCCCCGCGCTCCGCGGCGAGTTGCGCAAATTTGATGGCCAGCGTCGATTTGCCCGACCCGGGCGGACCCATGAACATGTTGCTGGTGCCACGATCCAATCCCCCGCCCAGCAGTTTGTCTAACGGCGGAATCCCGCACGAAAAGCTCTCGCGTTTGAATTCGACGTGATGCTCCGAGGCAATCAGGCGCGGGAAAATTACCATGCCGCCGCGCCGGAGAATGAGATCGTGGCTGCCTTCGCGAAAGGCTGAGCCCCGCAATTTCAGTACGTTCACCTGCCGGCGTCCTACGCCATATTCCGGTGTGGTCCGGCTGAGGCAGATCACTCCGTGAGCGATGCTCTCGACCTGCAAATCGTGGGTGCCCGAGGTGCGGTCGTCCAGAAACAAGACGGTGCATTCCCGACCCGCGAAGAATTGTTTCAATTGCAGAATCTGGCGGCGGTAGCGCAACGCCGTTTCGGCGAGCATGCGCATTTCCGACAGCGAATCGAAAACCACGCGCTGCGGCCCCACGCGATCCACCTGCTCCACCAGCGCATTGAATGTGCGGTTTAGCTCAACCTCAGAAGGATGAAAAAAGGTGCTCTCACTTTCGCCATGCAGATGCTCCTGCACCGCCGACAATTCGAAAAGCTCGATTCCGGTGAGATCCCACCCGTGCGAATCCGCCACTTGTTGAATCTCATGCTGGGTTTCCGAGAGGGTGATATAGAGCCCCTTCTCGCCATCCTTCACCCCCTGCAGCAAAATTTGCATGGCCATGGTCGTCTTGCCCACGCCAGGATCCCCTTGCACGAGGTAAAGTCGATTGCGCGGCAACCCCCCGCCCAAAATGTCGTCAAGGCCAGCGATGCCGGTGCGGCAGCGGTCGGTGGGCTTTAATTCTTTTTGGAGGCTCATGCGAGGGGGCGTTTGATCGGAGGCTTGCAAACCTAATCGTCCCAGAACTCCCGGAGGATTCAATCGATTCCCTCGTCCATCAGGTTGTCACGGCGCGGGCACCCAAAAAATCAGCGGCCGCGGGTGAATGGAGTCGGCGCAGCCGAAGATCATCGGCACGTTCGAGTTAGGAAGAACGCATCGTCAGGCCGCGAAATTATGTCGCAACTCTTCGTCGAATTTCAGAACCCGATCGCGGCGTGGATCGTTTGGTTTATACATGAAAAAGTTCTGCCTCTCCCTCCTCTCCATCGGCGCCTTCGCGATTTGTGCTTCAGCCCAAACGCCCGCGGCGCCGGCCCAGCCCGCGGTCAACGCGGACAACACGGCCCGCAACACCGGCGATGCCAAAAAAGATGTCCCCACGGCGGACCAGCAGCCCAATAACGAAGGCGACCGGAAGTTGCTTCAGGCGATCCGCAAGGGCGTGATCGACGAAAAGCCGCTCTCGATGGACGCCAAGAACTGCAAAATCATCGTCGCGAACGGGATGGTGACCCTGCGCGGGCCGGTGGACTCCGACGCGGAGAAGAAGTCGATCACCGATATCGCCACCCGCCTCGCCGGCAACGGCAAG
>JANMQT010000055.1:0-8079 GCA_031370675.1 Verrucomicrobiota bacterium
AGTTCGATGAACCGGAGCAGGTAGCCATGTTCGCCGGCGAATTGGATCAGCGCCGGCAGTTGGTCCTCATTGCGACCGCGCATCAGCACGCAGTTGAGCTTGATGCTCTCAAAGCCCGCCGCGCGCGCGGCGTCCAGGCCCCCCAGGGTTTGCGCCAGGAAATCGCGGCCCGTAATCGCGGCGTACTGCACCGGGTCCAGCGTATCGAGCGAGATGTTCACCGTCCGGACGCCGTAGTGCCGTAACGCGGCCGCGATGGTCAGGCGCCGGCCGGCGACTTCGACGATCCGCGGCAGCAGCGATCCGTTCGTGGAGACGCCGAGGTCCTGCAGGGCGGGGATCTCCGCGAGTAGCCGGAAAAGCTCCAGGATGTTGGACCGCGTCAAGGGCTCGCCGCCGGTGACGCGCAGCTTGGTCACGCCCAAGGTAGTGGCGACGCGCACCAGCCGGGCAATTTCCTCGTAGCGCAGGATCTCGGCGCGCGGCAGCCATTCCTGCAATTCCTGCGGCATGCAGTAGACGCAGCGCTCGTTGCAGCGGTCGGTCACTGAAACGCGCAGGTACGAAATCCGGTGCCCAAAACGATCCTCCATGGCGCTATCTAAGCGGCGGCGCCCGGCCGGGCAAGCGGTGATCGGTGGCGGGACCGCGTTTTCCTCGAATGGAATCGGGCGCGACTTCGTCCAAATCCTGCTACCTTTTGCCTTGGGACAGGTTCCATCTCTTTGCCCTATGAAAATTTTCCCCGTCTTTCGCGCGCTGTCGCTCTCCGTCATCGCCTTGGCCGCGCTGGCCCTGCCCGCGTGTTCGACGCCCGAGATTCGTGCCCAGGATAATCCGGCCATCATGCAGAGCCTGTCGCCTGCCGATCGGTCGCTGGTACTCAGCCACCGGATTCGCATCGGCCTGAGCAAGTCGGCGGTATTCATCGCCTTGGGCCGGCCCGACCGCGTGGTTCGGGGCTTGAGCCGGGCGGGCCAGATGGAGGCGTGGATTTACACAACGACCGAGCAGGTCTACGCCGGCGGCTTTGGCGCCTTCCCGTCACCCGTGTTTGCTTCCGCTTACGTCTGGGGGGGCGGACGGCGACCTTATGGTTTCCACGGCGGATACTGGGGGGGCGGAGGCTGGGGCGGCGGTGGTTTCTGGAGTCCCTGGGTCAATGTCCAAGTCCCACGCCGCCGCGTCATGTTCGTCGGCGACCGCGTGGTCGCGTTCGAGGAAATCGGGCGCTAGGCGGCGGCCAGTTTGGCGCGCTTGCGACGGGGCGCCTGCACTCCGTGCGTGGCCGCGACGAACGCGGCGAGGCTCGTCTGATTCAACTCCCGCTCGAGGGCCGTCTGGGCGGACGCAAAGATCCGGTTCAGCACCGCCTCCATCTGCGCGCCGACCGGGCATTTCAGGTTCGGTAGCGCCCGTGGCCGATTCAGGGGCTCGGCCGTTTCCACCGCGCGATAGATGTCGCCGAGGGAAATCCGATCGGGCGCATGCGCCAGGCGCGCGCCGCCGTGCGGGCCCTTCTGCGTTTGCACGAGCCCGGCCTGGTGCAACGCACAGAGCAGCCGGCGCACGACCACCGGATTCGTGTTCGTGCTCGCGGAGATGTCCGACGACGTCAGGCTCTGCCCGTCGGAATGCGCGAGCAGCAACAGCGTGTGCACGCCCATGGCAAAACGACAACTGGCTGGCATGTCAGGACTGTAACCCAGATCAGTCACCTCGAAAGGCGCGAGTTCGAAAAGGTCCGCGTCGGGGCTCGGTGTTCGACAGCCGCCCGAAACCAAGCTTTCATGGTCCCATGTCGTATCGCTCGTTCTCCGCATTCGTCGACGCGCTCGATCGGGCCGGCGAACTGCGCCGCATCGCGGAGCCGGTGGCGACGGAGCTGGAAATCACCGCAATCGCCGATCGCGAGATGAAGTCCCCAAACGGCGGCAAGGCGCTGCTCTTCGAGCGGCCGACCATCGCGGGCCAGCCGTCGCGCTTTCCCGTGGCAATCAATACGATGGGATCGAAGCGGCGCATGGCGATCGCGTTGCAGGTGAATGACGTCGAGGACCTCGCGCAGGAGATGCAATTGATCCTCAAGGCGAAGCCGCCGACCAATCTTCGGCAGGGCTGGGAATTGTTGAAGCAGGGGGTGAACCTGCTCCACGCGCGGCCCAAGCACGTGAGCGGGGGCGCCTGCAAGGACGTGGTGCAGATTTTTCGCGAGGGCGAGGCTGCGGGGCTGACACTCGCCGATCTGCCCGTCTTGCAATGCTGGCCGAAGGACGGCGGGCGCTTCGTCACGCTGCCCAATGTCCACACGCGCGATCCGGACACGGGCGAGCGCAACGTCGGAATGTACCGCATGCAGGTGTACGACGACCGTGCCACGGGGATGCACTGGCAGGTGCACAAGGTCGGGGCCCGGCACGGCAAGCGCTACTACGAGCGCGGCGAGCGGATGCCCGTGGCCGTGACGCTGGGCGGCGATCCGGCGTACACCTTCGCCGCCACCGCGCCGCTGCCCGATGGTCTGGACGAGATCCTGTTCGCCGGTTTCTGCCGGAAGAAATCCGTCGAACTGGTGAAATGCGAGACGAACGACCTCGAGGTGCCGGCCGACGTGGATTTCGTCCTCGAGGGCTATGTGCAGCCGGGCGAATTGCGGGCAGAGGGTCCATTCGGGGATCACACCGGATTTTATACGCCGGTGGATGACTATCCGGTCTTCCACCTCACCGCGATCACGCACCGGAAGGAGGCGATCTATCCCGCGACCATCGTCGGCATTCCGCCCATGGAGGACTTCTACATGGGCACCGCCAGCGTGCGTGTGTTCCTGCCGGTCTTTCGGATGAATTTTCCCGAGATCGTCGATCTTGCATTGCCCGCCGAGGGCGTGTTCCACAACCTCGTTTTCGTCAGTATTCGCAAGCAATACCCGTGGCAGGCGTACAAGATCATGCATGGCCTGTGGGGCATGGGGCAGATGATGTTCAGCAAGTACATCGTGGTGGTGGACGAGGACTGCGACGTGCACAACACGAGCGAAGTGCTTTTCCGGCTCTGCGCAAACACCGACCCCCAGCGTGACAGCACGTTCATCAAGAGCCCGTGTGATTCGCTGGATCATGCCCAGACGCTGCCAAACATCGGGACGCACATGGGATTGGACGCCACGCGCAAGCTGCCGGGCGAGGGCTACCACCGCGGCTGGCCCGAACTTGTGAAGATGGATGCCGCGACGTTGCAGCGGGTCGAGCGGCTTTTTGCGGGCTGAACCCCTGGCGGCGGAATTCAGCGCAAACGATGGACGTCGGCGATGGATGTCCTACATTCGCCCGCCATGGAGGAACGCGTGAAAGTCGCGGTGGTCGGTGCGAGCGGATATTCCGGCGAGGAACTGGTCGGTCTCCTGCTGCGTCATCCGCGCGCCGATCTCATATGTGTCACGTCCCGCGCGGAAGCCGGTCGCCGGCTCGATGACGTCTATCCGCGATTCCGCGACGCGCGTCGGCCACACGCCCCCGTCTTCGTCGCGCCGGCAGTCGAGACAATCATCGCCTCGCGGGCCGCGTTTGTCTTCCTCGCGCTGCCCCATGGTCTCGCCGCGGAATTTGCGGCGCCACTGGTGGCGGCAGGCCTGGGGGTGATCGATCTCAGCGCGGATTTCCGCCTGCGCGACGTAGCGGTTTACCGCGAATTCTACGGGCATGAGCATCCCGCGCCGGCGCTGTTGGAGCGCGCGGTGTACGGGCTGCCGGAACTGCATCGCGGGGAGATCGCCCAGTCGCGCCTGGTGGCTGCGCCGGGCTGTTATCCCACCGGCGTGCTCGTGCCGCTGGTTCCCCTGCTGCGGCGGAAGTTGCTCGACCCGGCCCAAATCCTCGTGAGCAGCCTGAGCGGCGTTAGCGGGGCGGGGCGCAAGGCGGATGTGGCGCTGTTATTTTCGGAATTGAATGAGTCGGCCAAGGCCTATGGCAGTCCAAAGCACCGGCACCTTTCCGAGATCGAGCAGGAGCTCTCCCTGGCCGCGGGTGCGCCCGTGGTGATCAATTTCACGCCGCACCTCATACCGATTACGCGCGGAATCTTGACGACGATTTACGCGACTCCAAATCATGGCGTCGAGGCGGCGCAAATCGGCGCCGCCTGGAAGGAAGCGTACGGCGCGGAGCCGTTCGTTCGCTTGCTAGAGGGCGAAGATCGCCTGCCGGAGATTCGTCACGTAGCGAACACCAATTTCATCGACCTGGCGTGGCGGCACGATCCGCGCACGGGCCGCGTGATTCTATTCAGCGCCGAGGACAACCTCGTGAAGGGGGCCTCCGGGCAGGCCGTGCAGTGTTTCAACTTGATGGCGGGACTCCCCGAGACCGCAGGGCTGTGAGTCTGCGCCGTCGCGGCAAAAATTCCCACTGGCCCGCGGCGGCGCGCCCCACTATTCTTCGCGCCCCCACCGGGATACGGAACATGCCAAGCGATCAGGAATGGAAAAGCATCCCCGGCGGCGTCACCGCGGCGGCGGGCTACCTTGCCTGGGCGACACACTCCGGCATCAGCGCGAAGGGCGGCACGCGCAAGCCGGATTTGGCCGTCATCCACTCCGAACGCGCGGCGGTGGCGGCGGCGACGTTCACGACGAACCTGGTGAAAGCCGCGCCGGTGCGCGTCTCCGCCGTGCATCTGCGTTCCGCTAGTGTGCGAGCCATCGTCCTGAACAGCGGCAACGCGAATGCCTGCACCGGACTGCCCGGCATTCAGGCCGCGCAACGCATGGCGCGATCGACCGCCGCGGCGCTGGGCCTGAAGGAGAAGCAGGTGCTGGTGTGCTCGACGGGAAGAATCGGCGTGCCGCTGCCCGTCGAGAAAATCGAGCAGGCCATGGCGCGGATGATCCGCCGCTCCGGCCGCGGCGGCAGCGCGCGGGCGGCGCGTGCCATTATGACTTCCGACACGCGACCCAAGGAAGCGGCGGTGCAATTCTCCCTGCGCGGCCGGCTGGTGACGATTGGCGGCATCGCCAAGGGCGCGGGCATGATTGATCCCAACATGGCGACGATGCTTTGCGCGATGACGACCGATGCCAGCATCGGCAAGCGTCACCTGCAGCGCGCACTCAGCGAGGCGGTGGAGCATTCCTTCAACCGCATCACGGTGGACGGCGACATGAGCACAAACGACACGGTCATCCTGCTCGCCAACGGACCGGCCGATGCGCTGCAGATTCGCCCCGGCACGGCCGAGTTCGATCGCTTCCAGGCCGCGCTGACTCACCTCTGCCGGCAATTTGCGCGCATGATCGTGCTGGATGGCGAGCGCGTGTCCAAGTTTGTCGAGGTCCGGGTCACCGGGGCGGCGACGCGCATCGATGCGCGCCGCGCCGCGGACGCCGTCGCGAATTCCATGCTCGTGAAGTGCGCCTGGTACGGGAGCGATCCAAATTGGGGGCGCATCCTCGACGCCGTGGGATATTCCGGCGCGCGGGTCCGCGAGGAGCTGGTCGATATTTTCTACAACGGCGTCAGCGCCGTGCATGGCGGCCTGGCCAGCCGGACACCGCTCGCCAAGATCAAGGAAGTGGTCAGCGCGCCACAATTCACTGTGCACATCAACCTGCATCTGGGCGCGGCCGAACACACCATCTACACGACCGATCTGACGCCCGCCTACGTCCGGTTCAACATGGGCGAGTGAGGGTTGCGCGCGGGCATGGTTGTTCGCGTGACCCAACCCGAATTCGCGATACAATAGCGGTCGTTCTTTTCACCGCCATGTCTCTCACTGCCGCCGACCGCATCGAAGCACTCGCCGACGCGCTTCCCTTCATCCAAAAACTGCAGGGCCAGCCGCTCGTGATCAAATATGGCGGCAGCGCGATGGAGGACGACCAAGTCATCGAGCGCACTTTGCGCGATGTCGCTTTTCTCGCGGCGGTTGGGTTGAAACCGATCATCGTCCACGGTGGCGGCAAGGCGATTACCGCGCGTCTGCGGGACGCGGGAATCAAGCCGGTGTTCGTCGCGGGATTGCGCGTCACGGACGCCGCCTCTCTGCGCCTCGTGGCGGAGACGCTGGACGTCCAGGTGAACAAGATGATTGTCGCAAAGTTGAGCGCCACCGGGTGCAGGGCCGTGGGGATGTCGGGCCGCGATTCCGTCCTCGCCAAAAAAGCGGCCAAGGTGCCGACGAATGATGGCTTGGTCGATCTTGGCGCGGTGGGTGACGTCGAAAAAGTCTCGCTGGACGCCATCCACGGCGCGCTCGCGCGGGGCGAGGTCCCGGTGATGTCGCCGGTCGGCCGCGACGCGGCGGGCCAACTGCTCAACGTCAATGCTGACACGGTCGCGGGCGCGACGGCGGCGGCGCTGGGCGCCGGGCGGCTGGTTTACATCAGCGACGTTCCCGGCCTGATGCGCGATCCGAAGATCGCCGACTCCTTGATCCCGTCGCTGCAAAGCGAGCCGGTGGCTGGGCTGCTCAAGGACGGCATCATCGTGGGCGGTATGATTCCGAAGGTGGAGTCGGCCCTGCTGGCGCTGTCGCGCGGCGTGGAACGGGTGCATTTGATCGACGGGCGGATTCCGCACGCGCTGTTGATGGCGTTGTTCACGCCGCACGGGATCGGCACCGAAATGCTGCCGTAACATCTGCGCCTATTTGGGGGTTGGAAAGCGGCTGGTCGAGCGGTCCTTGAAGCCACCCTTTGGCTTGTTCAGGCCGGGATGCTTTTTGATCGCGGGTCGCGGTTTTCCACCCTTCAATCCGCCATCGATGACCATCGGGAACGTCAGCATGTTCGTCTTGTTCTGCGCCCGGAGTTCGGGTTTGGCCTGGAGGACGTACGTCGCGTAGGCAATCGCCAAGCGGTCGGCGCGTTTGTCTCCGCTCGACTTTGCCACGCGCAATTGCGGCGTGCCGTTGGGTCCGCTCGGGACGGATTCAATCGTGATCTTGAATTCCTGGCCCTGCCAACTTTTCGGCCACGGCTTGGATTGCGCGCCGAACGATTCCGGCACGAGGATGGGTTCGGCCGCGGCGAGATGAGGCAGCGGAAATCCGTGGCTGACCAGCAGCGAGACGACGCCAACCACGAGCGCCCGGCGGTGCACAATCCCTAAACGTATTCCGAATCAAACCGTTGATTCAAGGCGAATTGCGACCGAAAATCGTTCCCCTTAGGGGGTGGTTGCCCGCCCGTAGGACGGTTCTGCGTTGCGCGGGTCCACGTTAAACGGCTTGTGGCCGCCCTGCAGATGGCCGGGCCGGCGAACGCGTCCGGCGACCGGTACGATCATCGCGGTACCCGCCTTGTCCGGCGCGCACCGCCAATGGGACTGTGCCCATCGGGTGACGACGCCGTCGATAAAGTCCGATCCACTCGACTTGAGGAGCGAAACTTGATCGACCTTGCCGGTGCCACCGAAGACGACCCGCATCACGACCGGACCACCGGCGCCGAAGTTGTCGCCGTTGCGGGGCCACTCGGGCGGCGAGATGTCGTAGCCCTTCAACCCCGCCTGATAGACGACTTCGCCCGGAGCGCTCGGCTTCACGATCGGGCGCGCGCCCGCGGCGGCGGCGGCGTCAACCATCAACGGAAAGTCGAGCTGGTTCACCGCGTTTTTGGCGCGCAGGTTCGGCTTCAGGTTGAGCAGGTAGCTGACGTAGTCGACGCCGATCTTGTCGGCGCGGACGTCGCCGCTGGATTTCTCAACGCGGACCCGGGCGGCGTTGCCGCCGGTGGCCGGTGACGTCACCACGACGATGAAGTGCTGGGATTTCCAATTCGCGGGAAGTGGTTTCGAGAGGGCGATGAAGGCGGGCGGAACCGGGATGGGTTCCGCGCGCGCTGCCGCCGAAAGAGCCAGCGCAGCGAAGGCGGCGGCCAGGGTGGCGAGCGCAGGGCGGAGCTTCGAGCGCAGCATCGAACGAAATTGCTATCGCGCGGCCCCGCCGCCGTCACGCTCAAACTGCCCGGCCGGAGCGGAGGTTTGGAATGAAAAAATTCGTTTTGAGTCGGTAAGCGTGAGCTCCATTCCACGTATTTACGAATAGGCCGAAACGACGTCGGTTCTGATAGCAATTTCG
>JANMQT010000124.1:0-6957 GCA_031370675.1 Verrucomicrobiota bacterium
GGAATGCCGCGATGACCCAATTCAACGAAGGCCAGACGCCGCCTGATCAACCCGGCTCCCCGCCACTTGAGCTTCGGGCCTACGCGATGGCGCACATCGCCATTTTCAACGCCGTCAGCGAGGCGATGAAGAGTCGCGGCAACGCCGAGGCCGCCGCCGCAAAGGCGGCGCATGAGGTGCTCGTCAAGACCCTGCCCGCTGGCGCCAGCGCCTTCGATGCTCTGCTGGCCAAACAGCTCATCGCGATTCCGGACGGATCCGAAAAGGTCATCGGCTTGAAAATCGGCGCCAAGGCCGGCGCCGCCATGCTCGCCGCCCGGGCGAACGACGGTGCCGCCACGGGCGAGGGGCCGTACAAGCCGGGCTCCAAACCGGGGGCTTACCAATTCACCCCGCCCTTCGACAAGATGGCGCCGCCCGGGGGCTCTCCGCCGTATGCCGCCTTCCCCAATCTGGGCAAGGTCACGCCCTTCGTGCTGAAGAGCGGCGATCAATTCCGCGCACCCCCGCCCTATATGGTGCGCGATCCCGAATACGTGTTCGACTTCAACGAAGTCAAGGCACTCGGCGCCCGTAACAGCAGCATTCGCACTCCCGACCAGACTGAAATGGCGAAATTCTGGTTCGAGATGTCTGCGTTTAGCTGGAACCGCACTGCGCGCATCCTCGCCGCCCAGCAAACGGACAACTTGCTCAACCACGCCCGGCTTTTTGCCGCGCTCAACGCCGCAATGTTCGACGCCATTATCGCCGGCTTCGACTCGAAATATACCTACAACTTCTGGCGGCCAACTACGGCGATCCGGACGGCGGCGACCGACGACAACAACCTCACGGACGCCGATCCAGCTTGGGAACCGCTGATGGACACGCCGCCAATGCCCGATTACATTTCGACCCACGCCGATCAGGGGGCCGCGGCGTCCGTCGTGCTGATCTGGTTTTTCCACGGCGATGAGCACAACTTCACGCTGACGAGCACCATGGCGGGAATCGTCCCGGGCCTGCATTCGCGCACGTTTCAGCGCATTTCCGACGCGGCGGTGGAAAACGCATTGTCCCGACTATACGCCGGCATCCATTTCCGACTCGCCTGCCTCAGCGGCCTGACTCAGGGCCGCAACGTCGGAGCCTGGGTCGTGCAGCATGCTCCCTACACCGAAGGCCGCTGAGCGGTTCGATCTGGATTAGGGTTGGGCGCAGGCACATTAGAAACGGGCCGTCTGCGGCCAATCGCCGCGATTCGGGTAAACCATCGCGCCAGAATGTCGGTCCCGCCGTTTGCTGCGACGAGTTGGGGCTGGACCCGAGGACATAAATTGCGAGTTCAACCCGTAACCTTTGCGGGAGAAAATCTTTAGAATGCTCGATGCCACATTCTCCCAATCTCGCGGCGGCAGAGACGCTGGCCCGGCCCGCTGCCGGGCCGCCGTCACTGAAGTGCCGGTTTCTGCTTCAACTTGCCGTTTGGATGTCGCTGCCCTTGTCCGTCCTCGCGACCGAACATGCCACCGTCGCGTTTCCCAGCGGCGCGGACGACTTTCTCATCGCGGGCATGCCGCCGCCCGGCTTGTACGGCTGGATTTATTACAATCACTACCAGTCGAATTTCCTGGCGAACAATTCGGGGCAGATGGCGCTGCAAAACTTCAATTTGAAAGCGAATGTCGTGGCGCTCCGCTTCGATTATGTCAGGCCCGTTTCCATTCTCGGTGCCGATCGCTTGGGCTTCCTGTTTTTTCTGCCGATCGTAAACTTGAACCTGGCGCTCAGTCCCGTGCCCGGCGTCTCGCTCAAGGGCTCGAGCCGCGGGGTTGGAGATTTCACCATCAGCCCCGGCCTGCACTGGACCTTCAAGAACTATGAAATGGTCAATGCTTTCGACGTGTCCATCCCGACCGGCGTCTACGACAAGACCAATCTGGTCAACGTCGGTCTGAACCGATGGGTCCTCCGCCTGCAGCATATGGGCACTTGGCATCCAACGCCCGCGTGGGACATCTCCTACCGGCTGCTTTGGGAATACAATTTTTCCAATCCCGACACGCATTATCTCTCCGGGCAGACCGTCTTCTTCGATTGGGGTGTCGGGTGGAAACCAAAGCCGCCCTTGACCATTGGAGTCGTCGGCTACTTCCTCCGCCAGCTCACAAGTGACAAAGTAAACGGAAGCATCGTCGGCTCGGGCGGCAGTCGTGTCCGGGTGGACGGCATCGGACCGGGCGTGAAATATTTTCTGCCGAATCACGTGATTCTCAGCGCGAGATATTTCCGCGAGTTCGATGCCCGCAATCACCCGCGGGGCGACGTCTTCTGGTGCTCCGTCACGGTGCCATTCGGGCCGAAGCCGCCGCCGGCGGGTCACTAGACCAGTACGCCAGGTAGGCAACCTAAGTTAACCCGGTTCGCCCCGTAACCTTTCCGGATATTCTCGTTAGAAATTTCTGGACGCAAATCTGTTTCTCAGCGGCACCGCTCGTCCGGCCATCAACTCTGGGAGACGCCACGGATAATCACATGAACCACTCATTCACATCGGACGGTTTGAACTGTTCCGCGCGGTCCGGGCCATTCGCGCTTTCGGGCGCTATATCAAAAACTGTTCGCCTTGCCACGGGGAAAAACGTCGTGCCCGTCCTTGGGCTCTTTCTGTGCCTGAGCATCCAGGCCCTCGCCCAGTCGAACAATGTCACGGTGTTTGCCACCGGTTTGAATAATCCACGCGGCCTGAAGTTTGGACCCGACGGCGGCCTGTTTGTGGCTGAAGGCGGAACCGGCGGAGTCTACCCAAGCGATGGAAGTTGCGCGGATGTCGTGCCTCCCGTTGGGCCCTACACTGCTAACGTCACCGGCGCGCGGATCTCAAAAATCGATCGCCATGGCTTTCGCACAACGGTCCTGGATAATCTGCCGTCCAGCCAGACCAGCGCGGCTTCAGGGAGTCTGATCAGTGGCGTCGCTGACATTGCCTTTGTCGGAGAAACGCTTTATGCCGTCCTCGCCGGCGCCGGCTGTTCTCATGGTGTGCCGAACATTCCCAACGGCGTGATCCGCCTCAATCGAAACGGCGGGTGGAGCATGATCGCCAATTTGAGCGCTTTCCAAATGGCCAATCCCGTCGCCCATCCGGAACCCGACGATTTTGAACCCGACGGAACCTGGTACAGCATGGTCGCCGTCGGCAGAGGTCACCATGATGATGACGACCACGCCGATCTCTATGCGTTGGAACCAAACCACGGCGAACTGGTAAAGGTCACGACATCGGGAAGCATCTCCCGCGTCGTCGATATCTCTGCCAGCCAGGGTCACATCGTGCCCACGGCGATGGCCTACCACGACGGCAATTTCTATGTGGGAAATCTCGGAACTTTCCCGATCACGGGATCCTCGAAAATTCTCAAGATCACGCCAAGTGGACAGATCTCCGTCGTGGCTCTCGGTTTTTCCACGATTCTCGGGGTCGCTTTCGACCGCAGAGATAGAATGTATGTGCTGGAGAACACCACGGGAAATCCCTTCCCCACGCCCTTTACCGGCCAGGTGGTGCGCGTGGAGCGGTCTGGTGGCCGGACCGTCATTGCCGCAGGACTCTTTCTTCCCACCGCGATGACCTTTGGCCCCGATGGCGCGCTTTACGTTTCAAACGTTGGCTTCGGTCCGCCACCAAACGGGTTGGGTCAGATTCTGCGCATTTCGGTGCCCTAATTCTGAACTGAACTGTCGTTTTGTGAGGATGTTGCTGCGGCCGCTGGTCTGCCCGACCGGCGGCCGCTTGGCTAGAGTGCCGGGTAGGCCCTTCACATTTCACATTTCGAACAGCCCGGATTGGCCCTCCTCTCCTCGTCATTGAGGCCGGTGCCGCGAAGGCCGGGGCTGGCAATTATTTGCGTATTGCCCGTCAGCGCCAAGGGTATTACTATTCGGGCATGCCCACGATTTCACTGAAACTGCCGAAGCACTTGCACGAGCGGCTGGAGAAGGTGAGCCGGGCGAGGCGCACCACGAAATCTTCCGTCGTGAGAGAAAGCCTTGAGCAAACCCTGGGGTCCGGGACGATTGCGGAGGAAGCCTCTTGTTATGGACTGGCCAGGGACCTGGCGGGATCGGTGAAGGGTCTGCCTCGCGATCTGGCCACGAATCCAAAGCACCTCGAAGGCTTCGGGCGATGAAGGGACCGGTATTATTGGACACCGGCCCGCTGGTGACCTTTCTGGCCGCGGGCCTCGCTCATCAGCGCTGGGTGCACGAGCAGTGGAAGCGACTCCGTCCGCCGCTGCTCACCTGCGAACCGGTGCTGACGGAGTCGGCTTTCCTTTTGAAACGCGAGGGCCGGGAGATTGACGCGCTGTTTGCGCTGCTGGAGCGGGGCATCGTGCAGGTGGCCCTGCAAGTTACCGATCAGTTGGCGGACATCCGTGCGCTCATGCTGCGCTACCGGGACCGGCCGATGTCGCTAGCCGACGCGTGCCTGGTCCGTCTGGCGGAGCTACACCCCGGGGGTACGGTTTTCACGCTCGATGGCGATTTCCGCATTTACCGCCGCCACGGCAACCGCATCGTTCCGGTGCTGATGCCGGAAAATTGACCAGTGGAGTGACCGCCGTGAGGTCAGCGCGTGGGAAGTCGCGAGTCGTGATCGAGCCGGCAAGCGGTTCGCAAACGGGGTGATCTTTCGGGCCTTATTTCCTGTGGTCGGCCTTGCGGCTCTTGAGATTTTCGGACCTTACTTCGAGACTGCGGCAGGTACAGGGAGACAGGGGTACATTCGAATTTGAAACTTCGAACTTCGGAGTGAAGCGCAGCTCCGCGACGCACTGGGTCGACCCGGGCTCGAACCGGGAACCAAGAGATTAAAAGTCTCCTGCTCTACCATTGAGCTATCGACCCGTAGAGGGAGGAAATGCGTAGGCCAGACCACCCCTGCGTGCAAGTTCGTTTAAGGAGTCCATCGAAATACCGGCATGGCCATGCCAGTATCTCAACTGACTCCCAGGTCGAGCAAGAGCGCCCGCAGGTCATTTTTTGAGCGTTCCAGGCGGAAGACCCCGAGCCCGGCCGACTCGGCTCCGGCCCAGTCGCGCACCGGGTCGTCCCCGACGTGCAGCGCCTCGTGTGGGGCGACCTCGAAGGCCGCCAGAGCCCGTTCGAAAATCCGGACGTGCGGCTTGTCCGCACCCACTTCGCTCGAGATCGTGATGTGATCGAAGTAACCCGCCAGGCCGAGGTCTTCGAGATTCGAATACAGGCGACGATCAAAATTCGAAATCACGCCGAGCCGCAGGCCCCGCGCGCGCAATTTTTCCAACACCTCCGGTACCTCTGGAAAGACGCGCCACACGCCCGGCTCCGCAAAGTGATCGTAGATGACGTCGAAGTAGCGCTCAAAATCGAAATCTGACGACAGACTTGGATCGAGCACGCCGCCGACTGCCGGCGTGCCGCCGCCATGGAAAACCAGGCGCACGAGCTCGCGCCACCAGCCTTTGTCGTCGTCCGGTTGCGGGCTCCCATCTGCGCTGATCCCGCGCGGCGGCATCGCCCGCCAC
This sequence comes from Verrucomicrobiota bacterium, assembly GCA_031370675.1. Classification (GTDB taxonomy): domain Bacteria; phylum Verrucomicrobiota; class Verrucomicrobiia; order Chthoniobacterales; family SZAS-18; genus SZAS-18. The sequence continues at coordinate 5,550 of JANMQT010000124.1, forward strand.
GCCGCCCGGAATCCCTGATCCAACGCGGCCGGATCGAGTTTGAGACCAAATCGTTCGGCGACCTCGGCGTAATGCTCGCCGACCGGACGCGGCAGAAACATCAGGGTTTCCGCCGCATCAAAGAACACGACTTTTAGTCTGCGCAGTTCTTGCATCAATTTGGACCGTTAGAACCGCGAAAGAGATTAACCACCAAGCAATCAAAGCATATCAAGGAGCCAATAATTCCTGGTAACGTAACACCCCGACAGCGCCATCGGCAGCAGACTTCTCACGCAGAGACGCAGAGGTTTTGAATGTTGGACAGTCATTTTCTTCTCTTCGTCTCCGCGTCTCTGCGTGAAACCAAGCCTTTCATTTTTTCGACCTTCCCCTTTTCAGCCAATTTCTTCGGGACGGTGGCAGGTACAGGGAGGCAGGGGTACATTCGAATTTCAAACTTCGAGTTTGGGCCCCGGCATCGCCGCGCGAAATGTAACCTGGATGACGCGGCGTCCGTCTAGGGTATCATGAGCGCCATCATGCCGGACGCACCGACCATTGTTCCGTTGTCGGCCGAGCGTACCGTTCCGGGCCCGCGGTCGCTGGGCAGTTTCCGCGAGGTCATGGCGCTCCGGCGCGATCCGTTGAAGTTTCTCACGGGGCTCGCGGCGGAATATGGACCGGTCGCAAGGTTCAAGGTCGGAAAGCTGCCGTTTTATCTTTTCACGTTGCCGGATGCGGTGCGGGAAATCCTCGTCACCAATCACGATCGCATGCACAAGGGCCGTGCGCTGCAGCGAGCCAAGATCCTGCTCGGCGAGGGCCTGCTCACCAGCGAGGACGAATTCCATCGCCGGCAGCGCCGGCTCGTGAACCCCGCGTTTCATCGCGAGCGCCTGCCCGGTTACGCCCGGGAGATGATCGAGGCGGCCCAGCGCGCCGCCTCGACCTGGCGGGACGGCGCGCAGATCGACATCTCACACGAGATGATGACCCTCACGCTCGACGTCGTGGGCCGCACGCTTTTCAGCACCGACCTGCGCGGCCAGGCCACCGAGATTGGCCAGGCCATGCACGACATCATGTCGCTGATGAACCGCATGCTCTCGCCGTTCGCCGCGCTGCTCAATTACCTCCCGCTCCCCGGCACGCTCCGCTACTGGCGCGCGCGCTTTCACCTCGAACACGCAGTCGCCACGATGATCCGCGAGCGCCGCGCCTCCGGACGCGACCACGGCGATCTGCTCTCGATGCTATTGCTGGCGCGCGACGAGGACGGCGGACCGGGCATGACCGACCAGCAGGTGCGCGACGAGGCCATGACGCTTTTTCTCGCCGGCCACGAGACAACGGCAAATGCCCTGACGTGGACCTGGTATCTGCTCGCGCAACATCCGGAAATCGAGGCCCGCCTCCACGCTGAGTT
>JANMQT010000129.1:0-12211 GCA_031370675.1 Verrucomicrobiota bacterium
CACGATTTATCGCGACCTCACCAGCTTCGTGGGCAGCATCAGCGCCGTGGCCAATAACAATCGCGGCGTGAGGGACGTCGGGTTCCTCGTCACCTTCACCCTGAAGGATCTCCCGCGCTTCAGCCAGTCGTTGAACTACAACCCGGGCGTCGGCAACCCGTCGACGCTCACCCAGTTTTAACGGCGGACCCTCTCCGCCCGCGAAGTCCTTTGGCGCGGGCACGTTTTTGAGGTTAATCCTCCGGCGTCCATGTCCGCCGTCTGTCCCGCCTCCGCCCACGACCACGGCGTCATCGCGCGATGGCGCGAGTTTCTGCCGGCGATTACCGGGCACACACCCGTCGTCTCGCTCAACGAGGGGTCAACGCCGCTGATTCATTCCCGGCGCCTCAGCGAGCGCGTGGGCCGCGGAGCCAGCGTCTTCCTGAAATACGAGGCGCTCAACCCGACGTGCTCATTCAAGGACCGCGGCATGACCGTCGCCGTCTCCAAGGCCATGGAAGCCGGCGCCCGGACCATCGTTTGCGCCTCCACCGGAAACACCTCCGCCTCGGCCGCGGCGTACGCGGCGCGCGCGGGCCTCGGTTGCGTCGTCCTGCTGCCCGCCGGCCAGATCGCTCTCGGCAAACTCGTCCAGGCGTTCGCCTACGGCGCGAAGGTCATCAGCATCGAGGGAAATTTCGACGACGCGCTCCGGCTGGTGCGCGAGCTCGGGGCTGACACCTCCGCCGGGGTGGCGGTCGTCAATTCGATCAACCCACACCGGATCGAGGGCCAGAAAACCGCTGCCTTTGAAATCGTGGAGGAACTCGGCGACGCGCCCGACGTCCACTTCCTGCCGGTCGGCAATGCCGGTAACATCACCGCCTACTGGCGCGGCTACCGGGAATTCCACACGGGCGGTCGCGCGAAGACGCTGCCGCGCCTGGCAGGATTTCAGGCCGCCGGCGCCGCGCCCATCTACCACCGGACGCGCGTCGAACATCCCGAGACGATCGCAACGGCCATCCGCATCGGCAATCCGGCCAGTTGGGCGGGCGCGGATGAGGCGGTGGCCGGTTCGCACGGCGCGATCGACATTGTGACCGACGCGGAAATCCTCGCCGCACAATCTTGGCTCGCGCGCCACGAGGGGATCTTCGCCGAGCCGGCGAGTGCGGCGTCGGTGGCGGGGCTGTTCCGTTGCCTGGAGATGAAACGTGAGCCGTGCGACGCGTGTCCGTTTCGCCAATTGCCTGAGGACGCGACGATCGTTTGTACATTGACCGGACACGGCCTGAAGGATCCGGACTCCGCGCGCGCCAACCTGCCGGCCATCGTGGCGGTCCCGGCGGAATTGTCCGCGGTGCGGGAGGCAATTCGCCGGGGTGAGTAGCGGTGATTTTTAACAAAATTTCTAAAACAGGAGTCTTCGGGGATCGATGGCCCCGAGCCGAGAGTTCACGACTGCTGGTTTGAACCTTCGCTTTTCGGCCGTTTCGTCGAATTTCGAATTTCGAGTTTGGGTCCGTGGCCCTTCCATGATTCCTTCGGCATTCCCTGATGTCCGCCCCCCTGCTCCTCGCCCGCGACCTCCAACAATCGTTCACGATCGGCCGGCGTCGCATCGAGGTGTTGCGCGGCATCTCCCTCGATGTCGCGGCGGCCGAGGTGTCCTTTCTGGTGGGTGCAAGCGGCGCGGGCAAGACCACCCTGCTTTACACCCTGGCCGGCCTGGAGCGGCCCGAGTCGGGCGAGGTGCTATTCGAGGGACGAAACATCTACCAGCTGGGCGGGCGCGACCAGGCCCGGATTCGCAACGAGCACATGGGCTTCATCTTCCAGGGTTATCACCTGCTGCCGGAGCTTACCGCGCTCGAAAATGTCCGCCTCCCGGCCATGATGGGCGGGGCTTCGACCGACAACCTCGACGAACGTGCCGGCGCGCTGCTGAATGATCTCCAGCTTGGCGACCGCTTGCATCACCTTCCGGCCGAACTCTCTGGTGGGGAGCAACAGCGCGTCGCCATTGCCCGCGCGATGGTCAACGACCCCGACATCCTCTTCGCCGACGAGCCGACTGGGAACCTTGATTCGAAGACAGGCGAGGCGATCATCGAATTGCTACTTGCGCTCGTGCGCGACCGGCGGAAGACGTTACTGGTGGTGACCCACGACCAGAACCTCGCCGAACGCGGGGATCGCAAGCTCGAGATCCGCGACGGCATGCTGACCAGCCATTCCAACTCCACTGCCCCATGAAAATCTATCTCGACGGTGAATTCTACGGTGAGCACGAAGCCAAGATCTCGGTTTTCGATCACGGCCTGCTCTACGGCGACGGCATTTTCGAGGGCATCCGTTTTTACAACGGCCGCGTGCGCAGGCTCGAGGCGCACATGGACCGCCTGTGGGATTCCGCCCGCGCGCTTTGCCTGACCATTCCCCTGACCAAGACCGAGATGGCCGAGGCGCTGCTCGAAACCCTGCGGCAGAACGATCTCGAGGACGGCTACGTGCGCCTGATCGTCACGCGCGGGGTGGGCAATCTCGGTCTCGACCCGAATCGCTGCGAGCGCGCCAGCGTGATCATCATCGCGGCCAAGATCAGCCTGTATCCCGAGGAACTTTACCACAAGGGCCTGACCATCATCACCTGCGCCACGCGGCGCATGTCGTTCGCCGCCATGCCGCCGGCCATCAAGTCGCTCAACTATCTCAACAACATCATGGCCAAGATCGAGGCCAACCAGGCGGGCGCGGCCGAGGCGCTCATGCTGAACGATACCGGCCACATCGCCGAGTGCACCGCCGACAATGTGTTTGTGGTCAAGAAGGGCCGCATCTTCACCCCGCCCGTCAGCGCGGGCTCCCTGCGCGGCATCACCCGCGGGTTGGTGATGGAGATCGCCGAAGAATTGGAAATCCCGATCACCGAGCCGGAGTTGACGCGCTACGACGTGTTCACCGCCGACGAGGTGTTCCTCACCGGCACGGCGGCCGAGGTGGTCCCCGTGACCATGTGCGACAGCCGCGTCATCGGCGACGGCGTGCCCGGGCCCGTGACCTTGCGCGTGATGAAGCGCTTCCGTGAATTGGTGCGCACGACGGGAACCCCGTTCCATGCGGCATCCAAGCAGGAAGCTCTTGCGGGCGCGGCCCGCTGAGCGGAGATTGCGGCGCTGTCTCCTATGCGCTGCGATGCCTGCCAGAACAACGAAGCCACCGTCTTCCTGACGCAAATCGTCGAAGGGAAGATGCAGAAGGTCAACCTTTGTCCCGACTGCTCGAAGGAGAAGGGCGTAACGGACCCCACCGGCTTTGCGCTGGCTGATCTCCTGCTCGGCCTCGGCACCAACACGGAGTTGGAGAAACCGGCCGTGTCGGCCTCGACCGCCGTCAGCCCCGATGCGCCTGCGCTCAAATGCCCGACCTGTGGCTTTACGCAGGCCGACTTCAAGAAGACCCAGCGCATGGGCTGCAGTGAATGTTACGTGACGTTTGCCGAGAGCGTCGTCACTCCCCTGCGCTCGAGTCACAAGGGGTCCCAGCACGTGGGAAAGGTGCCGGCCCGGCAATTCGCCCGGGCGGAACTGGACAGCCGGATGCAATCGTTGAACGACGATCTCGTGAAGGCCGTGAAAGAAGAGGACTACGAGGGCGCGGCGCAATTGCGCGACGCCATTCGGAAGCTGGAAGGTCAGTTGAAAACGGTGGCCTAAGCGACGCGGGTCTGGTTTTTAGCTAAATTTCTAAACTTACCAAATTTACTAAATAATTTTTTATTGGATCGAAATGACCATTGAATACCAAACCTGACGCGAAGCTTAGCGCTCAGGGATTCTCTTCTGCCCAATTCAGTTCATTTAGAAAATTTGGAAATTTAGTTCAAAAAAACACCGAGGTCGCCCGCTGACATGCTCATCCCCGGTGCAATGAAATGAAATTCGCCACCTTCATCAGCGGCCCGATGGCGCCGCGGCCCGCGGGGGCGCACCACGACATCGTGATCAGCAGCCGCGTACGCCTCGCGCGCAATGTCAAGGGTCGCCCCTTTCCCGGTTGGGCCAAGAAGGCCGATCGGCTCGCCGTGCTCGAGGTCATCAAGCCGCCGGTCGATGCGCTGCCGGATATGGTCGATGCGTTTTCCGAGTACCTGCAGGATCTCTCCGCCACGGAAAAACAGATCCTGGTCGAGCGCCATCTCATCAGCCGCGAGCACGCGGCGAAAAGCACCGGCAGCGCCGTGGTCATGAACCGCGAACAGACCGTCAGCATCATGATCAACGAGGAGGATCATCTGCGCATGCAGTCGATTCGCCCCGGCTTCCAGCTCAAGGCGGTTCACCGCGCGATCGACGAGATCGACACGCGGCTCGACGACACCCTGGATTACGCGTTTTCGCCAAAACTCGGCTTCCTCACCGCGTGCCTGACAAACGTCGGCACCGGCATGCGCGCCTCGGCGATGCTGCATCTGCCCGCGCTCGTGCTCGACGAGAAGGTGAACCAGGTCATCCAGGCCGTGAACAAGATCGGTCTCGCCGTGCGCGGACTCTATGGCGAGGGCAGCGAGGCGATGGGCAACCTCTTCCAGATTTCGAACCAGACCACGCTCGGCGAGCGCGAGGAGGACATCCTGGGCCGCCTGAACAAGGTCATTGAGCAGATCATCGAGCACGAGCAGAACGCACGCGCCACGCTGTTGCAGAAAAAATCGACGACGTTGCTCGACCAGATCGGCCGCGCCTATGGCATTTTGATGCATGCGCACTCAATGACGTCGAAGGAGGCGCTGAATTTGTTGTCGTTCCTGCGGCTGGGCACGGATCTCGGGTTTTTCCCGGCGGACCGACGCCAGCCCCTGGACGAGTTGTTAACCGAGACTCAGCCGGCGCATCTGCAGCGCGGTTCCACGCAAAAGCTGGGCGCCGAGGAGCGCGACGCACTCCGCGCCGACAGCATCCGCGTGAAGCTCAAGGAACTGCCGGGGCCCGACTCATCGCGGCTCGCGGCGGCGGGGTGAAGGCCGTTGACCGACCGGACTGCGCAATAGACCGATCGCGTCCAACGCATTTGTTATCATCCCGAGCCCGTCGACGGACCTCACTGCGGTTTGGCTCCGCTGGCTACGGCGCATCACACGCGCACCGAGCGGCAATTAGAGATCCTTCCACTTCGCTCAGGATGACAGGGTTTTGGAGCGGCTCACGCCGCATGAGCGCGTAGGCTCAATGCAAAATCGCGTTTGTTTGCCAGGTCGTTTCTCTCGCTCACCCCATGTCCAACCCGACTTCCGCCCCGATCCACCCCGAGACCCGCATCGGCCACGTGCATCTCAAGGTGGCGGATCTCGAGCGCGCGCTAAACTTCTATTGTGGCGTGCTCGGCTTTGAGCTGAAGCAGCGCATGGGTCGCTCGGCCGCATTTATCAGCGCGGGCGGATATCATCACCACATCGGCCTCAACACCTGGGAGAGCGCCGGCGGCAAGCCACCGGCACCCGGCACCACCGGTCTTTTTCACATGGCCATCCTCTATCCCGATCGCGCGGCACTCGGCGATGCCTTGCGTCGCGTGACCGCGGCCGGCATCCCGCTCGACGGCGCGTCGGACCACGGCGTCAGCGAGGCGCTCTACCTGCGTGACCCCGACGAAAACGGGGTCGAGCTTTACTGCGATCGGCCCGAAACACTCTGGCCGCGCTCACCGGAGGGAGGGGTGGCCATGTTCACCAAGCCGCTCGATTTGGACGCGCTGCTCGCCGCCGCCGCCAGCCCGCCGTAACGGGCCGGACCACGGGAAGCTTGCAATTTTGAGGCCGACCCGCTGATCATCGTCGCCCCGGTCGCCTCAGACCGGGGTCGCGGTGATGAAGATTCTTCCGGGCAGTTGGTGCCAGCAGGGCGTGACTTGGACCGTTCAATCGGTCCTCGCGACGGCGTTATTCGCGCAGACTGCCGCCCCGAAGGAAACGCTGCCCGCACGCCTCGATGCAATTGCGACCGAGGCGCTCGAATCCGGAATCGTCGGCCTGAGCATCGCGGTAATTTCCAAGGGCCAGCCGATTGCCGTGAAGGGTTACGGCTTTGCCAACCTCGAGCACCGGGTGCCGGCAACCGCCGGCACGGTGTATCACATTTGCTCGGTCACGAAGAATTTTACCGCGGCGGCGGTCCTGCAGCTCGCGGATCAGGGCAAGATCGATCTCGACGCCGACCTCACCACGTACCTCCCGAAGTTTCCGCTGAACGGACGACCCGTCACGGTGCGGCAGCTCCTGAATCACACCTCCGGGATTCGTTCCTACACCGAAGTGGGCCCGGCCTTCGACGCGAAGGAGAAGCTCGATCTGTCCGCCGACGAGGTGCTGGCTCTATTTCAAAATGAACCACCCGATTTCGCACCGGGCACGCAGTGGCACTACAGCAACTCCGGCTACTTCCTGCTAGGTCTAATCATCGAGGCTGCGTCGGGGCAGTCCTATGTGGACCACCTGCAGCAGAATATTCTTGGGCCGCTCAATTTGACCCATACCGCTTACGGCGACCACGAACCTCTGATGCCCTCGCGGGCGCAGCCGTATGTCATCGCGCGCGGCAAGCCGCAGAATGCCGACTACATCAGCTGGAAGTCAGTCTTCTCCGCTGGCGCGCTCTGCTCGACGGTCATGGATCTGGCGAATTGGCAGAAGGCGCTGGACGACGGCGGCATCGTGAAGACCACCGGCTTGGCGCAAATGCGGAGCTCCACGAAGCCTGCGGAGGGCCCGCCGCTTGATTACGGCCTCGGCACGCGGCTGGGAAGCCTGGAAGGCCACCGCTGCCTCGGCCACTCCGGCAGTGGCGCCGGCTACGCGGCAATGTTGCAACGTTTTCCGGACGACGACCTCACCGTCGTGGTGCTCACCAACACTGAAGGCGCGCGGCTCTCTCCGTGGAGCATCGCCGCGAAAATCGCGCGCGCGGTGCTCGGTCTGCCCGCCGCCGCCATGGTTACCCTGCCCGTCCCTGCCACGGAACAGGCGGCCATCGCGGGGAATTACGCGACGGAAAACGGCGTCATCACCGTCGTCGCGAACGGCGACACGATGGTGGCGCAACCGCGCGGCTCCACCCGGCCCGGGCTCGTGATGCCGTACCAGGGCCAGTTCACCTTTGTGGCGGGCGATCCGGATCATCGCATCAAGTTTGTCACCACGCCCGATGGTTCGACCTGGGCGGTCGAATCCTCAGGCGGTTTTTTCGTCTCCGCAGCCAAGCGGACTCCATGAAGTTCATCCCCAACCCACCAAAGATTATGTCCAAATCCCATCTTCTGCCTCCGCCCGCGCTGCTGGATTTTCTCAAGCCGTATGACCACGAGATCCAGCAACTCGCTTTGGCGGTCCGCCGTTTCGTGCTTGAGCACATTCCGCCCATGACGGAACTGGTGGTCGATGCGAGCAACGCCGTCGCGATGGGCTTCACGCCCACGGGCCGCTTCAAGGAGGCGATCTGCCACGTGGCAGTCTATGCGCATTACGTGAACCTCGGTTTCAATCGTGGCGCCGACCTGCCGGATCCGGCCGGGCTGTGCAAGGGCACCGGCAAGGCCATCCGGCATGTCACGATCGAGCGCGCGGCGGATCTCGACGCTCCGCCGCTGCTCGAGTTGCTCGCGGCCGCGGTCCGGCGCGGGCACACTCGCGCGGCGCATGCCGGCATCATCATCCGATCCTTTCCCGGAAAAAAGCGGCGTCCGTCGGCGCTCCTGGGCAAATCGGGCGTGGCCGCGCATGCGGACTGACTTGCCGGCGGGGTGCGGATTCGCGCAGGATGGCGCCTACGCATGAAATCCCTTCCCTGTTCGCTCGTGGCCGCGGTGCTCGTCCTCGGCTTTTCACCGGCCGCTCTGCCCGCCGCCGATCCCACGCCCAGCGCGCCAACGAAGGCCGCGGTGCCGATGGAGTTCGATAACTTCTTCGTTGTTTTGCTTCTGCGTCCGGAGAACGCGCCCGATTATCCGAAGGAGGAACTGGAGCGGATCCAAGCCGCGCACATTGCGAATATTGTCCGTTTGCACGGGGAGAAGAAGATCGCGTATGCCGGCCCCTTCGAGGATTTCTCGGGGCGCAACGTGCGCGGGCTGTTCATCCTCAGGACCGCGTCACTGGAGGAGGCGAAATCGTGGGTGGAGACGGATCCCGCGGTCAAGGCCGGCCGGCTCAAGCCGGAGTACCTCAAATGGTTCGTCGAAAAAGGCGCGTTGAAGTAGCGACCTGCACCCCCGGAGAATTGCTTCGTCGGATTTGCCCATGTCGACCGCCCCGTCCTCCCCGCCCGGCTCCGCCACCGTCCAAGGCGATCTCTGGAGCGTCCGCGCGCAGGATTGGGCCGACATCCAGGAGATTGTGCAGCGGCCGCTGTTCACCGCCATCCTGCAGGAGATGATGCAGGGTCCGCACGTGGACCTGCTCGACGTGGGCTGCGGCTCCGGCCTCTTTGCAGCGATGGCCGCCGCCGCCAGTCGCGTGGCGGGCATCGATGCCTCCGGCGCGCTGCTCGCGGTCGCCAAGCGGCGCACGCCGCAGGCGGATTTCCGTGTCGGCGAAATGGAGACGCTGCCCTTCGACTCGCGCTCCTTCGACGTCGTGACGGGCATCAATTCTTTTCAATTTGCGGCCGATCCGGTGAACGCCCTGCGCGAAGCCCGCCGCGTCGGACTGCCCAACGCCCGGATCATTATCGCCACGTGGGGGCGACCCGAGGATTGCGAAACGTCGGCCTACATTGCGGCGCTCGAGCCCTCCGGTCCGCCACCCGCACCGGGCACACCGGGTCCGTTTGCGCTCTCGCACGACGGCGCACTCGGTGCGTTGGCGGAAGAAGCCGGGCTGCTGCCGCAGGACGTGCGCGAGGTCGACTGCCCATTCGTGTATCCCGATGAGGAGACAGCGCTGCGCGGGTTGTTGTCCGCCGGGCCGGCCGTGAAGGCGGCGCAGACGCAGGGCGAGGAGACGATCCGCGAGCTGCTGCGGTCGACCCTCGCGCCCTTCCGCACGGCCAGCGGTGGCTACCGCATGAAGAATCGCTTTCTCTACCTCGTCTCGCGGAACCCGTAAACGGCGGCCGCCCCTTCCCATCATGGAACTTCGCGGCGTGCTCGAGACGGCGGTGTACGTGGACGACCTTGACGCGGCGGAGGATTTTTATGGACGCGTGCTCGGGCTTTCCCGAATCAATCGCGACCGGAATCGACACGTCTTTTTTCGCTGTGGGCCCGGCGTGTTTCTGGTCTTCAACGCGACGGTAACCGCGCAGGACCCGAGCTTCGTCAACGGCGAGCCGGTACCCACGCATGGCGCCACAGGTCCCTCGCACATGGCGTTTCGCGTCCGCGATGACGAACTCGCCGCCTGGCGCGATCAGCTCGGGCGCGAGCACATTGCCATCGAGTCGGAGATCGCGTGGCCGCGTGGCGGGCATTCCATCTACTTTCGGGACCCGGCGGGCAACAGCATCGAGCTGGCCTCGCCCAAGCTGTGGGGACTCGAAGAGGACGGGGCCGCATCCTGATCGCGCCGCCGCGTGACGTGCCAATGCATCGGTGACACGGCTTTTGCCTCTGTGGAGCTGGATGGTGTCGCATCGGGCCTTTGACAAGCCGCGCGCGGGCCGTTTTATTGCGGAAGAAAGATGAGCTTCGACCTTAACCAAATCCTGGGCGACTGGCCGCACGAGCCCGGGCAGATCAAGGTTCGGAAAGTGGCGGGCCTCGACGGGCGGGAAAAACTCCAGCTCCGAATCGATCTCGGTGTCATCCAGATGGAGATGTCGGGCCGTCCCGACGGCACCCGACCGAAGGGTTGCGAGTCGTTGCTCGCGTTTCACCAAGAGCGCGCCCAGGAGCAGACCGCCACGGGCGGAAAATACGAGCTGACGGCCGACGACTGCGGCGAATTGCAGCAGGAGGGCATCCAGTATTATCACCGCTACCTCGCGCTGTATCAGCTCAAGGAATATGACGCCGTTATTCGCGATACGCAGCGCAACCTTGACCTGTTCACGTTTGTCGCGGAGCACGTCGAGCGCGATGACATGTCGCTGGCCTTCCAGCAATTTCGCCCCTACGTCCTGATGATGAATACGCGGGCGAAGGCGGCGCAGGAACTCGACAACGACAATTACGGCGCCGCGATCCGGCACATCGAAAAGGGTCGGGAATCGATCCTCGAGTTCTACAAAACGAGCGGCAATCCCGAGGCCGCGACCGAGAGCGCCGAGCTTTCGTTCCTGGATGATCTCCTCGAGGAAGTGCGCTCCAAGCGCCCGCTGACCAAGATTGAGAAATTGAAGCAGGAACTCGACACCGCGGTCGCCAGCGAAGCCTATGAGCGCGCGGCGCAACTGCGCGATGCGATTCGCGAGCTGGAGCGGAACACCGCAAACTAGGCTCGAGCCGCAACCGCGATGAATCCATCCATCATCGAGCGCAAGGAGCGCTGGGCGCGCAAGATGTCGGGCAAGGAGCGTCCGCCTGTGCGCTCGGACGATCGGTTGCCGCCGGGCCAGCACCTGACCAAGGGGTTCCCGGTGCTCGACCTTGGCATCCAGCCGGAAATCCCGACCGCCGAATGGAAGCTGCAAATCGGCGGGCTGGTGGAGAATCCTGTCACGCTCGGCTGGGATGATTTTCATCAGCTGCCGCAGTTCGAGGACGTAAGCGACTTCCACTGCGTGACGACGTGGAGCAAGTACGACTGCCGCTGGAGCGGCGTGTCCTTCTTTTCCCTTTGCGATCTCGTCCGGCCGAAACCCGAGGCCAGGCACCTTTACTACACGAGCTACGACGGCTACTCCACGAACACGACCCTGGAGGCCGCGCTCGATGATGACACGCTCGTGGCCACGCGTTTCGACGGCGCGCCGATTCCGCGCGAGCACGGGGGCCCGGCCCGGGTCATCATCCCGAAGCTCTATGCCTGGAAGGGGGCAAAGTTCCTGCGCGCGATTGAATTCCTCGGAGCGGACAAGCTCGGTTTCTGGGAAGTCCGCGGCTACAGCAACACGGCCGACCCATGGACTGACGATCGGTTTTCTTGAAGAAGCACCGCAGCTCGAGTGCGTCGGACCCTCCATTGCACATGCCGGCAACCCTGATTGAAGTCCGAAATCTCACCATCCGCTTCGCAAAGCGCGACGGCTCGGGCAAACCCGCCGTGGAGGACGTCTCCTGGAGCATTGAGCGGGGGCGCGGTCTCGCCGTCGTCGGGGAATCGGGCAGCGGCAAGAGCGTCACCGCCCTCGCCCTGACACGGTTGCTTCCGGAGCCGCCCGCCGTCTACGATTCGGGGGAGGTTCTGCTGGAGGGTCGTGATGTCCGAAAGATGAACGAGGACGAGCTGCGCACCGTACGGGGCGGAAAAATCGGCTACATTTTCCAGGAGCCCGCGACGTCGCTGAATCCGGTCTTCACGCTGCAATCGCAAATCGGCGAGGTGCTGCGCCTGCACCGGCCGGACGTGGCACCGGCGGCGCGCGGCGCGGAAATCGTGCGCTGGCTCGACCGCGTGGGCATCGTCGATCCGGAAAAGCGACTTCGCTCTTATCCACACGAATTGAGCGGCGGCATGCAACAGCGCGCCATGATCGCCATGGCCCTCTGCGCCCAACCGGCGCTGCTCGTCGCCGACGAGCCGACCACGGCGCTCGACGTGACCGTGCAGGCGGAGATCATGAAACTGTTGCGCGAGCTGAAAGAGCAACTGGGCATGTCCGTGCTGCTCATCACGCACAATTTCGGCATCATTCGCGGCCTGGCGGACGAGGTGGCGGTGATGTTCCGCGGCCGGATTGTCGAACGCGGTCCGACCGAGACCGTCCTGCGCGATCCCCAACATCCCTACACGCGTGCGTTGATCGATTGCATTCCCCGCCTCGGCGCGAAACGCCAGCGCCTTGCCACGATCGATCACGACGCGCTGGCCAGAGCCATTTAATCTGGCCGGCTTTCGACGTTCGACCTTCGACTCTGCTCAAGCCAGGCGCTTGCCGACTTCCTGGCTGACGGTCTTGCCATCGGCCCGGCCGGCCAGTTTCGGCTGCAAGGCCTTCATGACGGATCCGAGCTGGGCCTTGGTCGTCGCGCCAACCTCCTGGATGGTCGCATCGATCATTGCCGCCAGTTCCTCCGGCGTGAGGCCCTTCGGTAAATACGCCTGAAGCACTTCCAACTCGGCCTGTTCCTTCGC
>JANMQT010000188.1:0-2321 GCA_031370675.1 Verrucomicrobiota bacterium
TTGGTCCGCTTCGGCTGACCAGTCTCCTCGATTGGCGCCATGGCGGCGACGTGGCCAACCTCACCAACGACTATTTCCTCGATTGCTGCAACGACCGTCAGGGAACCCTTGGTGACATCGCTCTGGTGGACAAGATGCGCGCGGCGCAGGCCCTGCGTCAGACGCGGGCGTTCCTCGAGGACGCGAGCTTCGTGAAATTGCGCGAGCTCTCGCTTTCGTACACGATTCCATCCGCACTCGTGCAAAGGACCTTCAAGGCCGCAAGCGCGGTTCGCCTCGAGTTGAGTGGTCGGAACCTTAAGACCTGGACGGGATACACTGGTCTGGACCCCGAGGTGTCGAACTTCGGAAACACCAACGTGACCCGGTATTTCGACGTTACTCCTTATCCGCCAAGCCGAAGCTTCTTCTTCAGCATCAGCGCAGACTTCTAACAAACCCCTCACTAGCGAGCTACTTCTCAAATGAAGAAATACATAGCTACAGTGATCGTCGGAGTCGCGCTTCTTGGCGCCTGCAAAGACTCCACGGCGGTCCCAGATTATAACAATCCTTCGCTATCCGACATTCTCGGAAAGCCGCTGACGAAAATCACCCTCCAAAACCTCGTCACGGGTTATCATGACGCGCAGCGGGCCTCCCTCGGAATTGCTCCGGCCAACTACATCGTCTTTGGCGAGGTTATGGCCAGGGACGCATATCGCACCGACGCATCAGAGTCGAGGTACGTCAACGAATTCCTGAACGGGACCCCGGATCCAAGCGCCTTTTCCGGCGGTGGAAACTGGACGCCGTTCATGCGCGACATCCGCGCGGCGAATACCCTCCTCGAGGCGCTGCCTTCGATTCCGGCCACTGAGGGCGTAACCGCCGCTCAGAGCTCCGCCGTACGCGGCATGGTCAACACCATGAAGGCGATCGATTACTACAAGGCCCTCGAGTATCGCGACACCCTGGGCGTACCGCTTGCTCTCGACGTGCCGCTCGGAGCACCGCTCGCGCCCCTCGTTTGCAAGCCGAAAGTCCTGGCTTTCATATCGACGTTGCTGGACGCGGCCTACACGGACCTCCAGGCAGGGGGCACCTCTTTCCCGGTCAAGCTGCCGCCAGGCTTCGCCGGATTCAACACGCCGGCAACGTTCGCGCAATTCAATCGCGGGTGGAAGGGCAAAGTCGAGTTGTACAGAGCACTGGATCACACCGCGCCGACGGGAGCAACCGGCTTTACCAACGCGATTGCTGCCATCAACGCGTCGTACATCGACACCGCTGACCCCAATCAGATTGGGAAGGGCGTCTACTTCACTTTCAGCACCAACACGGGTGATACGCCGAATCAGCTGGTCGATGGCAACCTGCACCTGAACCCGCAGGTAAGTGACAGTCTTCAGCCCGGCGATCGCCGCGGCTCGAAGATCATACCGGTCACGCCGGCCAACATTCAGGGGTTGACCTACAAGTCGAACTTCCGGGTGGCTCAGACGGATCCCATTGGTTACCTCAAGAATCAGGAGCTCATTCTTCTGAGGGCTCAGGCAGAAGTCGGCCTGGGCGATCTCGCTGGTGCGCTCGCGGACGTGAACTACGTCCGGGCCAGTGACGGTGGCCTGGCACCGCTCCTCCCGTTCCTTACCGCCACCGAGGCGATCGATGCCATTCTCCGCGAAAAGCGCTACTCATTGCTGTTCGAGAGCGCCCACCGCTTGGTCGATTTGCGCGCGTACAGCCGTCTGAACGCTACCTATTTCAAGAAGGAGAGGCCGGGCGACATTTTCCTCAAGGCCCTTCCAATTCCACAGACCGAAGCAGACCAGCGCAAGGGAGACCTCACGGTCACCTGCAACTAGGAAGCATTTAAACCGCGTCTCGAACGGCCCCGTCCTCGCGGCGGGGCCGTTTTGTTTTGACGTCGCAAAGAATCTGTTTTAGTGTTGCCAGGGGTCTTGTCCCAGTCTTGCCAAGGCCGGTTACGCAGCGCACCTTTTGCTCGGACATATGGGCGACCCTCCCGGCCGCGCTTTAGGACCCCGAGGAGCACCCAACAGAAGGCAGGTCGCCATGCCGCGCCGAGCCCCGATGGAATTGTTCGTTGCCGTTACCTTGGTGTTGACTGCTTCGTGCGCGAGCCTCAACAAGCGGGATTCCACCGAGCGCAACGTCATCACCGAAGCCGAAATCCAAGCCGCCGATGCCCCGACGGCTTACGATGTGATCGTCAAGCTGCACGCGAACTTCCTCAACTCGCGCGGGCCGAACTCCATAACGCTCAAGCAGCGCAAGGAGCCGACGGTGTATCTGGATCAGGTGGAGTTCGGATCGAT
>JANMQT010000201.1:0-3857 GCA_031370675.1 Verrucomicrobiota bacterium
TCGTCCCGGCGCGCTGGATGACGCGCTTCCTGCCGCGCTCGCCGTTGCTGGCGATGTTGATCAGCGGATTGCTCGGGCTGATTTTTCCGATGTGCGAATGCGGCGTCGTGCCGGTCATCCGGCGGCTCATTCGCAAGGGCCTGCCCGCCTCCTGCGCGGTGACCTACATGTTGTCGGCGCCGGTCATCAGCCCGGTCGTCCTGCTCAGCACTTATGCGGCGTTCAACCAGCAACAACCGCTGCGCATGATGCTCTTCCGCGCCGGCCTGACCTACCTCGTCGCCGTCGGCGTCGGGCTCATCGTCTCGCGCCTGCGCGTGGAACAGTTTCTCAATCCCGGCGTGGTCGCCCAGCTCGCCGGCGCGCAACGGAAGAACACCTTTCAACTTTCGCGCACACCGCTGCCCGACGCGTCTCCCGCGGACCAGTCCGCCGGCGCCGCCTCCGGCAACGCGGAAGCCGCCCAGGCGCTGGGTGGGATCGAGCGCGAACTCGAGCCGACCTTCCTCGGACGCCTCCGGCTCGCCCTCGCCCGCGGCGCGGCCGATTTCCTCGATGTCGCGATTTACGTCGTGATCGGCGCGGCCCTGACCGCGGTGTTCAACACATCGGTTCCGCGCGAGACCATCATGCCGCTGGCGCAAAATCCGTGGCTTTCGACCGCCGCGATGATGGGCCTGGCCTTTTCGTTAGCCCTTTGCAGCACGTCGGATGCGTTTATTGCCGCCACCTTCACCACCTTTCCGTTCGGAGCCAAGCTTGCGTTCCTGACGCTTGGGGCGATGCTGGACGTGAAGTTAATCTTTCTCTACCGGCTGGTGTTCCGGAAGCGTTTCATCGCGTTGCTGGCGCTAGGCCTGGTGGTGGTCATCGGATTGATTTGCGTGCGGCTTACCGCCTTCCTCGGATGAAAAAACTGAATCGAATCCTCGCCCGCACGCTGCCGGCCATCACGCTTTTCTCGTGGTCGGCCATGCTGCTGTATTTCTACTTCAGCGGCCGCCTGAATCATTACCTGATCGAGACCTACCGTCCCTTCGTGCTGGCGACGGGCCTGCTGCTGCCGGTGGTCGCCCTAGGACTTTTGTTTACCGCGAAAGGCGTAGTCGTCACGCCCGAGGACGAGGCGGATGATGGGATGGCGTTTGGCGTTCGGGGGGCCGGGTCCGACGCGAGCCTGCGCCCGGGCCAGATTCTCGCCTTTCTCGTGTTGCTCCTGCCCATCGGCGCGGCCGCCGCGGTGAGGACGGACAGTTTTTCTTCCCGCGCCATCCTGAATCGCGGCCTCGTCGAAAATTCCGCGGCGATTCCGCAGGGCGCGATGTCATTCACTCCGCCGCCGGCCGCACCGAAGACCGCGACCGCCCCCGCGCGTCCCGCCGCGCCGCTGGAACCACCGTTGCCGACCGCCGACGGCCAATCCGCGCCGCCCGCCATCGCCGCGGCCGCCGATCGCGTGGACGCCACGCAATATCTCCGCAAGTCACTCGAGGGCCTTCCGATCGCGGAAGTCGTCGACCTCCTGTTCGCGGCGGACGACCAGTCGATGCGGCCGGATTTCGAAGGCAAGCAAATCGAGATCATCGGCCAGTTCCTGCCGGATCGCGGCGGGAGCAAAATGAAATTCCAGCTCGTGCGCATGTTCATGCTTTGCTGCGCGGCGGATGCGCGGCCGGTGGCCGTGACCGTCGAGGCACCGGGCACGCTCGAGGGGATGACCGACATGTCGTGGGTGAAAGTCATCGGCAAGGTGTCGTTCCGCGCCGGCGCGGAAGGCAAGATGACCGCGGTGATTCAGGCCGACCGAATTCTGCCGACGAATCCGCCGCCGGAAATCATGCTTTATTAAACGAGGCCCGCGGCCGCGTGGCCCGCGAATTCTGCCTTCTGCGCGCATCTCTGAATCGAGGGGCTGGCTGTTCATTTCGATCTGCCGTTTTAAGCCCGCATTTTATCCTCATACTTCCCGTTAGGCGGCAGCGAGTATGCCCATGATTTTTCGTGAGATGGAACAGCGCGACATTGGACGTTGCATCGAGGTCAGAACGTTGGTGCGGGAAAATCGTTACTCGATGGAAGCTCTCCGGCAGGCGGGCATTACGGAGGAATCGCTGGCCGCGATGCTGGCCACGACTCACAAGGGCTGGATTTGTGAAATTTACCAGCACATTGTCGGCTTTAGCATGGGCAACTCGAGCAACGGTGAGTTTTGGGTCGTCGCCGTCCTGCCAGAGTTTGAAAGACGTGGGATTGGCAGGCGGTTGACGGAGCTGGCAGTGCAATGGTTGCGAGCCAGGGCTTGCCAGAACATTTGGCTGTGGACCTCACCGGATGTTTCCACTCGTGCCTATGCGTTGTATCGGAAGTTTGGCTGGCAAGATGGTGGTATCCAAAACGGGCAGAGAATTATGAGATTACAATCACATGAAGCGTGAGTTCAACTTTGTAGTGCAACACATGTTAGGGTCGAAGGAAGCACTCGGTTGGTGATTTGTATGCATATCTTTTCCTTGGTCGTTGGTTGAGTTTGGTGGCGATGACGTCGCAGTGCGCCTGGGTGAGCGACTCCATGCTCTGGCCTTTGGGCAGATACTGCCGGATGAGTCCGTTGGTGTTTTCATTGGTCCCGCGCTCCCAACTGTGATGTGGGGTCGCGAAGTAAAAGTGCACGGCGCTCAGGGCCTCGATCTGCGCGTAGCCGTGGAACTCCGTGCCGTTGTCCGCGGTGATGGTGCGGAACTTCCCGGGGTGCCGGCGCATCAAGGCGAGGGTGACCCGGCTGGCTTGCCGCACCGTGCGTGCGCTCAGTTTGCCGATGAGGGTGTAGCCGGTCTTGCGCTCCACCAGCGTCAGGATGCAGTCGCTGCTCTCGCCCAGGCTCGTGCCCATGACGGTGTCGATCTCCCAGTGCCCGAGGTAGCGACGGCCTGCGACGCAGGCCGGTCGCTCGCCAATCATGCGTTTACCTGACAAGCGGCCCCGACTGTCGTAGCGGCCGTAGCGTTTGCGGCAGTGCTTGCGCGCTCCGCGCAGATGCAGGTGGAGGCTCCCCCCGGCGGTTTCATCGCGCCAGATGTGCCGGTAGATGGTCTCGTGGCTGATGCAGAGCAAGCCCTTGCGCTCCAAGTACCCCGCCACCTGCTCCGGGCTCCACTCCTGGCGCAGCAACTCTTCCACCCGCGTCATCTGGGCTGGAGCGAAATGCGCATTGCGCCGGGAGCGCTTTCTTCGGGCCACCGCGTATTCGTTGGCCCGGCTCGCTCGATAACGCCCATCGTACGTCGAGGCATTGCGCCGCAGCTCCCGCCACACCGTGGTGCGATGTCGGCCCAAATGCTCCGCGATCGCGCAGACGCCCAAGCCATGCTGGCGCAGCGCCGTCAGGCTGCTGCGCTCTTCAATATTGAGTTGGCGATAGTTCATCGCCATCCTCCTCCCACACTTTTCCCTCTCAAAACCTCTCGTGTTGCACTTACTTCGTGAATCCGCCTCACCTAACCAGGCACTGGAGCGAACCGCCTTGGCGGGTGGAGTAACAGCCACATTCTGACTTTACATTCCGCCTCGCCGGTCGCTCAGTTTGGGTCGTTAGCCGTCATGAGCGCACAAGGAACAAAAACGTTTTTCGACAACTTCGACTTGGCGTCGTTCTGGAAGGCATCGGATTACGCGCAAACGGAGTATGTCGGCGCTCCATTGAGCGACGAGGCCATCGTCCGTGTCGAGTGCGATCTCGGTTACAAGCTGCCGGCGTCTTGTCTGGAGTTAATGCGCTTCCAGAATGGCGGCATTCCGAAACGAACAAATCACCGGACCAAAGAGCGGACCTCTTGGTCACACGACCACGTTGCCATCAC
>JANMQT010000235.1:0-12052 GCA_031370675.1 Verrucomicrobiota bacterium
TCTCGGCGTCGGGCTGGGCTCCCCGCACCTCGCGCAGCACCTTCTCGGCGTTTTCCTACAAGGTTGAAATTGGGATGACGATCGAGAGCATATTAATGCAAGGGGCGGCAGCGCCCCGAGCATATCGCGGCAGGCTTTCGCGGCAAGGCCGGTCGCGCGGGCCCTGGGCGACCGTTCTTTGCATTCACCCGCAGCCATCGCCGGCGGAATTCGCCATTACCCGGATGATCCCGGATTGCCGCTGCGCTTCTCCTCAGGCGCGCCCACGCCGAAGTAACGACCAGCCGATCAGGCCGAGCGCCAGTGCTCCCGCTGCATACGTGCCCGGCTCGGGCACAAAGCCCTCGGTCAGACTGATGTTATCGATGCCCACTTCATCGTGAACGTTACCGGCCCCCGCACCGATCGTTGCCAAGGTGAAGTTGAAGGTGATCTGGCTGCCGTTTGCCACCGTCGTGCCCAGATTCACCAGTCCGGACGTAAGATGGGTCCCCGCGACGGTCAGTGGCGCGTTCGTGGGCGAAAACGTCAGGCCGCCCAGCGCGGTCGTCACCGCGCCGATGGTGTAAGAGACATTCAAGACCACCCCTCGCGAGGTCCCATTGAAGAAATTAAAATCAAGCTGCAGCGTGAGTTGATTGATGGCCGAGCCGGTCCCGTTGGTCGTCAGCAACGAAAACATGCCGAAGGTCGAGCCGGAGCTGCCGTTGGGAGGAACGAAGCCGAGCTCGCGCCCGGTGCCAAGACTGCCAGGCTGTCCCCCAAGGAAACCGTAAACTCCGTCGACCTGTCCATTACCCAAGCCGGCGCCAAAGGTGGCGGTTCCACGAAAGGTCGGGGCTAATTGAAACGTCCATGCCGCTGAATCCAATTGACCGGCGCCAGGTGGATTGGCCGGCGCCGTCCCGTTGTAGGCGCCGTTGTTCACGCCGCTGATGGTTTGGTCAAAATTGATTGTGTCGCCCCCCACCGGAATGACCCATTGGGCATTCACCGACGGACCGAAAGCCACGCTCACCAGCGCCAAGAGACCCGCGGTCAGAAGCCGCGTCTTGCCGATCTTTGAGAACTGCTTCACGTACATCAGATGAGTCATCGTAGTTTCCTCGCTTGGGAAACGAGGACAGCAACTTATGCACCGATTGAGCCTGATCGTCCACTAATCTCTCTCAACGCGCGGGATTTCCGCACCCGCTCCGGGGTCGCCGCACCCGGCCGAAGCGCCCAAGAATGGCAAAGCGCTTGGTGGCCATGCCTTGGGGTTTGACCCCCCCACCCACTCCACGTCAATCTGCGGTTTCACGCGCCCGCCTTTCGTCGTACCCTCTCGCCGCTCGATGCCCGCGACCGACCGCCAGAATCTGTTGTCCCTCACCCACGACGATCTCGTGGCTGAGTTGGTTGCGCTCGGTCAGCCCACCTACCGCGCGAAGCAGGTGCTCCAGTGGCGATACAAGCACCGCGTCGACGCGTGGGAACGGATGACGGATCTTCCCGCACCGCTGCGCACAGCGCTCGCGGAACAATTTTCGTTGTCGTCGATCGCGCTCGTGCGCCAGCTCGGTGCGAATGACACCACCCAGAAATTTCTCTTCCGACTCAGCGATGGCCAGCTCATCGAAAGTGTCCTCATCCCGGCCTCCACTTCGCTCTATGGCGAGCGCTCCGACCGCCGCACGCTCTGCGTTTCCACGCAGGTCGGATGCGCGTACGGCTGCAAGTTTTGCGCCAGTGGGCTCGACGGTTTCACGCGCAATCTTACAGCCGGCGAAATCGTCGAGCAGATTCTTCAAGCCGAAGCGATCAGCCACGAGCGGGTCGACAACCTTGTGTTCATGGGCATGGGCGAGCCGCTGGCGAATTTCGAAAACCTGCTGCAGGCCATCCGCATCCTGAACAACCAGGCTTGGGGAGTGGGGATCGGCGCGCGCCACATCACCATTTCCACCAGCGGACTCGTGCCGCGCATGCGCGATCTGGCCGAGCAACCGATCCAGTTTCGGCTCGCCATTTCCCTGCACGGCGCGACCGATGACGTGCGCAGCCAAATCATGCCGATCAATCAGCGGTACAACGTCACGGCGTTGATGGAGGCCTGCCAATACTGGCACGAGCGGAAAAAACAGCGCCTGACCTTCGAGTACATCCTCATCGCCGGCGTGAACGACGATGACGCGCAGGCGGAGCGTCTCGCGCAGCTGGCCGCGCCGCTCCAGGCCAAAATCAATTTGATTCCGTACAACACGGTCACGGGGCTCGAGTGGCAGCGACCGGCGATCGACCGGCAGGATGCCTTCCACAAGATTCTCCGCCGATCCGATCTCGACGTCACTCTGCGCCGCGAGAAGGGTCACGACATCGACGCCGCCTGCGGCCAGCTCCGGCGGCAGACCATGCAAACGGCGTGACGACCCGCCTTGCGGCCAAGGAAGCCCTGCGATACATCGTCTGCGCCATGCCCGACGACGAATTCCCAGCGCCCCAGCCCGGGCGGCCGTGGGACGAATACGATTGGGAGCGATTTCTCCAGCAGCAGGACCGCAAGACCGACGAGTATCTGCGACTATTGGAGAAATTTGCGGACCATCCGGACCGCGATGCGATCATCGCCAGGGAGATGGGCTGGGATGAGCTCGAGGACGAGGCGGGACACGATTGGGGCGACGAGTTGGAAGAGACCTTTTCCGAGGAGGCGACCGAAGCGGACGACGAGAAGGAACCGGGGCAGGCTCCGGACCTATTGGTAAACCGCGAACGCCACCCTCTGGCGTCGGACGCCTTCAACCTCACCCTGCAGGTGTCGAAATGGATCGGCACGGAATCGCATTCACCCGAGGGCGATGCCGCCGCGAGCCAGCTTTTCGCGGGAGTTTCGAATTGCGGTGCCAAGCTGTCCGCCGCCCTGGGGGACGATTACGACGAGCTGGGCATGACCCTCGCGTACCTGAAACGCGGTTTGAAATCGATCATGGGCGGCTTGGAAGCCATCGAGCCCTGCCGCAGGAGCGGACTGATCACCCCGGCCCAGGCGGACGAACTGCAGAAACGGATCTTTGCAGTCCGGGGCGGCATCATCGAGCTCATGGGCAACCTGCGGGGTGAATTCCGCCGTCGCAATACGGGCAACGGGTGAGCCTGGCGTCCAGAAGCCCGTCTCTGATTGAATAACCGAGCGAATGTCTTCGTCAGAAACCCCAACGATGCAAAGCGGGCCGCCTTCGGGCGCGGAAAGTGACGATCTCGAACTTGTCCGCCGCAGCCAGGGGGGAGACACGCGCGCCTTCGATGAACTGGTCACCAAGTACCGCACAAGAATTTACGCGATGGTTTATCAAATGGTCAGGAACGAACAGGACGCCTGGGACCTCGCGCAGGACGGGTTCTTCAAGGCGTGGAAGTCGCTGGACAAGTTCCGCTTCCAATCCTCGTTCTACACCTGGCTCTATCGCATCGTCACCAATGTCTCCATCGACTGGCTGCGCAAGCGCACGCTCCGCCCCGAGGGAGAATTCGATGACACGATTGCGCGCACCGACATCGAGCCCACGGCGGACGTCACGCCGAAGGGCGAGGTCTCGCCGCAACGCCAGATGGAACGCGCGGAATTGCGCGACCGCCTCGATGCAGCCATCGCGAAACTCTCGCCCGAACACCGGGCCGTCGTCCTATTGAAGGAAGTGGAAGGCCTGCAATATCACGAGATTGCCGACGCGGTCGGTTGCTCCATCGGCACGGTGATGTCGCGCCTGTTCTACGCCCGCAAGAAACTCCAAACCCTTTTGAAGGATCTCCATGAAAACGTTTGAAGAGCGCCATGCGGCCTGGCTCGATGGCCGGCTCGATGAAGCCGAACGCGCCATTTTTGAGCGCGAGCTCGCCGGCCAGCAGCAAATCGATCCGGCGACGGAACGCGCGGAACTCGACCGGCTGAAGCTCGCGCTGCGCCAGCATCTCGCCCGGACACGGATGCCGAATCCGGATTTTTTCAACCATCGCCTGCTGGACCGCATCGAGACCGACCGCCACGCGACCGCGCCGCGCGCGACGAGCACCGGGACGCCAGCCGCGGGGTGGTTTCAGTCGATCTTTGTCAGACTCACGCTGGCCGGCACGATGGCGCTGTTGCTGGGCGTCGCCACCTACCGCGGCCTGATTTCCCCGCAGCTCGAGGAACGGCCGGAGACGGCGTATCTCACGCAGGTGCTCGACGCGAAATCTCCGGCGCCGGAAGTCTCCGCCTCGTCCTTCAACGCCAATGCCCGGGAAGAGCAGGCCGCCGTGCTGTGGCTCGATGGCATGGCGCACGTGCCCGAATCGTACGCCGCGGCAGACGAAAACCTGGACCCCGACGCCGCTCCCTGATCGCCATGGCACGAAGCGCCTCTCGCACTGGCCGGTGGGCGTTGTTCGCGGTGCTCGCTTTGGGGCTGAGCGTGGCCAGTGCCCCGGGCGCGCGGGCCGAAGACATGATGTGGGGCGGGCTGCTTGTGGCGGAGAATCCCGTGAAGGACGGCGCGCCGCACACCCCGCTAAAGCTGCCGCCGGCGCTGGCAGGGCGGGAAAAGCAGATTGCCCGTATTTTCGGCTACAAGGGGCTGCGCGTGATCGGACAGGCCCAGCAAAAAATCAAGACCGGTGAAGAGGATTGGCTCGTCCCCAGCAAGCGCTTCTACGTCAAAGTGGACACGAAAAACCCGATACCCAACGGTTACCTCGTCGGGCTGCAACTTTACCAGGACGATACGATGCTCGTCGAGGCCACGGTCAAACTCGCGCGCGGCAACCCGCTCTACATCCGCGGCCCG
Organism: Verrucomicrobiota bacterium; assembly: GCA_031370675.1. Taxonomy (GTDB): domain Bacteria; phylum Verrucomicrobiota; class Verrucomicrobiia; order Chthoniobacterales; family SZAS-18; genus SZAS-18. The sequence goes on from JANMQT010000235.1 coordinate 4,806, forward strand.
CAAGTCGGCAACGGCCAGCTCATCATCGCCCTGGTCACCGACAAGGAATCCTCGTGGCAAAAAGCGAGACCGCCGGCCAACAAGTCCGTCGCTGCGCCTGCCGCCTCGCCCATCCCGGGCCAGATGCCGCCGCCGGCCGGCTCGCCGGCAGCGGCGCCGACCACCGTGCCGGACGCCCCGAAGCCGCCCGCCAGCCCAGCCCCGGTCTCCACGAACTAGCAAGACAAGTCAGTTGCAGGCGCGGGCCCCTCGCCGATGATTGCCGCCATGAAGCTGGTGTCGTCCCTCGTCCTTGGTTGCGCCGCCCTGGCGTGTCCGCTCCATTCGCTGGTGGCACAAGCGCCCGCGGTCCCCGCGCAGCGGGTGGCAAACCCAGCGCCCGGCAGTGCCGTCAAGACCACGACTCCCGCCAAGAGCCCAGCCGCGACCGCGCCAGCGCCCGCGAGCGTGGCGAAGAATCCCGCCGTCACGCCGCCGGTCCCGGCCCTCGCGCCCCTCTTCGCGCCGGGCGTGGGTGCCAAAGTGCCGGAGACGATCGCGCCGGCCTGGGAATCGCGCACCGACTTCCGGACGTACTATTTCGAAATTCCCGCCCCACGCGGCCTGATCACCGATCGCCACGGCGAGCCGCTGGCCCAGTCGCGCGTTGCGCATCATCTCGCGCTGGCGTTTCCCACCGGGACGTTGATGACAGACGCGCAGCTCGTGGATTACGCGAAGCAGCATTTGGCGGCCGCCGCGGAGTTGTTGAAGCGCCCGGTCGAGCTGACCACCGCGCAACTCCTCGACCATTATCACGAGCGCCGCATCCTGCCGATGGATCTGGCCACGTTCCTACCGAGCGAGGAAGTCGAGCGGATCAAGCCGCGTCTCACCGGCTACCTGACGTTACGGCCGGTTTACACGCGGGTCTATCCGCAGGGTAAACTGGCAGCCCACATCATCGGGTATGTGGGCAAGACGGGGAGGCAGGCCGAGGGGCCCATCCAGAACAACGAGGCGCTCTGGCCCGGGCTCGAGGGACGCGACGGCCTGGAGAAAATCTTCAACGACAAGCTGACGGGCAAGAACGGCATCCTGAACATGACTTTCGACGCCCAGGGCCGGAAGGTCAGTGAATCCGTGCTGCAGGCGCCCATTCCCGGCGACAACGTGATCACCACGCTCGACGTCAAGCTGCAGCGCGACTGCGAAAATGCGCTCGCCGCAGGCTGCAAGCGCGGCGCGATGGTGTTTCTCTCGCCCGCCAACGGCGACATTCTCGCCATGGCGTCGTGGCCAAGCTTCGATCCGAACATGTTCGTGCCTGCAATTTCCGCGGCGGATTTCGAACGCCTCGACAAGGATCCGGATGGCCCGCTGATCGGGCGCGCCTTTCGCGCCTCGTACCCGGCGGGCTCGACTTACAAACTGGTCATCGGCACCGCGGCGCTGCAGGATGGCGTCATCAGCAAGACCGAGGAAATCCACGCGCCGGCTACATTCCAGATCGGGAACATTGTGATGGGCAACTCCAAGGCGAAGGATTTCGGCAACCTGAATTTCGACCGCGCCTTCACCATGTCGATCAACACCTGGTTCTACCAGGTTGGCATCCGCTGCGGCGCGGAGCGCGTGGTGGACTGGAGCCAGCGCTTCGGCTTCGGACGCAAGACCGGTATCACGCTCGAGGACGAGGATCCCGGCAACCTCCCCACCAACGAATACATGAAGCGCGTCCACAAGCGGCGGCTGAGCGACGGCGACGTGGCCAATCTCGCGATCGGCCAGGGCGATCTCCTGGTCACGCCCATCCAGATGGCCCAAGCTTACTGCAGTATCGCGAACGGGGGATCGCTCCTCGCCCTGCGACTTGTGCAGCAGATTCAAAATGTCGAAAACCGTGTGGTCGCGGCCTATCCGCCGCGGACCAAGAGCGAGCTGGGCCTCAGCGACGCTACGCGCCAGACCGTCAGGGAAGCGATGATCCACGTGGTCAGCGGCGGGGGCGGCACCGCCCACCGGGCCGCGGTCCCGGGTGTGGTTGTCGCCGGCAAGACCGGCACGGCGCAATGGGGCGGCACCGACAAGCACAAGGAAAAGCAGCGCTACGCGGCCTGGTTTGCGGGCTTTGCGCCGGCCGAAAATCCCGTCTACGCGTTTGCGGCGCTTTACGAATCCGAGCGCGGCCAGAGCGGCATCCATGGCGGCCGCTATGCCGCCCCGATGATCGGGCGGGTGTTGAAGGAAAATCTCAAGCCCGAAAAGAAAACGTCCGCCAAGGACGAGGAAATGTCGGACGACGAGAACGAAGATTGAGTCACGGCGGGCAAGGAGGTTTTCGTTTTCGGTCGCTCCGCGGCAAGCGGCCTGCTAGTCACGGGATCGTTCCGTCGTTCCCTCATGCTGGCCATCCTACAGAGAATCTACGTCGCCAGCCTCTGCCTCTGCCTCCCCTTCGCGCAGCAGGTCGCGGCGCAGACGTTGACGCCAACGTTCAGCCGCACCTCGGCCGCCACGCCGTTGACGCCCAGCCCCGCCGAACAGGCCTGGCTGGACCGGAAGCCGGTGGTGACGGTCGGAATCGATCCCAATTGGCCGCCCTTTTCCTTTGTCGATCGCACGGGCGTGCATCAGGGCATCGACGCGGACCTGGTCCGGCTCGTCGCCACCCGGCTCGGCCTCAATTTTCAAATCGCGAAAACTGAAAGCTGGCAGCAAACCATGCAGCTAATGGACGCCCGCCAGGTGCACCTGGTGCCCGGAGTCGCCTACCACGCCGGCCGCAGCCCGGGTTATCTCTTCACCGACGCGTACCTGTCCTTTCCCGTTGCGCTCGTGACGCGCACAGAAGGTCCGTTCCAAGTGAACCTGCGGGAATTGACCAACGAAACGCTGGCCCTCCCGCGCGATTACGTCACCACGCTTAACATCCAGCGCGATCATCCACGCCTTCGCGTCACGCTCACCAAGGACGCGAACGAGGCGTTGTCCCTCGTCGCCCGCGGCGAAGCCTACGCCACGGTGGAAAACTTGGCGACCGCCACCTACCTAATCAAGACGAACGGACTGACGAACCTGAAGATTGCCGGAATTACCGACTACCTTTTCGAATTGCGATTCGCGGTGGCGGAGGACCAACCCGAGCTGGTGTCGCTCGTCAACCAGGTCCTGAAGGGGCTGCCCGAGGATCAATTCGCCCGGCTCTGCGATCGGTGGATTCCGGTGGAATTCGCGATGGACGACGGCTGGTCGCGGTTTGGACGCCGGGCCAGGTGGGCCGCGCTGGGCGCCCTGGTGTTGCTGGGCCTGATCTTTTATTGGAACCGGCGGCTCGCCGGGGAACTCAGCAAGCGGCGGCGCATTCAGGAGGAACTCGCGGACACCAACCTCCGGCTCGAGGCCGCCAACACCCGGCTGCGCCAGTTGAACGAGGAAAGCGAGATGTTCATGAACATCGCCGCGCATGATTTGCGCAGCCCCCTCAATATCATCCTGCTCAGTTGCGAAATGCTCGAGACCCAGGCAGCCACGGCGGTCGGGGGCACCGAGGCGAAGACGCTGCCGTCGCAGCGGCTTATCGACGGCATCAAGGAAAGTGTCCTGCGGATGAATGGACTCGTGCAGAATTTTCTCAGTGCCCAGGTCATCGCACACGGCGACACCGAACTCGTCCATTTGCCCATGAACTTCAGCGAGGCCGTCCAACGAGCCGTCGAGCGCCACACGCCCGAGGCAGCGCTCAAGCGGATCGCCCTCAAGTCGGAGGACGCGCCGGCGACGCATGTCACGGGCGACGCCGGCGCGATTGATCAGGTGCTCGATAATCTTATCTCCAACGCGATCAAGTTCACGCCGCCCGACGGCCTCGTCCGGCTCCGCGTCGTCGCCGGGGCCGGCGATGTCCGCCTTGAGGTTCACGACGACGGACCGGGAATCAGCGAAGAGGATCTCCCGAAGCTCTTCACGCGCTTTACCAAGCTGAAATCACGCCCGACGGCCCGGGAAACTTCCACGGGTCTTGGACTCTCGATCGTGAAGCATTTCGTCACAACCATGGGCGGGCGCGTCTGGTGCGAGCCCGCCGCGAGCGGCAAAGGGGCCTGCTTCGTGGTGGAGTTTCCCCGGCTCGCGGGCGCTCAATCAGTCTCCAGCGCATAGACGCTGACGCTGACGCCGGGCGAACCAATCGCGTGATCGGCCGGTCGACCCGGGTCGGAAAATCCGTTCAGGAAAAACAGATCCGTCCTGGATGCATCGACGGTGGTTTTTGAAAGCAGGTACGGCGCATGATGCACTCGACCGGAAAAAATCTTGGCGCCGTCGGCCGCAAAGAGCCGATAGCGCTCCACGAGGAAGAATTCAAGCGAACCGGGTGCGGCCTCCACCGCGGCCGCGGTGGGACGATAGGCGAAATGGGACGCGCCCTCCGCGCCACGGCGCCCGGAATGGTAATCCACCGCGCCAGCCGCGCGGGTTGCCCGCATTGAGGCGTGCTCATACGGAAGGTGAAAGCGGTTTCGCGCCAGCCAGACCGCGATCCTCCGGTTGCAATCGAGCGAGTAGAACCAAACCCCCGGGCGGCCGCATTCGTCGACCACATACGTCCGCACATTCAACTCGAGAAAATACGACAGCCACGGCACCGGCGGGAGGAACGCGGGCCTAATCGACCGCATGAAAAACGGGACGACTCCGAGCCATGCCTCGCCCCCAAAAGTATCGACGGTGAGACCCGCCGGAAGCGTGCGCTGAATTTCGTCCGCGTCCCACTTCCAATGGAGAAAGAGCAAATCCTCCCAGCGTTGGAACATGACGGGCCGGCCCGCCGGCGCGCGTCGTTCCGCGAGACGCTGCTCCGAGGTCACGAGATCCGGCATCCTGCCAGCATCGACGCGTTGCGCGCGCGCGCAAAGCGCCTTTGCGCGGCGCCGTCATTTGCGTGAGGCTCCGTCGCCATGGATGCCGTTGAATCCCACGACCCGATCGCCGCGGCGTTGGCGGAGGATCTGGGACCCGGCGACGTCACCTCCGAATTTTTCGTCGAGCCCGATCGGGTCGCGAGTGCGGTGATGGTGGCGCGGCAAGCCTGCGTCCTCGCGGGGGGCGAGGTGGCGCGCGCGACGTTTCTGCGGGTCGATCCCGCGCTCGCAGTCCAGGTCCTGAAGCCCGACGGCGCCCGCTTGAGCGCGGGCAATCCGGTCCTGCGCGTGGCGGGCCGGGCGCGGTCCGTGCTCGGCGCGGAACGGGTCGCGTTGAATTTCGTGCAGCGCCTGTCCGGCATCGCCACGCTCACGGCGCGATTCGTCGACGCGGTGGCCGGCACGGGTGTTCACATTCTCGACACGCGCAAAACCACGCCGGGATTGCGCGTGCTGGAAAAGGCGGCCGTGAAAGCCGGCGGCGGCACGAATCACCGCGTGGGGCTCCACGACATGGTGCTGGTGAAGGACAATCACCTCGCCGGCACGCCCGACATCCACGCGCTGCGCGATTCGATTGCCTGCGTCCGCGCCGCACGCCCGGGCATCCGCATCGAGCTGGAAGCCGACGGCCTAGAACAGGTGACTGCATTCCTGACGCTGGACGGGGTGGATGTCATCTTGCTCGACAACATGAACACCGCTCAACTCCGCCAGGCGGTCGCCCTGCGGGCCCAACTCGGCATGCAGCGCGTGAAGTTCGAGGCCAGCGGCGGCGTGAACCTCTCCACCGTGCGTGCCATCGCCGAAACGGGTGTCGAGGCCATCTCGGCCGGGGCGTTGACGCACTCCGCGGTCGCCGTCGATTTCGGGCTCGATTTTCTCCCCGGCGATGCGGTGCGGTCTGGCGCTTGACGTCGGCAGAGGCTCGGCGGACGTAACCAGCCATGTTCACCGGATTAATCGAGGAGGCCGGTCGCGTCGCCTGGCTTCGGCGCAGCAGCGAAAAAGGCGTCCAACTCCAAATCGCCGCGCCCCAAACCGGAAAATCCGTCCGCACCGGCGAAAGCATCGCGGTGAATGGCTGCTGCCTGACGGTCGCATCGCACCGGAACGAGTTCATCACGTTCGACCTGCTGCAGGAGTCGCTGGACCGGACGAATCTCGGGCGGTTGCGGCCGGATTCGGCGGTCAATCTCGAACGCGCGCTCGCGGCGGACGGCCGGCTCGGCGGGCATTTCGTGCAGGGACATGTGGATTGCGCCGCGCGGATTCTCTCGTTCGAGGCGCGGGGGGACGACCACCGGCTGGAATTGGAAACGCCGGATGATTTTGCGCACTATCTCGCGTTCAAGGGATCGATCGCCATCAACGGCATCAGTCTGACGATCGCCGAAGTGCTCGACCGGAGCTTTGCCGTGTGGATCATTCCGCACACCCGCAGCGTGACCGGCCTCCGGACCACGCAGGCGGGCGACCTCGCCAATCTTGAGTTCGACATCATCGCGAAGTACGTGGAGCGAATGATGCTCGCCCGAAGGGTTTGAGGCGATCGATCGTTGCCCGCGCCAGCCGATTCCCCCGATGCTCCTCAAGCCCGCCCGCGCCGTTTTGATCCAGGTTGGAGGCCTGTCGGTGGTGGCTTTCCTGGCAGTGATCCTGGGACAATTCCTTCCGCTGGATCAGATCATTTTCCGGCTGGGTGAATCCGTGGCAGCCTTCGAGCCTTGGAGCACCGTGCTTTACCCGCTCGCGCTCGCGCTGGCGAATCTGCTGCTGCTGCCGGGCGGATTGCTCATCGTGGGCAGCGGTTTCCTCTTCGGGCTCTGGCGCGGATTTTTCCTGGTGCTCGCGGGCAACCTCACCGGCGCCGCCATCGCGTTTTTCCTGACGCGTCGTTTCGCGCGCGGCTGGGTGGAGCAGCGGTTTCTGCGCAATCCGAAATGGCGCGCGCTCGATCTCGCCATCGCCCGCGAGGGCTGGAAGATCGTCTTCCTCACGCAATTGAACCCGCTTTCGCCGACCAGCCTGATCAATTATTTCTACGGGGCGACGCGCATGCGGTTTGGGCAGTGCATGACCTGGATCGCACTGGGCCAGATTCCAGGGATGTTCCTTTATGCGTACCTGGGCTGGATGGGCCGGGTGAGCTGGAAGCTCTGGCGCGAGGGTGCGGGCTTCCGCGAGGGCGCCTACTGGCTCTGGATCGGGGGCTTGCTCCTCAGCCTGGTGCTCACCATGGTCCTCGCCCGGATCGCCTTGCGCCTGCTCGACGAGGCCCAAGCCCGCGCCCTGGCGGACCAATCCGCGGCGTCCGCCGCCCGACGACCAGAGCTGGAAAACGCC
>JANMQT010000240.1:0-2515 GCA_031370675.1 Verrucomicrobiota bacterium
CATTTGGAACATCGTGTATTACAGTACGCTGCTCGGGAAAATCGATGAACGTAGCCTAGATATCACCGGGACCAAATAACACCGAATAGGTGTAAACGATCATGTCGGACTTCCGTTAACGATCAACCCGTCCGTTCAGCCTCTTCCCGGCGAGCCAGAGGGAGTTGGGGCGTGCCCAGCGCTTTGAGACGAGATAATCCGCAAGGCGAACGAATCAAGGGCTGGCTAACGCTCTTCTTGCTGGGTTTCGCGCGACTGTCACTGATCAAGCCCTATCGGCGGAACCGGAAATCTCGCCACTGCGAGGCAGGCCCCGCGTCTCCATTCTCTGCTATGGGGCGCACCCGCACTCGGCCTCGCTGCGCCCCGATGAAATAAAAAACTGCGCTTGTCTGGGAGACGAACGCTGAGTGCAAGCCGTCGTTATGCGGCGCCCAGCCGGCGTCCTCCAGTTGCATCGATCCATCGCTGGCCCGCTTTCCACGCATACCTCGATATTGGACTTCGACAAGGTATTGGGCCGCGCCAGCGACCCGCTCCCACGAGACGGTCATTCGGCGCGGGTAGTGATCGAAGGTCCCGCCATTCTTCGGTTCCAGCAGCTCAGGGCGAGGCAGTGTCCCGCTCGCCGCAATACTGGGAAGGATGTCGTCCACAGCCTGGACATACTGCTGATCCGTAATCTGCTTCTGTCGCAGCAGTTCGCAGGTGAAGGCTTCCCACTCAGGAAACCTGTGAGTCGTGGTCGCTGCTCGGAGTTGCTCGAGGTCTTGCTGCGCGGCCTGCGGGCTCTTCAGAACCTGCTGAAGTGCAGTTCGCGCTACTGCATCATCCGGTGCATTGCGGCACCGTATAGGACCGGGCGCTTTGCCCTCGTCTGGAGCATTGAGAATTCCCGGTTCCGACTGGAACTCCGAACGTGCTGAAAGCGTGGCTGAAATCGTGCTGGCCGCGATTACGACAGCAGTAATTGCAGGATATCTATGGAGCACTGCTGCACTGTATCTGAACGCTGGTTCGACCTGACATCGGGCCGCCTGAGGGGACCGGGTTTTTCGGACCGATCCTAGAGTGACTCGGCAGCGGGTTCCATCGTCAACCGGGCGTATTCATTGGGGCTAAGACCCTTGAGAGCTCGGTGAGGATGATTCGCATTTTAGTCTTGTCGCCACGCCTCGATCTTGGTGTTGGCATCCTCCAATCCTTCGAACCAGTGCTAGTTGAGGCACTCGTCACGGAAGCGGCCATTGAACGATTCGATGTAGGCGTTCTGCGTCGGCTTGCCCGGTTCGATCAGGCGCAGCGTCACCGCCCGGGCGTGCGCCCAGGTCAGCATCGCGCGCCCGAATCCGCAGGACGTGGTCCTACAAAGGCCTGAAGGGCAATCGCACCGGGAAGGTAGATGTCTCCTATCACCTGCCCAGTCGCGTTGATGGCTCTTCCTACGCTTTGCATACTGCCCAAGGTGCCCAAGTCTGTAATGGTGTACTGCGGAGTGCGGCCTCAGCGTGGGGCTCACCGGCATCGGCGTGGTTCGTGCTGACCGCACCACCGTCCAGAGAAGTGGAGAGAAGCCAGACATCTTCGTGTTGCCGAGGCTGGCGGGGATTCGCGCTGGCCGTGATGAGGTGCATCAGAAGCAAACTCTGCATCAACTCTGGCGGAAAGCCCGTATATGCAGAGCTTGCCGGCGACTCTGCCGCAAGTCGGCCCGCCTGACGGCTCGCGCCAGCTTGACGTAACGTCCGCGGCAGGGCGGGCGGTGCGAGCCTCCACCGAACACCGACCCATATTTCCCGACTGGCCCGTCGGATCCGCGCGAGGCGAGACGTCCAAGGGCCGGTGCTGTTGCCGGCGTGCATTCGGCAACTTCGCTCGAGGGTCACTGGAGGGTTGCGGCAGGCTCGGCGCTCCGCCTGCGGGCCCCGCACGTTAGGATTCCAGGCGCGGGCTAAGGGCCCCTCATCCGAGGCAGCCCGAGCCGTGTCCGGGGGGCTGCGTCCGGTGCCCTGACGGTTTCAGCCAAGTCTCTTCCTCCAGCCCGGGCCTAGGTGGTTGGCGGGCAAATCAACCGAGAATTGCAGCGTCCTACTAGCGTCGTGACGAAGGAGAATCGGGCACCGGCAAGGAGCTTGTCGCCAAGCAGATTCACGCGCTCAGCCGCCGGCGGCGCGGCCCGTTCGTCGCCGTCAACTGCGCGGCGATCGTCGAGACGCTGCTCGAGGCAGAGCTGTTCGGGATTGAGGATCGGACCGCGACTGGCGTCCGCGGCCGGCGCGGCAAGTTCGAGCACGCCCACGGCGGCACGCTCTTTCTCGACGAAGTCTCCGATCTGTCGCCGGCCGCCCAGGCCAAGCTGCTGCGCGCCATTCAAGACTTCGCCATCGAGCGCGTCGGCGGCGGCGTCGCGCGGCGCGTTGACACGCGGCTGATCGTCGCCTCCAACCGGCCGCTCTCCGAGCTGGTCGAGCAGCAGCGCTTCCGGCTGGATTTGTTCTACCGCCTCAACGGCGTC
>JANMQT010000242.1:0-4416 GCA_031370675.1 Verrucomicrobiota bacterium
GCTCGGCCAGCGGGCGCTGGACGAGGCGAATCGGTATCTGGAGGGGAAAGGCGGCCGGCGCCTGCTGCCGGATGACGCCGGGGTGCGGAATCCGATCCTCGATGGGGCGGGGTCGGAGTCCGACTTCCACGGCTTCTCGCAGTACCTCGAAGACATGGCCGCGCTCGAGCCGGAAGTCCGGGCCCGAAACGGGCCGGCGCGGGAACCTGGCGAGGAAGGCGCGATCAACCCGCTCCTCCTGCAGCACGTCGGCGGCGCGGCGGCAGGTGCGGTCGTGGGTGGTGCCACCGGCGACGATCCCGCGAACCGGACCCGCAATGCGCTGATCGGGGCGGCCGTTGGCGCGGCGGTGCCTGGGGCCCTCCGGCTCCGCAACGCGCGCATGGTCGAGGGGGCGATGACTGGCGCGGTGCGGATCAAGGGCGCGCGATCTGTTGAGGGCGTGGAGATTCCCACCACGGGCCGGACGCCGGGCGCACCAGACACGCCGCTCCGTGATCCGATGGCCGGCGTGGATGTGTTCCTGGAGAAGTTCGCGCCGGAGATTCGGAGCGGCCTCCGGGACGTGTTCGAGCGGAACGGCGGCTTCGAGGCGCAGCGACGGGGCGCGGTGCATCAGGCGCAAGCGGACCGGCTCGCGCAGGGCGTGCTGGTCGATTTTCAGAAGCGCATCAAGCCGGGGACCACGTTAAACGTCGAAGGGATTCGCGCGCATACCGATGCGTTGGCGACGGCCCAAGCCAAGGTGAACGACTTGGCGGCGAAGGTGGCGCAGGGCCAGAACCGCGACGCGGACATCGTCGCGCTCGAAGCGGCGAAAGCCGAAGTCTCGACGCTCGGGGCCTCGCTGATGGGGGCGCGGTCGGAAGCCGGCCGGGCGCTGGCGCAGTTCCGTATCCTGGCGCGCGTGCTGGATTCCAATAATCCTAAGTTGCTCGCCGAGGCGGCGGGGACGCTTCGGGGCGATGCGGCGCAGTTCGCGCAGGCCTTCACCCAACTGCCGGACGATCCCGTGGCGCGGTTCCGGTGGCTGCAGGCGCAGGACCGGCCGGGCGTGCGGGAGCAGGTGCGCCAGTACTACTACGCCAACATTCTCAGCGGCGTGAAGACTCACGAGCGGAACATTCTCGGGAACGTGGCGAACACGGTGAACAACCTGATGGTGCATCCCGCGGCGGCGGGCCTCGATGCGCTCAAAGCCACGGTGACGGGCGCCCCACGGCAGATCACGCTCGATGAAATACCCTCACAGCTCGCCGGCATGGTTGGCGGCTTCGAGCGCGGCCTCTCCGAAGCGTTGTTCTCGCTGAAACACGGCGTCAATCGGTCGGCACTGACGCAGTCGCTGTCGGCAGCCGAAGCGGGGAAGCTCGACGTCCCGCGGGTGGAGTTTGGCGGGGGCGGGGCGAATCCGTTCAACTGGCCCGGACGGGCGCTCGACTCGGCCGATCAGTTCTTCCGCGCGATCGCCAAACAGCAGGAGGCGTACGGCCTCGCGCACGCGCAAGCAAAGCGCGAAGGTCTCAAGGGGGCCGCCTTCGAGGATCGGATGGCGGGATTGCTGGCGGGCGACGGGGAGCACGGGCAGCGGATCGCGGAGCAGGCCGATACCTTCGCGCGGCGGGCGGTATTCCAGGAAAAGGCCGGGCCGCTGGTGGGCCTGATGCAGTCGGCGGCGAAGAAATACCCCGAACTGTCGTTCGTGGTGCCGTTCATGAAAACCCCGGCCAACATCTTCCGCCAGGGCTTCGAGTTCTCACCCGCGGGCTTCGGGATGAAGGCGGCGCGGCAGGAGGGAAGGGCCGGCACGCAAGCGCAGGCGCGGGCGGCGCTGGGCTCGGCGGCGCTCGGGGGCCTCGCCTATCTCGCGGCGACGGGACGGCTCAGCGGGTCGGGGCCTCGGAACCCGGCCGAACGTGCGCAGCTGATGGAATCCGGCTGGCGTCCGAACAGTGTCAAGGTCGGGGATCACTGGATCGAATATTCCCTGTTCCAGCCGGTGAGTATCCCGGCGGCGGCGATTGGCAATGCCTTCGAGGCGTGGCGTGCGGAAGGGATGAAAGCGCGCAGCGCGCCGGGGAAGATTGCCGGGGCCCTGCAAGGCTTCGCCAGGTCCGGGCTGGATCAATCGTTCCTCTCGGGCGTCGCGGGTCTCTTTGAGATGATCGAGGGGCGGTCGCTCGACTCTGCGGCCAAGTACGTCGGACAGCAGGCGCATGGGCTCTTGCCGTTTGCCGGCGCGCAGCGGTCGCTGACCACGGCGGTCGATCCGGTGGTGCGGGCCCCACAAGGGATCGTGGAAACCGTCAAGGCCGGTGTCCCGGGGTTGTCGTCGTCGGTCGAACCGCGCCTGGATCGGTTCGGCCATGAGGTGACGCGCCCGGGAGGGCCCGTGCGGCGGGCGGCTGATCCCTTCAACGTGTCGGGCGTCTCCGATGATCCGGTCGTCGCGGAGCTCGGGCGCCTCGGCGTGTCGATGGGCCCGCAGACCGCACAGATGGCGTTGCCACCGGGCCAGCGCCTCACGCGGCAGGAGAACTTCGACGTACGGCACTTGAAGGGGACGGCGGTCGGGCGTGTGCTCGCGAACCTGATCGCCTTGCCGGCGTATCAACAGCTGCCCGATCCGGCGAAAGTGGACGTTCTGGAGCGGGCCATCAACAAGACACGCGCGGGAGTGACGGTGGCGGAGAAGCCCCTCATCAAAGGCCGGATCCTCTCGAACCTCCAGCAGGCGGGACGATGAACAGCCGGCCGGGAGACTCTATGACACCGAAGACACCGACAGACATTGCCCGGTGGGCCGAAGCGCGCGCGATGGTGAACGGGGATCGCCCGCACCCTCTCAGCCGCATCGAACGCGCGCAGATCATTGTGGCCTCGAAGCGGGCCGGCATGACGCTGCCGCGTCTCGCGTCGGAGTTTGCGCGATCGGATGACGAGATTGCCGCCGTGCTGCGTGAATCGGCGGATACGCGCGACGTCGCCCGTCAACTGATCCGCTCGAGCGCCGCCGAACTGGCGGATCGCATGGTGACCGACGCGGATCCGATCACCGCCCTGGACATCCTGGAACGGGTGGATGTGGTGCGGCCGAAGAAGGGGGGCGGGGATGGCGGCAAACTGACGCTCATCATGAACGGCATCACCCTGCACGGCACCGGGCAGCCCGCCTCCGAGGACGTGGTCGAGGGGGACGTGCTTGAGCCGCTCGCGCTGGAGGGGGCGGAATGAGCGGACCGTCGACGGCCGCGGAGATCGCGCGGTGGGCGGAGACGCGCTCCGGGGCCTCTGCCGCCATCGCCAGGGCTGAGCAGTGGCAGATCGTCACGGCGTCGAAGCGCAGCGGGATGACGCTGCCTCGCCCCGCCGCGGAGTTTGGTCGATCCGAACTCGAGGTCGGGCGGGTGCTGGCCGATTGGACGGACACGACGGAAGCGGCCAAGCATCTGCTGAAGGCGCGGGCTCTGGAACTGGCGGATCGGATGATGACCGAGGCTGATCCTGGGATTGCGCTGGAGATCCTCGAACGGCTGCAGGTGGTCAAGGCGTCGGGGCCCGTGTTCACGGTGCAGATCGGCATCGACGCCTCTCAGGGACGGCTGATTGCGCCCGATGCGTCGAACTCTATCGGTTCCCGACCGCCGCAGCTGATGGATGTCGAAGACCACGCTCTCTAACGGCCTTCGCGAAGCGGCCACGCGCAAGGCTGCGATCATCTTTGCGGGGGAGGTCGAGGCGATTGTGCCGTCACTTGGGCGATATTCCCGGGGCCGCTGCTCCTGGCTGACACCCGCCGAGGAACTGGCGATTCTGCTGTACGCGGCGCGGAAGGGGCCGAACGTGGTCCGGGTCGCGGCGGCGTTTGGACGGGACCCGGCGACGGTGCGCCGCCTGCTGCGGTCGCCCCGGTACCATGCGACGGAGCGCCGGGTCTTTGATTACGCGCTCCGGGCGTTGCTACCCTTAGTACGACGACGTAGGCTGCGGCGACGCGGATAGCCGCACCCGGATGGAACCATTCGTGGGGTCAGCAGATTTTTGAATTCGTGCAAGTGCCCCTCGCGATCCGTCCCAGGTTACTCTCAATGCTTGACAAGTCTATATCCTGCGCCTGAACTGCAACCGGACGCATCCATTGCCCGAACGCGTTCAACCACAATCCGAGTGCGATTGCGAACAGGAGAGCCTTCGTAGTGCGGTCTGTCATGGTGAATCCTCTCGATTGTGGGTTGCGAGCCGAGGCGCGCGAACTAGCGCGACAGGCTACACTGCGGCTGAACGGACGGGTTGATCGTTAACGGAAGTCCGACATGATCGTTTACACCTATTCGGTGTTATTTGGTCCCGGTGATATCTAGGCTACGTTCATCGATTTTCCCGAGCAGCGTACTGTAATACACGATGTTCCAAATG
>JANMQT010000291.1:0-1787 GCA_031370675.1 Verrucomicrobiota bacterium
CCGCCCATGTCCGAACAACTTGAACAACTCAAACACGTCCTCGCGCTCGCCCGCGCGGAGACCGGCAAAGTCATCATTGGCCAGACCGACGTGATCGACATGGCGCTCATCGCCATCATCACGAACCAGCATGCCCTCGTCGAGGGCGTGCCCGGCGTGGCCAAGACGCTGCTGGTCCGCACGCTCGCGCATGTGCTCGGCTGCGACTTCAACCGCATCCAGTTCACGCCTGACCTGATGCCAGCCGACATCACGGGGACGAACATTTTCGACCTCGGCAAGAATGAATTCATGTTCGTGCCGGGACCGGTCTTCACTACTTTCCTGCTGGCCGACGAAATCAATCGAGCACCGGCGAAGACGCAATCCGCCCTGCTGCAGGCGATGCAGGAACGCCTGGTCAGCATTGACCGCCACACCTACGCGCTGCCGGCAAATTTCACGGTCTTCGCCACGCAAAATCCCGTCGAATCGGAAGGCACGTATCCTCTGCCCGAGGCGCAGCGCGATCGTTTCCTGTTCAAGATTACGATGTCGTATCCTTCGCGTGATGAGGAATACCACCTCGCCCAGCGAGTGCTTGGACCGGATTCGCCGGAGGTCACCCTGGCGGCCGGCGCGGTGCGTCCCGTGGTCGATGCCGCGACGCTCATCGCGTTGCGGGCCACGTTGCAGGGCATGGCTGTGCGGGAGGAACTCGTGGCATATGCCGTCGATCTCGTCCGCACAACCCGCGCGCACGAGGCGGTGCTCGTCGGAGCCGGACCGCGCGCCACGCTTGCGCTGCTGCTGGCGGGGCGGGCGCTGGCGGCGCTCTCGGGGCGCGACTTCGTCACACCGGATGATCTGCGCACGCTCGCGAAACCGGTGCTGGAACATCGCCTCGTGCTGCGGCCGGAATTCGAATTGGAAGGCCTCGACCCCGCCGCTGCGGTCGCGCAGATCCTCGAGCGGGTCGCGGTGCCACGCTGATCCTAGACCATGCGTCTCGCGCCCCGATCTCCGTTGCTCTGGTTGTTCGGCCTCGTGGCCGTTCCGCTCGCGGCGGTCGCTGGACTGGCACCGGACGCCGCCACGCTTGCGCTTGCGGCGATTGGGCTGCTCGTCCTTTTTGCGTTGGTGGATGCGGGGCTGGCCGCGCGCTCGGTCAGCGGCATTCGGGTGCAAACCCCGGCTCTCGTGCGGCTGTCGAAGGAGCGCGCGGGATTGCTGCCGCTCACATTCCAGCGCGACGACCCCGCGCGCGCGGCCACCGTCCGCGTGGGATTGTCGTTTCCGCCGGAGATCAAGGCGGAGCCGGATGCCGCGGTGATCGCGCTGCCCGCGGCCAATGCGGTCATGCGCTGGGACTGGCCGTTGCTGGCGCGACGCCGCGGGAAATTCCGCCTCGACCGGATCTTTCTGGAGACGACTTCGCCGTTCGGCCTCTGGGCGCGGCGGGAGAATTTTCCCCTCGAACTCGAGCTGCGTGTTTATCCCGATCTGCGGGTCGAGCGCCGGCAGATCGCGGCGATGTTCCTGCCGCGTGGCGGGGACGGGATCCGCAAACGCCGCCAGATCGGCAAGGGTCGCGAATTCGAGAAGCTGCGCGAGTATGTCTCCGGCGATGCACCGGAAGACATTCATTGGAAGGCCACGGCCCGGCGCCGCAAGCCCATCACGCGCGTGTACCAAATCGAGCGCACGCAGGAGGTCTATGTCATCCTCGACACGTCCCGACTCAGCGCGCGCCTCGCGCCGCTCTCGGCCGGCCCGGGAGCGAAAGCCGCGCCAACCGTCCGCACGCA
>JANMQT010000342.1:0-1523 GCA_031370675.1 Verrucomicrobiota bacterium
ACCGCGTTATCCGCCGTTACGGCGGCTTAACTCCCACCACATCTTGGCACACGGTCTGCCCTCTATGGTAGTGCCGTCGCCTTAAGCGGGGGTCAATACTGGAGGCTTTTAAAATGTTCAAAAAGTTACTAATTCTTCCGGCCGCGGCTCTCGCATTCGCCTGCTCGAAGGGCGACCAGCAAGCCGCCGCGGATAGCGCGTTGAATTCCGATCTGTCCACTGCTGCAGCGAGCCGGCCGTACACGCCGCTCGATAGCATCACGGCAGCGGAGCGCGCAGGAACGGCGACGTCGACCGCAGCGCTGAGGAGCAGCAACACGGCGCCTCGCACCGTTTATCGGGCGCCAGTCCGTCGCACGACAACCACTCGTCGCAGCTCGTCGGGCGGAACGTATTCTTCGGCCCCGGTCTATAGCGCTCCGGCTCCTGCGCCAGTAGAAGTCAAGCACACCAAGCGAGACGCCGCGATCGGCGCCGGCGCCGGTGCTGTGATCGGCGCAGTCACCAGCAGGAACAAGGTGAAGGGCGCGATCATCGGGGGCGCAGCCGGTGCGATCCTTGGCGGCATCATCGGCAACAACGTCGACAAGACGAAGAAGTAAGAGCTGCCCGCTCGAGCTTCTGGAAAGCCCTCCGCACCAGGCCGGTGCGGGGGGCTTTTCTTTTAACTGCAACAGTTAACGGTTTGCTTACACGAGGATATTATTCCCGCTCTGCTTGTGTTCCGTGCCGTACTGTCTTACGATCAACGGCCATGGCTGTAGAATCCGTTCAAGCGGCTTCGATTTATGAACCCGCGCCACTCAGCGCACTGTGCATTGCGCGCCATTGTTTTTTGAGCGAGCACATCGCGCGGTATTTCGCCGGCATGGGCGTCATCACGACCGAGGCCGTTGGACTCGAAGCAGCGGTCGAAGTTGCCCGGGGAGCTTCGCCCGATGTGGTCATCTGCGACTACGATCTCCTGGGGACCATTCCGCTCGAGAAATGGGAGCGCGACGAGCTGCTCTCCAAAATCCCCGTGGTCGCGGTGAGCCTGACGCGCCACTCTCAGGAGCTGCACCTGCTGGACGTCAATGGGATCGCGGGGTTTCTCTATCTGCCCACCCTGAATGCCGGCCCCGCGCTCAAGATTCTGCATGCGGCCGCGACCCGCTCGAAATACACCCTCCCC
Organism: Verrucomicrobiota bacterium; assembly: GCA_031370675.1. Taxonomy (GTDB): domain Bacteria; phylum Verrucomicrobiota; class Verrucomicrobiia; order Chthoniobacterales; family SZAS-18; genus SZAS-18. Next base: position 1,175 of record JANMQT010000342.1, read on the forward strand.
AGGCCTGTAAACGCAGCGCCAAGGGCGGTAGAGCGCGGTTAAATTTAGAGCATGAGCTCCGACCCGATAACGGGCGTCTTCAATGACGGATACATAAGCGAAGCGTACGAAGCCTATCGGCGCGACCCGGCGTCGGTGGATGAATCGTGGCGACAATTTTTCCGGTTTGCCGAGAGTCTGAGCGGCGCCCTGCGGCCAGTGGCCGGAGAGGCTTCAGCGGCTACGCGGGTCGATACCGGCCTGCTCAGGAAAGTTGCTGCCGCCGCGAAGCTCGTTGATGCGATACGCAATTTCGGGCACCTCGCTGTCCCGCTGGATCCGCTCGGTACGCCGCCTGGCGGAACTCCCG
>JANMQT010000352.1:0-8681 GCA_031370675.1 Verrucomicrobiota bacterium
CTCAATTTTGAGGTGAGCCTCGGGCATCGCCAACGAAAAGCGCTGACGAAGCGGACGTTCGAATTTCTCGTCGCGCACGCACACGACGACTTCGACCTGATCAAACGCTGGCATGGTCGGATGGGATGGGGACCAGACAAAGGCGCCGGTCTGGGTCCTTACCGGCCCACCAGCTTCAGCAGGATGAACACGGCGATCGCGAGACCAAAACCGCCGCCAAGGATGTAAACGAGAAACGCCCAACCGGCCGCGGCGAGCATGGGAGTGGCAAGAATTAGTGGAGTCATATGTAGTGATTTGGGGGTTAACTGCCTCTGCTAAGAAATCGTGCGTGGACAGCGGGCGGTTTCAATTATCCGGCGCGGGAACCCTTCATTGCCCTCAAACCGCGCCGTTCAGGCGGGGCAGCAGTGCCGGCGCAATCGCCGGGAGACCCTGGGCCTTTTGTCCCGTCTCATGACCCTGCGGAATGGGCCCGTCAAAGCGGCGTGTGAGCTTTCCTCCGAACCGATCCGCCGCGCTTTGCAGGCGAAGTTCCAGGAGTGGCAATAGGAGCAGCTCGTGCTCGAGAAATTCATTCAAGGGGGAATCGAACCGCAACCGCGCCGGCCCGAGTACCGTGTCGATTTCCGCGTCCGCGGAAATTCGCGTCTTATCCACCAGGGTGATGGTGTAGGTTGCCTTTCATGGGATGGGTCTACTTCATAGATCATTCGTGCGTCGCGGCCGGGCGGTTTGCCAGATTGTGATTCCACGGTCGGCGCGATGGCACAACTCGAGCACTGGCCTCCTTTACCCCAGGTTGGCCTGGGCAGTTTCACTCGGTGCTGCGCTCTGTAGCGGTCAATGATTCCGGTTGGGTGGTTTGAATTTCTTGCAGGAGGGACCGCAGAACCGCCGGATCAAAGGGCTTCTCGATCAACCGGGAAAATCCGGCGGCCCGCGAACGCTCATGCTCGCGCGGTCCCGCCAGTCCGCTGATCGCGACCGCGCGGAAGTTTCCGAGAGGACGAAGCTTCGCGAGGAGCTCCCATCCGTTGCCATCGGGCAACCCAATATCAGCAATGAGCAACTGAAACGAATGCTCGCGCGCGACTTGACACGCGTCCGCGATCGAGCAGACCGACATGACTTGATAGCCGCGCGCGGCGAGCCAGAGACACAGGCTTTCCAAGGTCGCGATATGATCCTCCACGAGTAGGATGCGCATTCCAGAGGGCATGGTCATAGAGCAGTCGCGCGTCCAGCAGGCCGCTGGTGTCTCACGTTCGTGTCCAGCTAACATCATGGATGTAGAAATGAAGCCCCGGTCCGCCCGCATGGTTGCGAGTGCGGAAAAAAGGGCGCAGGCAAGAGCTCATTAGCAGGGTGCGATTTTCCTCGAATCCCCTTTTTTGAAACCAGCGCCAGACCCGGAATCGTTTGGTTTTTATCACCGAATCGTTTCTGCGATTCGACAAGAAAAACCCAGAAAAAATACCTACATGAAGAAATTGCTTCTCAGCCTCGCCTGTGCGGCGGCGGCTCCCCTCGTCTTCGCCCAGGAGGCGTCGACCACCACCACCACCACCACCTACACGGATGGAACCGGCACGATTACGGAATACTCGCCCGGTCAAACTATCATGCTGAAGGAAACCAGCGGTGTTCGGCCGTACAAGTTCACCAAGACGACTACGTATGTGACCAGGAGCGGCAAAGTCCTGACGGACGACGAAGTCCGCACGCGCATCAAGATCGGTCTGCCGATCCAAGTCCGCTTTGCCAAGCGCGACAACGACATGGTTGTCGAGCGCGTCACCGTGGATGATTGATCATTCCCCGCTGAGACAATCAGCATAGATGGGCGGGCCGCCGGAATTCCCGGCGGTCCGTTTTTCTTCTGCTTGGCCGCGTTGGCCTGCCGCCGGACGCCAGCCGACTCACGCGATCCGCCGCATGACCTGCACCAGATCGCCGCCATCCTCGCGCGTCTGGACGACAGTAAGTTCAAAGGTTCCCCACCGCTGCGCGGCGGGCTTGAGACGTTCCACCGGGATTCGGGTTGTGCGCGGCTGGCCGATGTGGGCGGAAAACAGGCCGGGGGTGGGGTGAACGCGATAGGCCTCGCCCACCCCCATCAGCCGAATGGATTTCCAAACACGAATGGGGGATGCCGTCCCGGAGTCGTCCTCACCGTTCGGCAGCCAGAGGATTTCCAGGTCGTGCGGCGTCTCCACGCGCGAATCGTGCCCCACCACGGCGGACTGTAAAGATCTTAGGCCTCGCTACGCAAAGCGGTTGGCCTCCGCAATTAACTGGAGGGAGGCGTGCAGTGCCTCCGGATCAAACGGTTTGGCCAAATGTTGGGAGAAACCGGCATCCAAGCTCTTGCCCTTTTCCCGTGCGCCGGTCAATCCGCTGATGGCGATCGCGTAAAAGCGGTTCTCTGCGCGGAGGCGTTTGACCAGATCCCAGCCGTCGCCGTCCGGAAGTCCGATGTCGCTGATCAGGACGTCGAACGGGGCGTCCTTCGCAAATTGCAGGGCCTCGTGCATCGTGCCGAACGGGAAGACCTCGTAACCCTTTCCGGTCAGCCAGATGAAAAGGCCGCGCAGCGTGGCGAGATGGTCGTCCACCAGCAGGACCCGGAGTGAATGTTGCTTGGACATAATCCAGTGGGACAGGCCCGGATTGCTAGAGACTGGACGGGGGCTTTACTTCGGACAGGTTATTCGAGGTGAGCCCCTGAATGGCGCTAAGCTGAGCCTCGATGCTGGCCGCGATCTTCGTCGCGCAGTCGCGCACTTCGCGATTGGACGCGCTCTGAGTCGCGGCCCCGATGGCCGCAAGATCTCCCCTGCGTGTGCGGATCATTTCGTCTACGAAGGCATGATCGAATTCCACGTCATAAGAATTGGCGAGGCGCGCCACAATTTCCTGCTGTGTTGCCGTTAGGTCAGTGGGCAGGGTGATGACGTACTTCCCGCCCAACGCCCGGAGGCTGCCAATACCCATCGCGGAGTCGGCCGTCACTTGGGCAGCGAAGGTAATGACTTCGGGCTGTTTGGCGCGCGCCCGCGCGAGTTCCGCCAGGGCGGCGTCAAGCAGGAGCCCCTGCGCAGTGTTCTTCAATACCGTCTCGTCCTCGCTGCTGGGTCGGACATCCCGGGGCTGGGCTGTCACGATCGATCCGACAGGGAGCGCGAGAAGGGTCGCGGCAAATGCCAGCGCGCTAAATGTCTGATGCGTTCGCATGTCACATGAGGATTCGCGCGATCGCCCATGGTCGCGTTCATGCCATTTCTCGTCCTAGTGGGGTTGACTCCGGATCCCCCTGGCGCCGGGACACCTCTGACGAGCCGGGACCTGGTGTTTTTTCTCGACCGGACGCACCTGCGGACGGTGATGTCCCGTTCCGCGGCGGCTCAGGGCTTCAAACCGGGGGACCCAGGTTGAGCCATCTCGACCTCGATTTGAGCAAGGCTGCCGCGGAGGAGGGAAAAGTCGACCGGCTTGGTAAAATGGTTTAGGAAACCGGCCGCGTGGCTGCGTGCCAGATCCTCGTCCATGCCGAAGCCGCTGATGGCGACTCCGCGGAGATGCGGCCGCGAGCTCCGTAGTTGGGTAAACAACTCGGTTCCCGTGCCGTCGGGCAATCCGATGTCCGTGATAAGGACGTCGGCGGGAAACGTCTTCGCCAACTCAAGGGCGCTGGCCATGTTGCCGGCGAACTGGATTTCGTAGCCGTGCCTGCTCAGCAGCCGACAGAGTGAAAGAGCTGTGTCGATATGATCTTCGACGACGAGCAAGCGCAATGACTTGGACAGGACGGATGGAGTGGCTGACATGGTCGAAGGGATCGGGGGCGCGGGCATTTGCCCGGCGCCTGGAAAACTCACAGAGAAGGTTGAACCGTGTCCGGGGCCGTCGCTCTGGGCGGCGATTCGGCCACCGTGGAACTCCGTGAGTGCCTTGCAGATCGCCAAGCCAAGTCCCAACCCCGCCGAGCCGGGCTGACCCGCCTGCTCGAATGCGTCAAAGATGCTCGTCAACTTGGAGGATTCGAGTCCAACTCCGGTATCGGTGATAGCAATGCGCAACCAATCCTCGGGTCCTTCGTTGTGGGTGCAAACCGTGATCGATCCACCCTCGGGCGTGAACTTCACCGCGTTGTTCAGAAGGTTCGAAAAGATTTGCTGGAGCCGTGCGGGGTCCGCTTGCAGCTCGGAGCGCACTGCTTCGAAGCGGGTCGTCACGGTCAGCCGGCGGCGCTCGATCTCCGCCCGGCACGTCTCCAGCGCCTGGGTCAACTGCGCGTGGGCATCCGTCGGCTCGAAATGGAGTTTGAGTTTCGCGGCGCGAATACGCGCGAGGTCGAGCAGGTCGTCAATCAGGCGCGCCTCCAGTCGCACATTGCGCCGAATGATCCCGAGGGTCTCGCGCATCTCCGGCGAGCAATTCGGTTCCTCGTCCAGCAGGGTGACCGAGTGGAGCACGGCCGACAATGGAGTCCGGAGTTCATGCGAAAGCATCGCGAGGAAGCGGTCCTTGGCGGCGTTGGCGGCCTCCGCTTCCGCCTGGGCGGCCTCGGCGCGCAGACGAAGCAAGCGTTCGTCGGCCTCTCGCTCGAGGGCGCGATTCTTAGCCGCCAGTTCCTCGTTGACGGCGCGCAGCGCCGACTCCGCCCGCTTCCGCTCCGTCACGTCGACCACCGAAGCCAGCCAGCGAACACCCTCTGACGATTGGAACGGGGTGAAACTCACTTCCGCCGGCGTTTCGGCGCTGACGCCGCGATTCACAACGAATTCCCGCGCGGACGTCGTGGGCTGGGAATCGCCCAGCGTGGCTCCGCTTTCATCGATCGCAGCGAAATTCGGCAGCGTATCGGCCGGCAGTAAGTCGGCCAGGGCGAGCTTCTGCAGGTCATGGCGTGTTCGATTGAAAAGGTGTTCCGCACTGGAATTGACCATGACGATGGTCCCATTCGTGGTGCAGACCAGCTTCGCGCTGGGCGAAGCCTCGAACACGACGCGGAAGCGCTCCTCCGCCACCTTGCGATCGATGATTTCTCCCTCCATTGAGCGGTTCATCTCGGCCAGCGCCCGCGTCTTGCGAAACAAGTCGATGAACACCCCAACCTTCGAGCGCAGCACCGACGGGTGGACGGGCTTGGTCAGATAATCGACCGCGCCGGCGTCGTAACCGAGCACCGCGTGCTCGTCTTCCCGAAAATAGGCGGTGAGTAGGATGATGGGGATGTGCTGCGTTTTTTTCCGCTGCTTGATCAGTCGCGCCAGCTCAATCCCGCTCAATCCAGGCATCTTCACGTCGAGCACAATGACGGCATAATCCTGCTCCATCACCGCCACCAGGGCGGCCTCGGCGCTCCGCGCCTTGACTAACAGATGCTCGGGTGACTCCAGAACGGCTTCGAGCGCGAGCAGGTTCCGCTCGTCGTCGTCGACCAGGAGGATCGCGACGGGTTCGGTGTCCCGCTGCGGCGGCGCTTCACCAGCGTCTATAGGGTCGGTGGACATCAGTTTTCTGAATTGGGGCGCGGGCGGTCCGGGGAAGTCTCAGCGATGCAGCCAGACGCGCAGCAGCGACACGAGCTCCTCGGTGTTGACCGGTTTTGCAATGTAGTCACTCGCTCCGGCCTGAAGACACTTTTCGCGATCGCCCTTCATGGCCTTGGCGGTCAGGGCTACGATGGGCAGGGTCCGCAAGTCGGCATTGCGGCGAATTTCGCGCATGGTCTCATAGCCGTCCATTTCGGGCATCATGATGTCCATCAGCACTACCGCCAGATCGGGCGTGTTTTGAATCGTCTCGATGGCTTGGCGACCATTGGTCGCGCTCAACACCTCCATCTCATGGTTTTCCAGCACGATGGAAAGCGCAAAGATATTGCGGATGTCGTCGTCGACCACCAGCACCTTGCGGCCGCGGAACGACTCGTTGGATGAGTGCAATCCCTCCAGCATCTTCCGTTTATTGTCGGGCAAATCTTCCACCACCCGGTGCAGGAAGAGTGAGGTCTCATCGAGCAATCGCTCCGGTGACTGGACGTCCTTGATCACAATGCTCTTGGCGACCGTGCGCAGTTGCCTCTCTTCATCGCGCGAGAGGTCCTTCCCCGTGAACACGACAATCGGCAGGAGACGCAGATGGGGATCCGCCTGGATACGATCCAGTAACTCGAAACCCGTCATGTCAGGCAGGCGCAAGTCGAGCACGCAACAGTCGAAGCTTCGATCAAGCATCAATTGCAGGGCCGCCGCGCCGGTCGAAGCCGTCGTAATTTCCAGGTCCGTATGCCCGAGCAGCTCCACGATGCTCTGTCGCTCGAGCTCATTGTCTTCGACCACGAGGAGTCGCTTGAGGCGCGGGGCCGCAAAAGTCTTGATGCGATCCAGGGCACTGCCCAGGTCATCGGTCGTGGCGGGCTTGATCATGTAACCGAAGGCACCGTGGGAAAGTCCATGCTGACGTTCCTCTTCAACGGAAATCATCTGCACGGGAATGTGCCGCGTAACGGGATCCAACTTGAGGTTGTTAAGCACCGTCCAGCCCAGCATGTCGGGCAGGAACACGTCGAGCGTGATCGCCGTGGGCCGGAGCTGGCGCGCCAGCACCAGCGCCTGTTGACCTCGCTGCGCCACCACACCTTTGAAACCCCCGTCGCGGGCGAGACCGAGCAGGACCCGGGCATAGTGCGGATCATCCTCCACGATTAGCAACACCGGATCGCCCTCCCCGATGGTGTCACGGTCGTCGAGAATCCGCTCCTCGCGCGCACTCGGCAGGACGGTCAGGGTGGGCCGACCGCCAGCGGTTCCGCTCGCGGCAACTTCGCGGGTGTCATCGAAAACACTTGCCGGGCCAGTGTAATGCAGTGGGAGGAAAAGCGTGAAAGTGCTGCCCTCGCCGGCGGTGCTCCTCAGGCGGATTTCTCCGCCGAGCAGCGTGGCCAGTTCGCGCGAGATCGCCAGGCCCAGGCCGGTGCCGCCGTACTTGCGCGAAGTGCCTGCGTCCGCTTGCTGGAAGGCCTCGAAGATGAGTTTCTGCTTCTCCGGGGCAATGCCGATTCCGGTGTCGTGAATCTCGAGTGACAGCACGGCGGAGGATCGGCTGAGGACGGGATGATGGGCGGTCCAGCCGTCGCGCGCCTGCTTCACTTTCATGGTCACTTCGCCCCGTGCGGTGAACTTGAACGCATTGGAGAGCAGGTTTTTGATAATTTGCTGGAGCCGTTTCGAGTCGCTCGTGAAGACCGGCGGAAGCTGCCCGTCAAATTCGATGAAGAACGGCAGGTTCTTGTTTTCCGCGATGTGCCGGAAATTTCGCTCCACCGACTCGCGGAGCGACGCGAAGGTGATTTCCTCGGCTTCGACCGTGACCGTTCCGGATTCGATCTTCGAGAGGTCGAGAATGTCGTTGATGAGATTGAGCAGGTCGGACCCCGCGGAGTGGATGCTGCGGGCAAACTCCACCTGCTTGCCGTCGAGGTTGCCGGCGGAATTCTCCGCCAGTTGCTGGCCGAGAATGAGGATCGAATTCAATGGCGTGCGCAACTCATGCGACATGTTGGCGAGGAACTCGGACTTGTATTTTGAGGTCAGGGCCAGTTCCCCGGCCTTTTCCTCGACCGCGCGGCGCGCCTGGTCGATTTCCATGTTCTTGCGCTCGACCTCTGCATTTTGCTCGGCCAGTTCGCGGGCTTTCTGGCCAAGTTCCTCGTTCGTCTGCTGGAGTTCCTTCTGGCCCGACTGCAACTCGACGGTGAGTTGCTGGCTTTGTTGCAGCAGTCCTTCCGTGCGCATGGTCGCCTCAATTGTGTTGAGCACGACGCCGATTGATTCCGTGAGCTGTTCAAGGAAATTCAAATGGGCCGCGGTAAACGGGTGCAGCGAGGCGAGTTCAATGACCGCCTTGGTTTGGTCCTCGAAAAGCACAGGCAGCACCACGACGTTGACCGGCCGGGCCTCGCCCAGGCTTGAGCGGATGGGCGTGTAGTCTGCGGGAATGGCCTCGAGCAGGATGCGCTCCTTGCCCTGCGCGCATTGCCCGACCAGGCCCTCGCCGACCTCGATGCGTTCCAATTGATCCTGCTCGTTCGCATATCCGGCCAGGCGGCGCAGCGCGGGGAGCTCGCCCTCCACCTGCGTCATTTGGAAAATGGCGCCTTGCTGCGCTTCGACCAGCGGCGCCAGCTCGGAGAGCAGCATCTGTCCGACCGTCTGCAGGTCCCGCTGGCCCTGCAACATCCGGGTGAACTTGGCGAGGTTCGTCTTGAGCCAGTCCTGCTCCTTGTTGCGCTCGGTCGTGACGCGAAGGTTGTCGATCATCGTGTTGATGTTGTCCTTCAACTGCGCGACCTCCCCACGCGTCTCGACCTGAATGGAACGCGTCAAATCGCCCTTGGTCACGGCGGTGGCGACTTCCGCAATGGCGCGCACCTGGGTGGTGAGGTTGGCGGCGAGGAGATTGACGTTGCCGGTCAAGTCCTTCCACGTGCCAGCGGCGCCCGGCACATTGGCCTGGCCGCCGAGCCGGCCCTCCACGCCGACCTCGCGGGCCACGTTCGTCACCTGATCGGCAAAGGTCGCGAGTGTATCGGTCATGTTGTTAATCGTCTCAGCCAATGCGGCCACCTCGCCCTTCGCCTGGACAGTCAGCCGCTGGCGGAGGTTGCCGTT
>JANMQT010000207.1:0-3880 GCA_031370675.1 Verrucomicrobiota bacterium
GCCTCGCTCCATGCCCGCTTTGCGCGGCACGCTGCCCACGAGCAGGGCCCAGTGCACGCCCTTGAAGCCCTCGTCCAGACTGGCGGTGGGAATGAGGTCGCGCACGAGCGGAAACGCGCAATCCTGCACTTCCATCACCACGCCGTTGAGCGCCTTCAGTGCGGGCTCAATCTCGATGAGGTGCAGGCAGACCGGCTGGTCGGGTCCGAACATGGAACCCGACGCGATGCGGAAAAGGAGCGAGTACCCGATCTGACCTGCAGCACCGGTCACGGCGACATGGATGGGGGATTTCATAGGGAGGTGACCTTATCCACGGTTGCCGCCGATGAAACCAAGTTTTTTCGCCCGGCGTCGCCGCGCGGGGGCCGGAACGCCCGCAACGCGTTTCGCAGCGCAGGAATGGCAGCGTCGGCATCGGCGTCCGACCGGCGGTACCGGGCGTCGATGTAAAGCCGGGTGATTTGCGCGATGGGAGCAGCGCTGGCCGGGAGGGCGAGCGCGGCGCGCGCGGCAAAGTCGAGCGGGCCCTCGTGCAGGGCGCGTTCAGGTCCGCCGGCGCGCACGATGACGCGGCAAAACCGCGCGTACATCTTGGGCAGCGCGCCGGCGCGTCGATCGGGCCGCTCGATGCTCCGGCTGCGCAGGTAGAGGAAGAGCGCGAACATGCCGGCGCCGATGCCCAACCCCAGCAAAAGACCCATGGCGCCACCGAAGATGCCAAAACGTCCGAAGCCGAGGTCGCGCAGCATGTCGCCCTGCGCGTCAAAATTGTAACTGATGACGCGGAGATTCCATTGCATGTCGAGCGTGTCCCACGCCATGGCGATATTCTTCATCGCCCAGCGGAATCCGACCGGATTGTTGAGTCGGAAAAGTTCCTGCAGGCGCTCGGCTGCAGACATCGGGCCCAGTTGCGCGAGTGCGTTGAAGGAGTCCGCGCCGAGGCTGACACGCTCGGGCGCCACCATCGCGGTGGGATCCACGCGGATCCAGCCGCGACCCGCGAGCCACACCTCGCTCCAGGCGTGCGCGTCCGATTGCAGGATGGTGAGGTGACTGCCCACCCAGTTGAGCCGGCCGCCCTGGTACCCGAGGACCACCCGCGAGGGGACGCCGGCCGCGCGCATCAGGGTGCTGTAGGCGGCGGCGAAATGCTCGCAGAAACCGCGCCGCCGGTTGAAGAGAAAATCGTCCAGCGGATCATCCCCCGAGTATTCGCCGGGGGAGAGGGTGTAGGCGAAATTGTTCGCGCGAAAAAACTCGAGGCCGGCGACCACGATCTCGCTGTCGCTGCGTTGCACCGCCTTGCGCCAGCCCTCCGCGAGCGCGCGGGCGCGCGGGCTGAGCGCGCGCGGAAACTGCAGGTAGCGGGCGCTGACCGGTGCCAATTCCCCGGGTAGCGCGGACGCGGCGTTCGCCACGCGCGAGGTCACGCTGTAGAGCAGCTTGCGCAGGACGGGCTGGCGACTCTCCAGCGAGCCGCCCAAGGTGAAATAAGTATCCTTGGTGGCGGTGGCGATCGGGCGGTCGAGGGCGAACAACCAGCGGCTTTGGTGAGCTTCGAGCGTGATGCGTTGCGGAACCAGCTTCGCGCCGCTGCCGGTTTCGGTCGCGGACGGGGGCGGAGGAAACGCCGGATCGATCTGGAGCGGCACGACTGACCAGGCGAGCCCGTTGCATTGCGCGAGGACGGGCCCGCGCCAGTAAAGCTCGGCCTGGGTCATGGTGAACTCGGGCGGAATTTCCGCGCGGAAGGCGGTATCCTCGTTTTCCGCCAGGCGGGCAATTTCACCGGGGTTGAGGCGATCACTCATGCCCGCGCGCGCAGTGCGGCTGCGCCCGGAGAAAAGGAGAAACTGGCCTTCGATTCGCGGGAAGAAAATGAAGAGGATGACCACGATGGGTATCGTTTGCAGGCAGAGCGCAAGCGCGAGACGCGCCGACGGACGCACCGGCGCCGCGCCGCACGCCATGGTCAGGGCGAGCGTGTTCACGATCAACGCGGTCAGCGTGTAGAGCGCGAGCAGCAGGCTCTGGTTAAAGAAGAATCCGCTGAGCACGAGGAAATAACCCAGCAGCGCGGTGACAATGTAGTCGCGCCGGTTTTTCAGCTCGAGGAGCTTGAGGGACACCAGCATGAGCAGGAAGGCGAGCGCCGAGGTGGAGCCATCCAGCCGCGGCACGGCGACGATGAAGATGCACGCCCCGCTGAAGAGCGCGGCGCGCACCCATTTGTTGGGCAGCGCCAGACCCCGGCGCTCAATCCACCAGCGCCAGCCCGCGCAGGCGGAGAAGAACAATGGACCCCACAACGGCAGGTAAAAAAACGTCGGGAAGACCGCCAGCATCAAGCTGATCGACATCCAGGTCAGGGCGCGCCCAGGCGCGGGCGGTTGTCCCGGACGCGTCGCGGCGGAAGTCGTGCGCGACGATTTTGGCGGCAGCAGTGCGACCATGGTCTTGGGCGTCAGGAATCCGGTTCGACGTGCGAAATTTCGAGCTGGCAGGCAACGTGTCCGCCGTCCTCGCGATCCAGCTTGGTGGCGTCGTAGTGAGCCTCCGCGCGCAGCCGCCAGCGCGCGCCGTCGCCGGCTTGCATCACCACCCGCAGGGGAAATTCCGCGCGCACGCCCAGCACGCGGCCATCGTCCTCGGCGGCGTCGACATCGAGCTTCGGGAACTCCAGACAGTGCAGGGCGAGCATGCGCCCGCCCGGATCTTCCACCGCAAGCTGGCGCACGATGTCCCTCGCGAGCGCCGAGGGATAGTCATCGCCCAGCCAGTACAGCAGGCCGCGCGTTTCATCGTCGTCCGGAAAACCGTGGAAGGTGACGATCGGCGGAGTCATGGACGGGAAAGAGTCGACGGTCGAGGGTCGATGGTCGACGGCTGGAAATTCGGCGTTGAGGGCGACTGGAAAAGCGCGAGGGCGCGGAGCAGGTGGTGGCGGTGACGATCGCCGCGCGAGGGCGACCCCTCAAATCCGGGGAGGCGCAGGCCGTATTGAAAGCCTTCGCGTTCGGCTTCGACGATCCAGCGGCAGAGCTGGGAGAGTTTGGCCTCGACGTCCGGCAACCCGGAGACATCGGCCCAGGTCAACCAGACGCGCTGGCCGCCGGTGCCGACGAATTGCTTGAGCAGCAGCGGTTGTCCCCGGGCCACCGCGCGCCAGTCCACGTGGCGTTGCGACTCGCCCACGCGATACGGGCGCGAGCCGGCGTAGTCGTCGCCACCGGGTCCCGCGGCGGCCAGCTCCACGCGCGAAAGGCTCTCGCCGAGGGGCAGGGGAAGCGATCCGCGCGGCGCCGGATAGACCAGCACGACGGCATCCGCCGGCGTCCGGTATTGCCGGCCCTCGAACAGTCCGAGCGGATAAATCGAGCGCAGTAGCAACCGGGGCAGGCGATGCTCGCCGCGGATGCTGGTCGGAAACTTCACGCTTGCCTGAGCGGTGCCGCCCCGACTTGGAATCGACCCGATGAACCAGGGGTCCGCGGGGTCGAGCGCGACGTCCAGCGTCCGGCGTTCGCGCCGCGACGGATTGACGAGTTCAATCGGAATTTCCGCCGGGGACCCGGCGAAGACCGGCGCGACGCGCTGCACGTGGAGGCGCAGGCCCACGAGGTTGAAGTGGGTGTAGTTCATCGACAGCACCGCGAGGCTGCTGAGGAAGAAGAGGAGCAGATAGGCCATCGCGTTGTTTTGCGAGACGGCCGCATACCACATCGCGAGCAGAATCAGGCCGAGCGTGATGACCGCGCGCGTCGGCAGGATGTAGACCTTTTCCGAGCGGAAGAGCGACTCGGAAATCCAGCGGGGAAGGATACGCCTGAGGAAATGCGCTTTCTGCGGCGTTTGTTTTTCGGCTGGCATGCGG
>JANMQT010000001.1:0-10317 GCA_031370675.1 Verrucomicrobiota bacterium
GTTGCAGCAGGTGCACCCGTCGCTGGAGGAAGCCGCGCTCGGGCTCGGGGCGACCCGGCGTCGCGCGGTCGTGCGCATCGTCATGCCGCTTATGCTCGGCGGCATTGTCGCGGGCTTCATCACCGTGTTCGTCACGGCGGCGGTGGAACTATCGACCACGCTCGTGCTGCTCGCGTCGAGCCAGCAGGCGCCGCTCGCGCTGGGTATTTATTTTTATCTCCAGAGCATGACCGGGCGCGGGCCCGGTGCCGCGCTGGGTGTCGCGGCGGTGGTACTGGTGGGCTTGGGCACGTTTTTTTCGCAGCGATTGATGCGGGGGAGGGGTGCGCTAAGAGAAGTATGAATGCCGATTGCCGAATGCCGAACGAAGGTGCGACATGAACGCCGCCGTGTTTTTGGACCGGGATGGGACGTTGATGGAGGACGCGGGCTATGTCCGTGAGGCAAAGGATGTGATCGTTTATCATGGCGTGCGGGCGGCGCTGGCGGAGTTAAAGGCGGCGGGATTCTGGCTCGTCATCGTGACGAACCAGAGCGGGATCGGGCGCGGTTTTTACGGTGAGGCGGAATACCAGGCGGTCCACGACGAGTTTGTCCGTCAATTGGGCAGTGGATTGGTCGATGCGACGTATTTTTGCCCGGACCATCCGGAGTCGGCGACTGAGCGACGGAAACCGGGGCCGGGCATGCTGCTCGAGGCGGCGCGGGATCACGGGCTGGATTTGGCAAATTCGTTCATGGTGGGCGACCGCGCGGGCGATATCGAAGCGGGCCGCCGGGCCGGGGTGGCGGCGTCGATTTTGGTGCGCACCGGCATTGGCGAGGCGGAGATCACGCGGGCGGGAGCGGATTTCGTCGCAAACGATTTTCCATCGGCAGCCGCATGGATTTTGCAGCGGGCCCGGAAGTGTGGTTGAGTCTTCCCCCGTGGCACGCATCTACGGAATCATCCCGGCCCGGTGGGGTTCCACCCGGTTCCCTGGGAAGGCGCTCCACCCCGTCGCCGGCAAACCGCTCGTCCAGCACGTCTGGGAACGCTGCCGCGAAGCCACCGAGCTCGCGGACATCATCATCGCCACCGACGACGAACGCATCGCGGTCGCCGCGCGCGGTTTTGGGGCGCGGGTGGAACTCACGTCGCCCGTCCATCCCTCGGGCACCGACCGGCTGGCGGAAGTCGCCACCCGACTGCCGGACGCGACGCATCTGATCAATGTCCAGGGCGACGAGCCCACGATCCCGGCGAGCCTGATCGACCGAATGGCGCGGACACTGGCGGACGATTCCTCGCTCGAGATGGTGACCGCCGCCACGCGCCTCGAGGATGCCGCCGACTTCGAGAATCCGAACGTGGTCAAGGTCGTGCTCGCGGCGAACGGCGACGCGCTTTATTTCTCGCGCAGCCCGATTCCATTCACCGGCTTCCTGCACGCCATTGCCGGCGTCCCGGTCTACGGCCACCACGGGCTCTACGGCTACACGCGCGCATTTCTGCAGCGTTTTGTTTCCTGGCCGCCCTCGGAACTCGAGAAGATCGAGCGACTCGAGCAGCTCCGTGCGCTCGAAAACGGCGTTCGCATTCGCGTGCTGCTCACCGAACATGAACCGTTCGGGGTCGATTCCCCCGCTGACGTTGCCCCCGCCGAGGCCGCCCTCGCTCTTATGCCCCATAACTCTTAACGCTTAGCCATTAACTTTTCTCCCGTTCTCTCCCCATGAAGCACATTTTTGTCACCGGCGGCGTCGTCAGTTCCCTCGGCAAGGGCCTCGCGGCCGCCGCGCTTGGACGCACGCTCGAAAATAGGGGACTGAAGGTCGTGATGCAGAAATTCGACCCGTATCTCAACGTCGATCCCGGCACAATGAGCCCGTTCCAGCACGGCGAGGTGTACGTACTGAACGACGGCACGGAGACGGATCTCGATCTCGGGCATTACGAGCGCTTCACGAGCGGCGTGCTGACGAAACACAACAATCTCACCAGCGGCCAGGTCTACCTGCGCGTCATCGAGAAGGAGCGCAATGGTGACTACCTCGGCAAGACCGTGCAGGTCGTGCCGCACGTCACCAACGAAATCAAGGAGCGCATCCATCTGGTGGAAAGCGAGCAACCGCAGTCCGACGTGATGATCACGGAAATCGGCGGGACGACGGGCGACATCGAGGGCCTGCCGTTTCTCGAGGCGATCCGGCAGTTCATCCTCGAGCGCGGCCCGACCAACGCCATCGTCATGCACGTGACGCTGCTGCCGTTCATCAAGGCGGCGGGCGAATTGAAGACCAAGCCGAGCCAGCAGAGCGTCGCCAAGCTGCGGGAGATCGGCCTGCAACCGCAGGTGCTGATCTGCCGGACGGAGCACGCGCTCGACGACGAGATTCGCGCCAAGCTTTCCACCTACTGCAATGTGCCGCTCAAGGCGGTCATCGAGATGCGCGACGTGGCGCACACGATTTACGAGGCGCCCCTGATGCTGCATCGTGAACGTCTGGACGACACCGTCTGCGAGTTGCTCGGGATCGACGCGCCGCCGCCAGAGATGGGCGACTGGGAGCGGTTTGTGAAGCGCGTCATCAATCCGAAGAAGCACGTGAAGGTGGGATTTGTCGGGAAATACACCGACCTGCAGGACGCTTACAAGAGCGTGTACGAATCCCTGACGCACGCGGCGGCCAGCCACGATTGCGGCATCACGGTGCAGAAGATCGACGCCGAGGAACTCGAGAACGACCCCGCGGCGGCCGAACGCCTGCTGGGGGGCGTGGCCGGTGTGCTCGTCCCCGGGGGATTCGGCGAACGCGGCGTCGAGGGCAAGGTGGTCGCGGCCCGTTACGCGCGGGAGCACGGGCTGCCGTATCTTGGCCTCTGTCTCGGGATGCAGATCGCGACGATTGAATTTGCGCGGCACGTCTGCGGCATCGAGCAGGCCAACAGCACGGAGTTCGACCCGAAGTCGCCCGACCAGGTCATCTGCCTGCTGGAGGAACAACGCAACGTGCGGAAGAAGGGCGCGACCATGCGGCTCGGCTTGAGCGAGGCGGTGCTCGCGCCCGACACGTTGACCGCGCAGGTCTACGGCCGCCTGTCCGTGATGGAGCGGCACCGCCACCGGTATGAGTTCAACATGAAATATCGGGAGGTGATGGCGAAGAAGGGATTCATCATCAGCGGCACCTCGCCGGATGGAAAACTGGTGGAGTTGATCGAGATCGACTCCAAGATTCATCCGTGGTTCGTGGCCTGCCAGTTCCACCCGGAATTCCAGAGCAAGCCCAACGCGCCGCATCCGCTCTTCCGCGGCTTTATCGGGGCGTGCCTCGCGCATGGAAGCTAGGGCAGCAAAGGAAGCAGGAGCAAGGAGGAAGGAGGTATGTCTGCGATGGCGGAGATGAAGATCGAGGTGCTCGCGCCGGAGATCTGGCTGGCGCGGCGGGCCGCGCATGAAGCGCGGGTCGAGCCGTGGATCGCGCCGCGGCTGGAGCGGCGCGCGCACGGGCAGAAACATCCGGTGGATGATTTTCTCTTCGAATATTACGGGTACCGGCCGGCGCTGCTGCGGCGCTGGCATCCGGGTTTCGGCATCGCGCTCGCCGGTGAACCGGCGGGCATCTATCTCGGCTATTCCGGGTACGCGGAAGGTGGAGGCGGAGTGACAGCGGATCCGAAGCGACTCTCCGCGTCCCGCCGCGAGGGCGTCCGCTGGCTGGAGAATTTTCTGCGCGCGACCGCCGCCCGGCCGCCGCAGTTTGGCTGTGACGGCCTGCACGAATGGGCGATGGTCTATCGCACGGCCGAAGTTCGCCACGCCTCGTGGCCGTTGCGACTCCCCGCCGCGGAAATTGAAGAGATCGTGCGAGGGCACGGCTTGCGCTGCACGCACTACGATGCCTTTCGATTTTTCACGGATGAGGCGCGGCCGCTCAATCGCTGGCAGGCTTCCCGCGAGGGGACGACCGCGCTCGAGCAGCGGGGCTGCCTGCACGTGAACATGGACCTCTATAAATGGTCGCAGAAGCTCGCGCCGTTCGCGTCGTCGGACCTCATCACGGATTGTTTCGCGCTCGCGCGTGAGGCGCGCGCGCTCGACATGCGCGCGAGCCCGTACGATCTCGCGGCGCTGGGTTATGCGCCGGTCCGCATCGAGACGGTGGAGGGGCGGGCGGAATACGAAGACGCCCAGCGGGCGCTCGCTGAACGGGCCCAGCCATTGCGCCGGCGGCTGCGGGAAGTCTGCAGGCGCGTGATCTGAGCGACGGCGTTCAAGCGGCGCCTTCGTCGAGACGCCTCAGGATCCGCTCCTGCAGGTAACCGTAAAAGTCGACCTGGAACAGCCGGTAGTCCCGCTCGTTGGCGAAGGGCAGGGGGGACGGATGGGTCAGGTCCGACTCGTCGAGATGGTACCGGGCCGCCGTGGCGAGCCGGGCCTGGTTGAGCGCATTCAGCCACGCGTCGAAGTGTTTTGCCGGAATGACGAGGCGAAAGGTGGTTTCTCCGCCGGCCTTGGCCGCCAGTTCCTCCGCTCCGGAGACGATCTCCGGCTTCATGCGCGAGAGGTCGGCGCTCACCGTGTCACGCGCGGACTCAAACATCGTCCGGAGCTCGGGCTGCACGTATTGGATCCAGTCGTGCTGCAGTTTTGCGTCGGGCCGGCGGGTGGGCGGGCTGAAGAGGCGGGCGTTGGCGAGCTTGTCGTCGCCTGGGTCGGCGCACTCGGGAATCTGGCGGAGCAGTTGCACCACGAACGACTCGAGCCCCGTCAGGGTGAGTCCGGCCGGAATTTCGCGGCGTTTCCTCGGGGGTTTCACGAGGTTTTCTCCAGGGTCGACAGCAAGAGGTGGGAATGCAGTTGTTGCACGTAGAGCTCCGCCTTCTCCTTGTTGCCGGTCCAGACGATGGATCGGCCCTGCTGGTGCACCTCGAGCATGTGCTTGGTCGCCCGCTCCTTCGAGTATTGGAACACGCGCTGGAAGACCATCGTCACGTAGCTCATCAAATTGATCGGATCGTTGTGCACGACCACGTTCCAAGGCAGGTCCAGGGCGGTGGCCTCGGCCGTCTTTTCGAGGATCTCCGGATTGGTGATCGGCGGCATACGTCAACGCACCGCGGCCACGGCGGCTGGTTCGATCGTGGGATGAAAGCGCGCGTCGATCCGGGTGAGAATCAGGCCGGCATCCAGTTCGCCTGGTTGATCCCACGGCCCTCCCTGCGCTTCGCGGGCGGCGCGCCATTCCAGCCGCGCATAGGCCAGCAGCGCGGCGCGCGCGGGCACGTTGTAGATGGCCGACTGCAGCGCAAAAACGATCGGAAACAAACCGGGTGTCTCGCCTCGTTCCGCCGCCGCGCGAAACCTCCGTGCGGAGCGCGAACCACGCATCCCGTCCATCCGGCCCAGCATCGCATGACCTGCCCGGCGTAGGCGCAGCACGCTCTCCGGCGCGAGGATGCCCGCGACGTGGGCGTCGCGCGCGAGCAGGTCGCGGGTGTGATCGGCGCGCGTGGAGGTCATCGCGTGGAGCATCGCATCCAGCAGGTGCGGACCAAAGATCTCCGCGGCCCAATGCGTCCAGACGCCGGCGAAATGCGCCTCCGGGGTCGGCGCAAAACTCAGGCATTCGCCGCCAAAGGTCCCGGAGCGAGCGCGCTGCCCGGCGGGTATTTCGCTCCAACCGGAGGTCGTCGGGGGATCGGTGAAATGCAGCACGGCGGGGACGCTAGCACCCGCGTCCGGCGAATTCAACGCTGTCGGCGGCCCCGCGTGCGCCGTCCTACGCAAGTCGTTTCACGATGCGCTCCTGCGCCGCCCACATTTTTTTGCGATGGGCCGCCGTGTCGTCGCGGTGACCGTTCAAATGCAGCAGGCCGTGCACGATGTACCGGATGAGCTCGCGCCGCAGCGGCTCGCGATTGACGCGCGCCTGGCGGGCGGCGGTTTCCGCGCTGATTACAATCTCACCGTGGTGGAAGGTGATCACGTCCGTCGCCCCAGGTACGCCGCTGAAATCGCGGTGGATGCGCGCGCTGACCGCGTCGGACACCAGCGACACGACGACCTCGCTCAGCCGCGCCAGGACGGCTGGCTGCGGTCCGGCGGCGCGGGCGCAGGGCGCCACGGCATCGGCCGCGAGCGCGCGCAGGGTCGCGAGGGGGACCTTCACGCGGCGTTGCGCGTTCACCAGCGAAACGCTCGGGAGCGATTCGGAACGGTCCATGCCAGGATTTCAACAGGCTCCTAGGCGGCCGACGCGGACCGCGGGGTGGCGACCGGCACGATCGACGTCTTCGGCGCGGGTGTCTTCGACTCTCCCTTGTCGTCGTCCTTGTCTTCCTTCGGATAGGCGATGCGGCGATGGAGCATGCTCTGCAGCGTGGTCGTGAAGCTCGCGGCGATGGCGCGCAGTTCCTTGAAAGTCAGGTCGCATTCGTCGAGCTGGCCGTCCTTGACGCGCGAGGCGATGATCTTGTCGACCATTTCCTCGATGCGCTGCGGGGTTGGTTTCTCGAGCGAGCGGGAGGCGCTTTCGACGGCGTCGGCGAGGCTCAGGATGGCATTCTCGCGCGTTTGCGGACGCGGGCCGGGGTAGCGGAACGTGGCCTCGTCAACCTCGGGGATGTCGTCCTCGTGAATCTTTGCAATTTTGCCGTGCTCGCGGGCCTCGATCTGCTGGGCGAGGGCGCGCTTGTAAAAATACCAGACGAGCGACGTGCCGTGGTGCTGCTGGATGACGTCGGTGATCTGTCGGTTGAGATTGTGTTCGAGCGCGAGGTTCACGCCTTCCTTCACGTGCGCCATAATGATGAGCGCGCTCATGCTGGGGGCGAGGGTGTCATGGGGATTTTCGCCCTCGGACATGTTCTCGGTGAAATACTCGGGCTTCACGAGCTTGCCGACGTCGTGAAAGAGCGCGCATGTCTGGCAGAGATCGGCATTCGCGCCCACCGCCTCGGCCGCCTCGGACGCGAGCTGGCCGACGCCGATGCTGTGGAAATAGGTGCCCGGCGCCTCGGTGGAAAGTCGCTTGAGCAACGGGTGATTCAGATCGCCCTTTTCGCGCCAGAAGGCGGGGGTGGTGATCTTGAAGAGTGATTCCAGGATGGGCAGCGTACCGCTCACGATGATGGCCGTGCCGATGGCGACGAGGAAAATCACGAGTGTCTGCAGGCCGACGAGGTTCCAGGGGGTCTGGGCGAGGGCCGACCAGTAGATCTCGATCAGCTGGAAGCTGACGGCGAGCAGCCAGACGGCGACGCCGACGAGCGCGCCGGCCTTCACGAGCTGGAGGCGGTTGCGGACCTGGAGCGTGACGAAGACGGCGACGAAGCCGCTGATGAGGCTCATCACGATCGGGATGGCCTCGACGTTGCGCAGCAGGATCGAAGACCAGAGACTGTTGAAGACGGCGGCGTGGAGTCCGTGGTTGCGCCCGAGCAACGCGGACAGGACGAGCGGCGCGAACGCGTACGGGAAGAGCAGCGGTCCGTAGGTGAGCGAGACCGCGCCCGAGTCCATCATCTCGAGGACCACCTTGAACGCGGTCAACTGGATGAGATTCGTGGCGAAGACGAGCACGAGCTTGGAGTTGCTCGCGAAGGTCTGCGGATGATTGACCCAGAACTGCGCCGCGGCGGTGGCGAGGATGAGAAGCCCGAGCAGGCATTTCTGGGCCTGGTTCGGCTGGGGCCCCCAGAAAATGAGCGTCGCGAGGCCCGCCGCGAACAGGAGCAGGATGAGCCATTTCACCTCGTAACTCTGCTCCAGCACGCGGCGAAATTCGCCGGCGCCCTGGGTCTTGCGCGTTTTTTCACACGCGAAGCCCTGCTTCCGCAGCCGGTTTTTACGCCAAAGGGAGAACATGAGAGTGAGGGGCTCGCCGCGAGGGCGGATCAGAATCCGCCCGCGCCGCGTTCGCGCACGGCGGGCAGGGCCGCCGGATTCCCCGGCTCGCCGTAGCGATGCAGGCGGTAGGCGCGGATGATCGATTGCACGAGTTCGTGCCGCACGACGTCGCATTCCTCAAACTGGCAGAACGAAATTCCTGGCACTTCCTTCAGCGCCTGGACGGCCTCAATCAGCCCCGAGCGGCGGTTTGGGGGCAAGTCAATCTGCGTGCGGTCGCCCGTGACCACACACTTCGCTCCCGTTCCCAGGCGCGTGAGGAACATGAACATTTGCTCGGTTGTCGTGTTTTGTGCCTCGTCGAGAATGATGAAGGCCTCGTCGAGGGTGCGACCGCGCATGTACGCCAGCGGGGCGATCTCAATCATCTTGCGATCGAGGTAACGTTGCAACTCTTCCGTTTCAACCAGGCGGTTGAGCGCGTCATAAAGCGGCCGGAGGTACGGGAAGATTTTTTCCTGCAGGTCGCCAGGCAGAAAGCCCAGCGCCTCGCCGGCCTCTACCGCGGGGCGGGTGAGGATGATCCGGCCCACCTGTTCGCGCCGCAGGGCGGCCACGGCCATGGCGACCGCCAGAAACGTCTTCCCCGTGCCGGCCGGACCGAGGCCGAAGACCACGTCGTGCGTCTCGATCGCGCGCACGTACTCGAGTTGGTTGGCGGTTTTGGCCAGCACCGGCGGTTTGCGGGCCGAGGTGTGGATTTTTACCTGACCGAGCGAATGCAGGCCGCGCTTGTCGCCGTTGGGCTCGGCCACGGAGCGGAGTGCGTAATTAAATTCAAACCGCCGGATGGGCACGCCCTGCTGCCGGGCGCGATCGAGTTGCTCGAAGACGTCGCGCGCGTTGGCCACGGCCGCAGTGTCGCCCTCGAGCTTGACCCAGCCTTCGCGGGTCGTGACGCGCACGCCCAGCGTTTCCTCGAGCGTCTTGAGCAGGCCCGGGTCGCTGGCGTAAAGCGATTGGACCGCGCGCGCGTTCTCGAACTGCAGCGTCAGCACCTCCGGTTCGCTGGTCGGATCGACAAGCGCGGCGCCGGTCGGCGCATCGTTGGAAAGGGGGGCGCTCACCGGTAGGCGTAAACCAAGCCCCACGGGGTCCGTTCGCGCGGGGACTTCTCAATCTTCACGATCAGGAAGTAGGAGCCGGTCTTGGTCGGCTTGATGTAGGCGCCGGAAAACACTTCCCGTTGCCAAGCATTCGATTCCACAAGGTTTCCCTCCCGGTCGTAAATGTGCACCGAAATCGTGGCTCCGCGGACATCAGTGCCCATCGTGAACCAATATTCGTTGCCCTTGAAGAGCTGTTGCGAAATGGCCTTGGCGGTCGCCGCCGGCAGGTCGCCGCCCCAGGTATCCTCGCGCAGCGTGAAGCCCTCTTTGATGTAGGGCGTCATCGCTTCGAGGGCGAACGACAGGGCGTCGTCCACCGTGGCACGGGCGGTGAATCCGGCGAGCAGGGCGCCGGCCGCAAGAAGGGAGTGTCTAAGCTTCACAGGGTCAGGAAATAGAAGGGGCTCGCGCGCGCCTCAGGCGTCGCCGGGCGAGATGGCGCGGACCAGTCCGCGCGTGATGCCATGAATCGTCTCGATCGACTGCCGGC
This sequence comes from Verrucomicrobiota bacterium, assembly GCA_031370675.1. Classification (GTDB taxonomy): domain Bacteria; phylum Verrucomicrobiota; class Verrucomicrobiia; order Chthoniobacterales; family SZAS-18; genus SZAS-18. The sequence continues at coordinate 9,495 of JANMQT010000001.1, forward strand.
TGATGGGCGTGTCGATGCTGATCAAAGGTCGCATCTCGGTCAGGCCGGCGCGGATCTTCCCGACCAGGGCGGTGTTTTTCATGCGGGGCGACATCCCATTGATTTGCTTGTCGAAAAGATTCACCAAGCCCGGCTGGGCGAGGAGTTCGGCGCGGTCCGCGGTGTAATCCTTCATCACGAGGGCGGTCAGCGCCTCCGTGCCGCGGATCCAGCCGCCGATGCTGACGAGCTGCGAAAGTTCCTGGTCCTTGAGCTGGTCCATGGCCTGCCGCACGTCCTGCTGCGTGCGATCAAGTTCCTTCCGCACCATCTTCCAATCCCGGCGGTCGGCCGCCTCGATGATGCTGTTGCAGTGCGCGAGGACGACTTCACGAACGTTGATGTCTCGCGCCAGATCCAGCACCGTGCGGCCAATTTCTTTTACGCGCTCGCCGTCCTGGGCCTGCACGGCGAGGAAGCCGTCGGCGATCACGGTGCCCATCAGGAGCGCAATCTGGGGGCGGCCGTCGCGCAACTTGGTGAAGCTCTGGCGCAGTTCGGAGCGCCACGCCACGGTGCCCATTTTCTCGAGGGCGTTAAAGACCTCGCTGGGCACCGGAACGACCACGTTGTCCACCGTGGTGGCGGGAAAATCCTTGATCGAGATCTTTACCGGCGGGACCTCGGCGCCGGTCGCGTAGGGCGTCAGGCTGGCGACTCCAAGAAGGGCGGTCACCGCGCCAAGAAGGGGTTTGTTCATGTCATTCTAATCGAAATCACCCGGTAAGGCGGGGGGAAGACAAACATACACCAGCACCCGCGTCAACGGCGGGCCGTGTTCCCC
>JANMQT010000020.1:0-1825 GCA_031370675.1 Verrucomicrobiota bacterium
CTCGCACCAATTTCCAGGCAGCAGTGGAGACACCGGCGATTTCCGCGATCGACTGGTCCGTGAGTTCGCCAAGAAGGTGGAGGATCGGACCAAGGGCAGCCTGAAATTCGAGATCTACCCGGGCTCGTCGCTGATGAAGACGAACGCGCAGTTTAGCGCGGTGCGGAAGGGTGCGCTCGACCTCAGCCTGTTCCCGATTTCCTATGCCGGCGGCGAGATGGCCGAGTTGAACATCGGGCTCATCCCCGGCCTCGTGACCTCCTACGAGCAGGGCGCGGCCTGGCCCGGCGCGCCGGTGGGTAAGGAATTTTCCCGTTTGCTCGAGGACAAGGGGGTCATCATCCTGACCTGGATTTGGCAGGCGGGCGGTGTGGCCAGCCGCTCGACGCCGATCGTGGAGCCCGAGGATGCCAAGGGCATGAAGGTGCGCGGTGGCAGCCGGGAAATGGATCTCGTGCTCAAGGCGGCGGGCGCCGCGGTGGTGTCGCTGCCCTCGAGCGAAATCTATGCGGGCATGCAGACCGGCGCGATGGACGCGGCCATGACTTCGTCCACTAGCCTGATTTCCTTCCGGCTCGAGGAAGTGTCGAAAGCCCTGACCACGGGCCGCGGACGCGCCTATTGGTTCATGCTCGAGCCGCTCATCATGTCGAAAATTGTCTTCGACAAGCTGACCAAGGAACAGCAAACCGCGCTGGTCGCGGTCGGCAAGGAAATGGAACCCTTCGGCACGGCCGGCGCCAAGGCGGATGACCAGTTGGTGGCCGAGGTTTACGCCAAGGCCGGTGCCAAGGTGGTGGATTTGACCGCCGAGACGGTGGCCCGCTGGCGCGTACTGGCGAAGGAGGCTTCCTGGAAGGATTACTCGGCAAAGAGTGAATCCTGCGCCAAGCTGATGGCGCTCGCGGAGGAAGTGAAGTGAGCCATGCCGCGGAGCTCGACGACGGCGCCAAGCTCCCGGAGGCGCCGACGCCGACCGGGTTCATCGGCGGGTTGCTCACCCTGCTCCGGTGGCTCGATGAAGCGATCGTGCTGCTGTCGATGATTGCGCTGCTGGTCGCGTCGGCGGTGCTGACGTACAGCGCGGTCGTGCGGTACTTCTTCAAGGTCCCGACAGACTGGCAGGACGAGATGGCGGTGTTCCTCCTGATCGGCGTGACCTTCATGTGCGGCGGCTACGTGCAATCCCTGCGCGGCCATGTCGGCATCCAGTTCCTCGCGGATTTTCTGTCACCGAAGGTCAATCAGCTTCGCCTGCTGCTGGTGGATATCATCTCGTTCTCGTTCTGCGGATTTTTCGCGTGGAAATCCTGGTCCCTGCTGCTCGAGGCGATCCATGAGGGGCAGACCACATCCACGACCTGGAGTGCGCCGTTGTGGGTGCCGTACGGGTTGATGACGGTCGGCATGACGCTGCTCGCGGTGCGCCTGGCCTCGCAACTCCTCGTGCGCTTTTTCCTCAAATCCTCACCGGGAGTCGTCAAGTGAGTGTCACGGAAATCGCCCCCATCCTCGCAGCAAGCGGTGGCATGAGCGTCACGACCATCGCGTTGTTGTACGCCGCGTTTACGCTGCTGCTGATGTTTCTGGGCGTGCCGGTCGCGTTCGCGCTCGGGACGGCGGCGATCACGTTCATGTTGATTTTCATGCCGCGATCCTCGCTCGATACCGTGACGCAAAACGTCTACGAGGAACTGGCGAGCATCACGCTGCTTTCCATTCCGCTGTTCATTTTGAAAGGGGCGGCGATTGGAAAATCGCGAGCCGGCGCGGACCTCTATTTGTCGTTGCACGCTTGGCTGCACCGCATTCCGGGCGGCCTGGG
>JANMQT010000028.1:0-4937 GCA_031370675.1 Verrucomicrobiota bacterium
GAAACCGCGCACGGTGCCCGCGTCCGGTTTGAGCAGGTGGAGATGCCCCTTCCCCCGGACGCCGATGCCGACTTGCTGCGCGACGCCAGCGCGGCGTTTTCTGACGCCCGCGTCCGGCTGTTTTGGGAAACGCCCGCCGCCCAGTCGTCGGCCATGGTGGACCTGATCGCGATCCAACGAAGGCGGCAGCGGGGGTCGGACACCGGCTTCAAGCTTCGCACCGGCGGCGTCGTGGCCATCGCGTTTCCCACGACTGCGCAGGTAGCAGAGGTCCTCTCCACCGGGGCCAGGCAATCGGTCCCGATGAAATTCACCGCGGGACTGCATCATCCCGTGCGCCACTTCAATCCGACGCTCGGCACGAAGATGCATGGCTTTCTCAACGTGCTGAGCGCCGGCGTGTTTGCGCGCGAACACGGCTGGGACGTGCCGCAAACCGCCACGTTGCTCGCCGACGAAGAGCGGGAAGCCTTTCGTTTTTTTGACGCGGGTCTGACCTGGCGCGACTGGCGAATCGCCACGGATCGCATCCTGGTTCACCGCGAGTTCGTCACGTCATTCGGTAGCTGCAGCTTCGACGAACCACGCGAAGATCTGCGCGCCATGCACCTGCTTTGATCATGCCATCCTCCCCCCTCCGCTCGTTCGTTGATGTCGCGCCTGACTCGCATTTTCCGATTCAGAATCTGCCGTTTGGCATCTTCGAACCCAAGACCGGGGGGACTCCTCGCGTCGGCGTCGCGGTCGGCGACTTCGTCCTCGACCTCTGCACGCTGGAGGACCGCGAACTTTTCACCGGGCCTGAATTCCAAGGTCGCCGGGTCTTCGGCGAGCCCGCGCTGAACGCCTTTCTCGCGCTTGGCCGGCCGGCCTGGCGAAAGGCGCGCGAGATCATCCAGCACCTGCTTAACGCGCACACCGCGGCCCTGCGCGACGACGCCGCCTGGCGGGCGCGCGCGCTGCTCCCGCAGTCGGAGGTGCGCCTGAAGTTGCCGGCCCGGATTGGCGACTATACCGATTTCTATTCCTCCTATCATCACGCGCACAATGTCGGGACGATGCTGCGTGGCGCCGACAATGCGCTGATGCCGAATTGGAAGCATCTGCCGGTGGGATATCACGGCCGGACCAGCTCCATCGTAGTGAGCGGGACCGAGGTGCGGCGCCCTCATGGCCAGACCAAGGCGGCCGACGCGCTCGCGCCAAGCTTCGGACCGTCGAAGAGCCTGGATTACGAATTGGAAACCGCGTTTCTGATCGGTCCCGGCAACCGGCTGGGCGAACCAATCCCGATCGACCGCGCCGCGGACCACATCTTCGGCCTCGTCCTGATGAACGACTGGAGCGCACGCGACGTGCAGGGATGGGAATACCAGCCGCTCGGCCCGTTCCTCGCCAAGAATTTCTGCACCAGCATTTCGCCCTGGGTGGTGACACTGGAGGCGCTTGAGCCATTTCGGAAACCGCTCCCGCCGCAGGATCCGGAACCGCTGCCCTACCTGCGGTCGAACCACGATGCGACCTACGACATCCAACTGGAAGCGCGATTGCAGACCTCGAAGATGACCGCACCCCATGTCATCACGCGCACGAATTTCCAGAATCTTTACTGGAGCATCGCGCAACAGCTCGCGCATCACGCGTCCGGCGGCTGCAATCTCCAACCCGGCGATCTGCTGGCCAGCGGGACGATCAGCGGCCCGACGGAGGACTCGCGCGGCTGCCTGCTTGAGCTGACCTGGCGCGGCGCAAATCCGATCACGCTGCCGGACGGCGAGGTGCGCCGCTGGCTCGAGGACGGCGATCGGCTGACCATCAGCGGCTGGGCGCAGGGGGAAGGCTACCGCGTCGGCTTCGGTGAGGTGACGGGCCGGGTTGTGCCTGCGTAGTGGATCCGCACTAGGAAAGTCGTCCGCCGATTTTTACCCAGCCCGCCGCACGCACCGCCGCGGAGCGCAGCAATTCGCGTCCGCGCGAGACTGATTCCTCGAAGGTCACCGGCCCGGGAGCGAGCGGAATCACGGCATTGAAGAGATCCCGCAAACCCTGTTCGGCACCCGGATCCACCGCCACGCGCCCCGCGAATGCGGCCACGAACTTACCGTGCTTCTTCGCCAGCAAGGCGACTCCGGCGGGACCTTTTCCCTCGAGGGTTTGTCCGTCGAGGCTGCCCTCGCCGGTCAGCACCAAGTCGGAGTCCGCGACCGCCTGGTCCAGCTGGATCAGATCGGACACCAGATCAAAGCCTGGCTCCAATTGCGCCTGGCAAAAGCTCAGCAGCCCGAAGCCCAGGCCGCCCGCCGCACCGGCGCCCGGCGCATCGCGAAAATCATGACCCAGGCAGTCGCGCGTGACATCCGCGAGGCGCTTCAATCCTTCTTCCAAGCGCGGCCGATCCGCCGTCACCAGTCCCTTTTGCGGACCGTAGATCGCGGTGGCCCCGCGGTCTCCCAACAGCGGATTACGCACGTCGCACGCCACCATCACCGGAGGTGTTTTTGCCGAAGGTGAGACGATGCGCGCCAGCTTCAACAGACCCGCGGGGCACAGCTCGATTTCCTCCCCCGCGGCATCCAGGAATTTGTGACCCAACGCGGCCGCCATGCCCACGCCGCCATCGTTGGTCGCACTGCCGCCGATCCCAATTATCAGGCGCGACACCTTCGATTCACGGATCGCATGCGCCATCAACTCGCCCGTGCCCAGGGTGGTCGCCCGCCACAGGTCACGCTCACCCGCCACGACGCGCGCCAGCCCCGACGCCTCGCTCATCTCCAGCACGGCCGTCCGCTCATTCGCCTCCTCCAGCAAGGCGTAGCGCGCCTGGATCCGGCGACCCAGCGGATCCGCCACCGTCACCTCCACCCAGCGCCCATTTCTCGCCGCGCAAACAATTTCCGCCGTCCCTTCACCTCCGTCGGCGATGGGCAGCAGATGAAATTCCGCGTCGGGAAACACCACGCGCCAGCCGTCGGCGATCGCCTCCGCCGCCTCATGCGCGCTGAGCGAGCCCTTGAACTTGTCCGGAGAGACGAGAATCCGCACGAGCCCGATGCTTTCGCGTCGGGCCGCGTGCGTAAAGTGCAATCGCGAGCTGGTCGCAGCTACTTGACCGGCGCGATCGGAGCGCCCGCGGCCGCCCGGGCGGCTCGCTTTTGGGCTTTGCGGTCGGCACGCATCTTAGCGCGCTCCATGGGATCCAGCTTGCCGTCGCCATTCGTGTCGTACTGCTTGAGGCGCTCCGCCCGGTCGCGTTGCATCGCGGCGCGCTCTGTGGCATCGAGCTTCCCATCGCCGTTCACGTCGTATTTCCGCAGCACATGCTCGCGGATCTTGGCTTTGCGCGCGGCGGTGTCGGGCGCGGCCGGCACCGCGGGTACGGACGGGACAACCGGAGTCGACGGCGGGACGGGCGCCTGCGCTCGTGCGCACGCAACGGCAAGAACGCACCCGAGACAGGCGGCAAGGCAGTGAATCTTTTTCATGAGCGATTCAACCACGCCCCTCCCCGCCGGTTGCAAACATTTCGTCACCCGGACCCAGCCGGCAGGCATCCCCTCTGGCTGTCGACCGTCGACCGTCGACTCCCTTGCTTCCCTTCCTCTGCTTGCCACGGGACGCGGGCTCGGGAATGATGTCCGCATGTCCGCCCTGACCGTGCACATCGCGATCCGAAAGACGCTGGCTGTCATCATGGGCGGCGGTGCGGGCACGCGGTTGTTTCCGCTGACCAAGGACCGCTCCAAGCCGGCCGTGCCGCTGGCGGGAAAATACCGGCTCGTCGACATCCCAATCAGCAACTGCATCAACAGCGGGCTGCGCCAGATTTACATCCTGACGCAATTCAACAGCACGTCGCTGCACCGGCACATCCACGCGAGTTTCCAGTTCGGCGGGCTCAACCCCGACGGCGGCTTCATTGAAATTCTCGCCGCGCAACAGACGCCCGAGGGTTCCACCTGGTATCAGGGCACCGCTGACGCCGTGCGCCAGAACCTGCGCTACTTCCTCGAGATGCCGGTCGATCATTACATCATCCTCAGCGGCGACCAGCTCTACCGCATGGACTACCGCGACTTGCTCGACCAGCACATTGAGAGCGGCGCGGAGCTGACCATCGGCACCGTGCCGGTCCATCGCGCGGCCGCCCCGTCGCTGGGGATCATGCAGAGCGACGCCGCGCGCCGCATCACGCGCTTCGAGGAGAAACCCAAAGATCCGGCGGTGCTCGATCAGCTGGCCATCCCGGACGAACTCCTGGCCGAGCTCGGTCGCACGCCCGCGGAGGGCCCGCTCTACTTGGCCAGCATGGGCATTTACGTTTTCAACCGGCAGGTCCTCGTGGACGCGCTTGAAAATGACCTGATCGATTTCGGCAAGCACATTATTCCCGCCGCCATCCGCGAGCGCAAAGTCCACAGCTTCATCTTCCAGGGTTACTGGGAGGACATCGGCACGATCCGCGCCTTCTTCGACGCGAATCTCCAGCTCACGGATTTGATTCCGCCCTTCAACTTTTTCGACTCAAACGCGCCGATCTATACCCGTCCGCGGCTCCTGCCCGCCAGCAAGGTCAACACCGCCTCGGTGCGCCAGACGATTTTTTCGGACGGCTGCATCGTGACTGACGCTTTCTTGGATCGCTGCGTCATTGGCATCCGCAGCATCATCGGCGCGGGCACTGTGATCCGCGACAGCGTCGTGATGGGCGCGGATTTCTACGAAGCCGACACACACCGCTACACGCCGGTGCCCGCGGGCATCCCCGCCATCGGCATCGGGCGAAATTGCAACATCCGGCGCGCCATCATCGACAAGAATGCGCGCATCGGCGACGGCGTGGTCATCTCGCCCGAGGGCAAGCCCGACAATTTCGACGGCGAAAATTTCCACATCCGTGACGGCATCGTGGTCGTGGAGAAGAACGCAATCATCCC
>JANMQT010000135.1:0-7204 GCA_031370675.1 Verrucomicrobiota bacterium
CAGCGCCGGCTCGTGAACCCCGCGTTTCATCGCGAGCGCCGGCCCGGTAACGCCCGGGAGATGATCGAGGCGGCCCAGCGCGCCGCCTCGACCTGGCGGGACGGCGCGCAGATCGACATCTCCCACGAGATGATGACGCTCACCCTCGACATCGTGGGACGCACGCTTTTCAGCACCGACCTGCGCGGCCAGGCCACCGAGATTGGCCAGGCCATGCACGACATCATGTCGCTGATGAACCGCATGCTCTCGCCCTTCGCCGCGCTGCTCAATTATCTCCCGCTTCCGGGAACCCTGCGCTACTGGCGCGCGCGCTTTCATCTCGAGCGTGCGGTGGCCACCATGATTCGCGAGCGCCGCGCGTCGGGACGTGACCACGGCGATCTGCTCTCGATGCTATTGCTGGCGCGCGACGAGGACGGCGGACCGGGCATGACCGACCAGCAGGTGCGCGACGAGGCCATGACGCTTTTCCTGGCGGGCCACGAAACCACCGCGAACGCGCTCACCTGGACCTGGTATCTCCTCGCGCAACATCCGGAAATCGAGGCGCGACTCCACGCCGAGTTGGACTCCGTGCTCGCCGGCGCGACGCCGCAATTCGAGGACTACCGCAGACTTTCCTACACCGAACGCGTGCTCACGGAAGTGATGCGGCTGTATCCGCCCGCGTGGATCATCGGGCGCACCGCGATGGAGGACTTGGAAATCACGGGGTACCGAATTCCAGCGAAGTCGATCCTGCTGACTCCGCAATATCTGATTCATCGCCTGCCCGAATATTTTCCGGAGCCGGAGAAATTTGATCCCGATCGCTGGCTGCCGGAGGCCGTGGCCCAGCGGCCGAAGCTCAGTTATTTTCCCTTTGGCGCGGGACCACGGCAATGCGCGGGCGAGGCTTTCGCGTGGATGGAAGGCGTTCTGGTGCTCGCGACGCTGGCCCAGCATTGGCGGGCATCGCTCGTGCCGGATCGCCCCGTCGAGGTGTTGCCCGCGATCACACTTCGGCCTAAGCACGGCCTGCAGGTAACTTTGTATCGACGGACCTAGCCCGGCGCGGCCAGGGGGCAGGATGGCCGGGTCGATCTCGAACCACGAACGTAGGCGTCGACCCAATCGGGTATCTTTTTCCCGACTTCGTCTGTCTGTTCTTCCGGCTGGCGCGGTTCCTGCGCATATCTCGGGTTCATGCCAACGGAACCCCTCCGATTTGATCATTACGAGGTTCCGCTCCGCGCCGACGGGAGCCTTTGGGAACTCGGACGGGGTGCGATGGGTATCACGTACAAGGCCTTCGACACACGGCTGCGTGTCGATGTGGTGCTCAAGATCATCCGGCAGGAAATGTTAAGCAGCGAGCGGGCGCGTCACCTTTTCCTGCGCGAGGCCCGGGCGGCCGCAAAGGTGCGGCACCCCAATGTCGCCGCGGTCCTCACCCTCCACGACGAGGAACCATTCTACTACACGATGGAATTTGTCGCCGGGCACTCGCTCGCGGAATTCCTCAAGGGACGCAGCCCGCTTCCCGTCGCGGAGGCGCTGGACTACGCGGATCAGGTGGCGGCGGCGCTGAGTGCGGTGTCACGCGAGCACATCGTGCATCGCGATCTCAAGCCAGCCAACATCATGGTCGTGGCCGACGACGAGCGACCGTTTGGAAATCTCCTCAAAGTCATCGACTTCGGCCTCGCAAAAGGCTTCCGGGTCGACAACGTCGATCCCGAGACGCACTTACGCAGCCTGACGAACTGGCAGGGTGGCTTCAGCGGCACGGTCGCCTACGCCAGCCCGGAACAATGCGGGGAATTGCCGGATATCGATGGACGTTCGGACCTGTATTCGCTCGGCGTTGTCCTGTGGCAGATGCTCACCGGCAAGCTGCCGTTCTCCGGCACCCTGGCGCAAATGGCCGCGATGCATCAGCACAAGGAACCGCCCTGGGACCAACTCGCGGCGGTCCCCGCCCCAGTGGTCGATTTGCTGCGCAAGCTTCTGGCCAAGGAGCGCGAAGATCGATTCGTCAATGCGCGGGAATTGCGCGTCGCCATTGGCAGCGTCTTCACGACACTCGGCTCCGATGGAGATCGGCGCCAGGCCCTACGGGCCCTGACCCCCGGTCACGTCGAGGAAGCCGATACCCAAGCCTTGTTGGCTGCGCCAGACACCGTCCGACTCGGTACCACGCTGGCGGAACGATTTACCGTCGGTGAAATCGTCGCGGAGGGCGACGGCGGAACACTCTTCAAGGCGGTCGACAACGGCGGCGGTGGCGCGCTTGTGGCGATGAAGCTGCTGCCCGAGGGTCGCAACAGCGACGACGCTTTTTGCGAACGGCTGCGCGACGAACTCGATCGGGTGCGGCGTAAATCGCCGGGCGTGTTCCTCGAGCCGGTCTCCTCGTTGCTGCGTTCGGGTGATTCCACCTTCTATGTGCGGGAGTGGGCGACCGGGTTTTCGTTGGAGGAATTGCTGCGCGCGCGTGGCGGGGAGTTGCGGGCGCCGGAAGTTTGGCGGTTGCTGCGTGAGCTGCCGGGCGCGCTCGACGAAGCCGCGGCGGAAAATCTGACGCTCGCCGAGCCGCTCCTGCGCAAGCTTTTCGTGTGCACGCCGGCGGGCGCCGCGAACGGTCTGGACTGGCCGTCGCTCCGCTCACGATCAGTTGCCGATTGGCCCGAATTTAGACTGCGCTGGAACTCCGTCAGTGTCCGTCCCACGAACGGGGGCCAGTCGGCGATGACGGTCACGCAGATGACCGATCAGAACGTGAGCGCGACCGAGGATCGCGTGCGCGCCCTGGCGCTGCTGCTCCGCGAACTGCTCGGCGGGCGCATCGGCACAAGGACACCGCTCACGGGATTGGGAGATGAAGCGAACGCCGTGCTGCAGCGCGCCATGGTGGTAGGAGGTGGATTGCGGGCGTTCGCCAGCGCGCGCGAGTTTTGGGACGCATTTCCGAAGACCACTACGCCTCCGGCGTCGCCGCAACGCGATTCGTCCGCCGGACCGGGCTCGCTTCCCGACTCCGGATCGCCAACGGTGCGCGAAGGTCGCGCGCTTCCCAGCGATGCGGAATCCGGAGAAACTCGTACACGCGCTGGAGGGCGGCTGGGGTTGATCGCGGGCGTAGTCGCGTTGCTGGTCGGGGCGGGGCTCGCAGCAACGCTTGTTTGGAGATACCAAGCTCCGCCGTCGGCGCCGACGCTTGCCCAAGCGGGTCAGGCGGCCTCTCCACCCGCCGTGCCCGCGGCGAGCCCGAGCGCATTGCCAGCCGTGGTTTCGCCCGCGACCGCGCCGACCCCGACACCAAAGGTTGCGGCCGGCGCATCGTCAAAAACAGACCCGGCGATCACCGGCCCGGCGGTGCCCCCCGCGCAAACCCCGGTGCCCCTGCCCGCCGCGGCCCAGGAAGCGCTGAACAAGGGGTTGAACGCGGTACAGCAGAAGGAAGCAAGCCTGGCGATCCGCTATTTTGAAGATGCACGCAAGGCCGCCCCTTATGCGCCGCAAGTCCTGTCGAATCTCGCGTCGGCCGAGTCGCAAATCCCGGGTCGCGAGCCGCGGGCCATCGCGTGGCTGGAGGCCAGTCTCGTCGCCTCGCCGCCGATCGACCGCAACAGCGCTGCGCGCAGCCAAATCGCCGGTTTCGAGCTGAAGATGGAAGCCAATGCCGGGCAGGTCATCACCATGCTCAAGCAACTGGCGGGTGGGTTCGCCGCCGGCAGTGGCGAGGCCAACGGCGCACGTCAAGCCATAGCCGTCGTCCAGGCGCACGCGGGTGATGCCGAGGCGGCGGTCGCGACCGCGCAGCAACTGCTCGCCAGCAGCGCCGGTTCGATCCCGAGCATCGTCAGCGCGCTCGCAGAGGAAGGCCAGTTCGACCTCGCCAAGCGAATCGCCGGACAAATCGGCGACAATTTTCAACGTTCGATCGCCTACTCCAACATCCTGTCCCAGTACGCAAAGCGGGATCGGCTGGATGAGGCGCGCGGTACGCTGGCGTCGATTACCGAAGAGCAAATCCAACGGGGGGCGTTGTATGAGCTTGCGAAGGCGGAATTCAAGGCGGGCGAGACGGCACGCGCGCAGCAACGCCTTGCTCGCGCGAGCGAGATGGTAAAGGCGCTGAAGAACAAGGAACCGTCTGAGGTGTCGTCCAGGAGCAGCGCACTCGACCAGCTCGCGCGGGAACACCTCGAGGTGGGCGATTGGCGCGGCGCACTGGCGCTCCTGCCCCTGATCGCAAATGCCCCAAACCATGCCATCCACGATTCAGCACAGGATCATGTGTCGGAAAAAATGGCGGCCCTCTGTGCCGCCGAAAGCACCAAGGGCAATTGGGCGGCCGCCGAGACCCTCGCCGAAGCCATCCCGGCCATCGATTTGCGCGCGCTCATGTATGCGAACATCGCCCGCCAGCCAGACGCGAAGTCGAACTCCGACCGCCTCGCCTCGCTGTCCCGCAAGACGGAATCGCTCCTCGCCAAAGCGCCGCGGGCGAGGGAAAAACTATTCGTTGCCTCCGCCCTCTCGGACATAAGTAGTGTCCGCGGGGACGTCGCGGCGTCCGCTCGGTGGCGGACCCAGGCGCTCGGTTTTGCGGCGCCGGCGCTGCAGGAACCTGATGCCGTTAGGATGGACTTCAGGAAGATAATCGGTGGGAACATGATCTTCCTTGAGCGCTTGCGACGCTTCTTCATCGCGCGTGAGTTGAATCGAATTTGCAGCGGTGCAATCGCGGCGGGAGACGATGCTGGCCTGCGCAAGGTTGCAGAAATTACCCGCGCGGGTCTGCCCAAGACGGACCAGTACTCGCGAGGGGACCTGCTCGAAGCGCTGCGCAAAGCGTTGTTTGCCCTCGCGTCACGAACCCGGAGTCCAGCGGACGTAAATGCAATCGTAAAGTACACCCAGGATTTTCCCAAGACGACTGCAGCAAGCGACCTCCAGAACACAGCCAACAAACTGGTGGACGCGGGCGACGACGCCTCGGCTCAAACATTGCTGAACGCGATCACCGATGCCGCTGAGAGAACCAAGGCAGTCAACGAATACGCGACGCGCAAGGCGAACCGGTTGTTTGATGAGTTGATCAAGAAATCGGACTTCACCGCCGCGGCGCGCGCGCTCGCGCAGCTGCCGGAAGGGACCGACCGGAACACCCGGCAGGCCAGACTCATCGGGGAGCTGGCCAGCGAGGGTGACTTCGCCGCGGCGGAAAGTATTGTCGCGTCGATCACCGACAGTTCAAAGCGCCTGGACGCGCAGGTCCAGATTATGGTCGAGCGTGCCGACGCCGGTGATGCCACCGCATCCCTGGCAGTCTGGCAGCAAAAACGTTCCGTGCTCGCGGGCATCACGGACCCAACCCGACGCCTGGATCTGCTCTGGCAGTTGGCGGGTGGCGCCGAGACCCCGGCACTGGCGCGAGAGCTGGTCCCGCCCTTTTTCCAGGAGGCGCGAGCCGTGCCCGAGCCGGGCAAGCGCGCGGAACAGTTGCGCTGGGTGATGCTTGCCGCAAAACGGGCGGGCCTCTACCCAGTCCAGCGGGAAGCGCGGGCCGCGGCGCTCGGGCTGCCCGGAATCGGGAAATGGCTGAGTGCGTCCTCGCTAAATTCGCTCGAATTCGATAGCGCCGAGTGTCTCGAGCAAGCGAGCGGAACATGGCGGAATTTCTACCTTGGCACCGCCGTCAACCGGCTCGTCGCCGCGGGCGACATGGTCACGGCCCAAAAACTCGCCGCGCAGCTCTCGGGTACTTTCGCCGACGCCGCCCAACTGAGCCTGGCCAAGGCATTCGCCGACCGGGGCGACTTTGCCGCCACGCGGGCGACGCAGGAAAAGATCACGGATAAATCCGCGCGCAGCAACGCCGCGCCGATCGTCGTTCATGCCTTCCTCAAGGCGGGAAACGCCACGGCCGCCAAGGAATTCGCAGAGCAAAATTGGCCGGCGTCCGACAGCGCGGGCAGCGACCTGATCAAGGAAATGACGAATGCCGGCGAAGTCGCGTGGGCGCTGGCCAATCTCAAGCGACTTGGCACCAGTTACAGCCCGGGCGCACGCGTCGCCGTTACCGCGGTGCAAACCGCGAATGGTGATCTCAGCACGGCGGAGTCCGTCTTTGCCGCTTGCACCTACGATTATGACCGCCTCGTGCTCGTTCGGGCCGCGGCAGATGCGGGCCAGTTCGATCTCGCGTTGAAATGGATGCAGGCCTCCAACGTTGGACGAAATGAAATCATCGCGGCAAAAGTGCGCGCCGGCGATCTCGCGGGGGCGCGCGCCCTGGCGGACCAGTTGACGCGCAACAAGGAACGCGTCGGCGCCCGCCGTGTGCTCGCCGCCGCGCAGACCAAGGCGGGTGACACCGAAGGGGCCCGCACCACGTTTCGCGAAGCTGCCAAGATGGACAAGCGGACGCCGGCGAACTTCGACGCCGAGACATTCGTCGGAACCCAACTCGTAGGTGCCCTGATTGCAAAACCGGATTTCACGGCGGCGCTCGTCGTCGCCAGGACGATCCAGGATGAAACCCGGCGCGGACGCGCGCTATTTTCCATTGCGACCTCCGCCGCGGCAAAAGATTCAGCCACCACCGAACAGGCGCTGAAGGCCATCGGCGACCCGCTCGCTCGCTCGCTCGCGGCGTCCGCGGCCGTCGATTCCGCCCTGAAGCAGGACCAGCCGAAGGCCGCACTCGCCTTCGCGGGCTTGGCCGAGGATGAGGGCTTTCGAGCCCAGTGCCTGGGGGCCTTGCTGAGTTATGGGATCGACCGCGGCGACGTCGCGGACGTCATGCCGCAGGTGCTCGCGCTAAAGGATCCGGTGTCCATCGCGCGGCTCGCCACCGACGCGCTGCGAGGGCGCGCCTTTCGAGAAATCAAAGTGGACGAACCGAGCCTAATGGCCGCTGTTGAAACCGCCCTGTCAGCGATCCCCCCGGGGTATCAACAGGCACTGCTGGTGGACGATTTCAGCCGGGCTGTCACCGGATTCGACTCCGGCAAGGGATTGGAACTGCGCAAAAGAGCCGTGGCGTTGTCTGGCCAGCTGACAGGCGAAGATGCGGCCGAAAGGGATCGTGAAATTGCCCGCGGGGTCGCCGCTGCCGCCTCGGTGGTCGCGGCGAAAACAGAAGACCCCCAGGAGAAGGAGCGGAACGAATTCATTGACCAATGGTCGAGATTCGTCACCAACAGTCTGG
>JANMQT010000159.1:0-10148 GCA_031370675.1 Verrucomicrobiota bacterium
GCGATGCATCTGGCCGCCGCCTGTCAGACGCCCACGGTCGGGATCTTCGGGCCGTCGATCGACTGGCAGTGGTCGCCGTGGAAATGTCCGCATCGCGTCTGTGCGCCGCCCGCGCCGCCAGTCGATCTTGAGCTGGTGCGCCGCATGCAGCTCGCGGAGCAACGCGACATTGACGCGGTCGCGACGGACGCGGTTATCGGCGCCTGCGAGGAGCTGCTTTCATGAGCCTTCGCGTGCTGGCCCTGACGTTCGGCGGTCCCGAGACCGCGAGCACCTACTATCGCGTTGCGCAATACGCGGACATTCTGCGGAAGGACCATGGCATCGAGCTGGTGATGCATCGCGCGGACGCCTTTGAGAGTGCGCCGGATCCGCGAGGATTCGATCGCGTGCTGGTGCAAAAGAAGTTGCTGCGCGGAAGCGAGCGTCGCGCCGTCCTGGGCGCGGGCCGGCCCGTTCTTTACGATCTCGACGACGCGATCTGGCATCCGCATGGGCGGGAGCACGCGTGGTGGACGCGCTGGCGGACCAACCGGCGCCTCGCGGCGCTGGCGCGCGGCGCAAGCCTATGTCTCGCTTCCAACGAGTATCTCGCGGCAGGCCTGCGCCCATTTTCCGCCAAGGTGCGGATTTTGCCGATGGCCTTGGACGAATTGATCTGGACGCCGCGTGAGGCGACGTCGGGCGGCGGGATCCGACTCGGCTGGGCCGGCGCGCCCGTCAACCTGCCCTACCTCGAGGCGATCGAGCCCGAGTTGGATCAGGTGCTCCGGGAATTTCCCGAAGCCCGCGTGACGGTGTTTTCGGGTGGACGCCCGAAATTCAAGCGAATCGATTTCGACTTCCTGCCGTATGAGGCGGGTCGCGAGGCGCAGGTCGTGCGGAGTTTCGATATCGGCCTGCTGCCGTTGCCGCGGGATCCGTTTGCGGCGGGCAAGTCTCCGATCAAGGCGATGCAATACATGGCTTCGGGAGTGCCGACGATTGCCGATGCGGTGGCGGGCACGGAAGAGATTTTTGCCGGAGGCGGCGCGCTCTTGGTGCGTGAGCTTGGTGACTGGTCGACTCACCTGCGCGGATTGCTTGGCTCGGCTGCCCAACGCGAGTGCCTCGGCGCCGCCGCCCGGGCGCGCTTCGTGGCGAATCACACGCGCTCCGAAAATGCGCAAAGGCTGGCGGGATTTCTTTCGGATCCGGGCCACGCGTAACGCGCGGAATTACGGCTACTTCGGAACCTGCGGGAGTTGTTCCCGCAGCGGGCTTCCGGGTCGGAGGGGTGCTTGCGGCGCATATTCAATCACGAAGATGCCGCCGTCCGCCGGCTTGCGGAGGGTATCGTACCAATAGACCGAGCAACCGTACTTGTCGGAATACAGCGGGGTCAGATTCTGCCCGCTGTCCTCGCGGCCATGCTGAATCTTCACGACAAGTTTGCGTTCCTGGCGCGAGCGACGCACTGCGATCGCGTCGTCGTCGACCGCGACCAATTCGAGCGACATGAGCGGACCTCCGAGCGGGAAGAGCTCGGTCAGGACGCCCTGCCGCAATGAGACTTCGAAGCGTATCGGTTTCGCGGGATCGTTCAGCTCGCGGGAGGTATAGGCGCTGGGGGGTTCGTGGGTTGGTCCCTGCCGGACCGCGCTGGACGGCTGGGCCCGCTTCGCCTCGAGGTTGGCCCGCAGCTGACGCTCGAGCACGCCGCGCTGCACTTCCAGAATCGCCTGCCGCTGGGCATCGTCGACCATTTTCCTCCTCCGCTCCGACTCCTCCTTGGCGCGCTCGGGGTCGGGCAGAAAGAATTTACGGTACGCGAGCGGCATCTGGTCATAGGGAATCCGCGCGATTCCGCCATGGTGTTCCACGATGAAATCGGCGCCGTCGAAGTCATAGATGCGCGGATTCACCAGCACGGCACCGCTGCGATCGCGAATCACGTCGCCGATCGGTGGAGCGGGCTTTTCCGCGCGCAGGTCCGGGGTCTGGCTCCGCCCGGCCGCGGCCGACAACACCAGCTCGAGAGCCAGGAACAATACGACGACCTTCTTCATCCTCGGTGGATTCTAATTTGGCGCGCCGGATCGCACTAGCCGAGAATTCCGCGGGCGATTTCCGCGATGGCTTCGCGCGCGGAACGATGCGCTTGTTGAAATTCCGCGGTGGTCGCGAACGCCAGGCGCCGCGCGAGGCGGAGCAGGTCGGGCTCGGCGACCGGCAGCGAAGAAACGGGGGTGTTATTGTCGCGACGCAGGCAGGACTCCAAGCGCCGGAGGAAGCGATAGGAGGTCGCGAGGCGCTTCTGGTTGCCGGGGGCGATGTGGCCGGTGTCGCGGAGGAGATCCAGCGCCTGCAGGGTGTTCGTCTCCCAGACGCCGTGGCGGAGCTGCAGGGCCTGCGTGGCAAATTCGGCCGCCATCAATCCCCCGGGCCCCGTCTTGAAATGCGGGCCGTCGATCTCGCTCGCCCCGCGTTCCCGCCGCACGCGCTCGAGCATCGCGGCGATCTGTTCGCGAAGATCGGAGCGTTGACCCGCGCTCCGCCAAAGCGTTTGCGCGGTGGACGTGAACGCATCCGCCAGCGGCCCGCAGATGGCGCGCGATTTCGTCAGCGCCTGCGCCTCCCAGACCTGGGCGCGACCCGAGGTGAAATAGCGCTCGAAATTCGCGAGCGAGGAAACGAGCGACCCGTTCACGCCCTCCGGCCGCAGCCGGGTGTCGAGCGGGAAAACGCCGCCCTCGGCGACGGACTTCGCCAAGGCCCGGGTGAGCGCCTCGGCAGCCGCGGGATCCTCGCCGATCAGGACTGCATCGACGTCGGCGCCGTAACCCAGCTCACGCCCGCCGAATTTTCCATAGCCGACAATGGTCAGGTGCGGCCCGAGTTCGAGCAGCGCATGCGCATGGATGAGCGAAGCCTCGGCGAGCGCGGAAATCTCCGGCCACGGACCGGCGGAACGGTTCAGCTCAAGCACGTCGCGCATCAGGATGCGCAGCAACGCTCCCTGCTGATGCAGCCGGAGCGCCGCGATGTCCGGGCTGCCGGATCGCAAGGCCTCGAGGTGGGCTTCCACGTCGAGGGCGTCGTCGAGCGACGCGCCGCGGACGAGTTCCTCGATCCACGCCGGCCGGCGGATGATGAGCGACGAGTAATACTCGCTCGAATCGAAGACGCGGAGCAGCAGATCCAACAGGCGTGGATGCGTGACGAGGGTTTCGAGGAGGAGCCCACGAATGCCGTAGGCCTCGACGAAGCGGACAAAGCGGCGGAGCGTACCGTCAGGGTCGGCGGCCGCGCCGAGATGCTGCATCAGCGTAGGCTCGAGCCGGGCAAACAGCCTCCGGGTGCGCGGCGCCGCGTGGACGCCGGATGGGCCATCGGCCAAATCCCGCAGGTGACGCTGGGCGGCCGGCGCGTCGGCGAAAATTGCCAGATTGCGCGGGCCGCGCTCCTCCCGGCTTCCGGAACCGAGGATTCGCTGGAACACGGTGCGGACGAGGGTTGCGCGGGACCGTAGCGCGGCGAACAGGGCGTCGTCGTCGGCAAAGCGGAGGCTGCGCGCCAGCCGGTGGAGCGACTCGGGCGTGGTCGGCAGCGAGTGCGTCTGGGCCTCGTTCTCGATTTGCAGGCGGTGCTCGACCAGGCGGAAGAAGGCGTAGGCCTCGGCCAGCGCCTCAAATTCAGCGGTCGGGAGAAATTCCAACCGGGCCAGCTCGGCGAGGACCTTGGTGGTGTTCGATTCCTGCAGAAAGGCGTGCTTCGCGCCATGCAGAAGCTGCAGCGCGCCGGCGATAAATTCGATCTCGCGAATGCCGCCGGGCCCCAGTTTCACGTTGCCACCCGGGGCCGCGATGTCGTCGCAATGAATCTCCTGCTCGATCCGCGCCTTGAGGTCGCCGATCTCGACGAGGGTGTCCGGCGCGAGCGAGCGCGGGAACACGAACGGCTGCAGCCGCTGGCAGAATTCATAGGCGACCTCCATGTCCCCCGCGACCCCCCGCGCCTTGATGAGCGCGAGCCGTTCCCACGTCTCACCGTGACCGGCGTAGTAATTTTCGGCGTTGTTGAGCGACGTCACGAGCGGGCCGTCGCGGCCTTCCGGCCGCAGCCGGAAGTCGACGCGGAAGAGCGGCCCGGCGGAGTCATTGGCGGCGAACGTGCCGATAAATTTCTCACCCAAACGGGTGAAATACTCGTGGTTCAAAAAATTTCCGCGAAACGCGCCGTCCTCGCCGTAGAGAAACATGAGGTCGACGTCGGAAGAAAAATTCAAGTCGCGCCCGCCGAGCTTGCCCAGGCCAATGACCGCAAATCCGGTCTCCGGCGCCCCACCCCAGCGCCGCGCGCAATCCTCCTGCCAACCCTGCAGCACGTCCTGCAGGCAGACGTCGGCGAGCGCGCTCAGCTCCCGCGTGGTGTCCGCTGGCGTGACCACCCCCGCGACTTCGCGCAGCGCGAGACGGAGCAGTTCGCGGCGATGGAGGCGACGCAGCGCGACGAAGCGGGAATCGAAGGAGACGTCACCGCCGCGCAGCGCCTGCAGTTCCGCGCGCATGCGGCGCGGTCCGCGGTCGGATATGCAAATCTCAATGCGCGCAAGCCATTCGAGCAGCTCGGGCTCGCGCCGGAGTTTCTCCACCGAGACCGGCGAGATCGCAAGCAAATGGACGAGCGCGTCCGGCCCGAGGCGGAAGGTTTGCAGGACGCGCACGAAATCATCGTGGGCGCGACCGGCGGACGACCAGGCACTGGCGAGCAAATCGAGGGCGGCGGCAGCGTGGGCGGGATCGGGCGACGCCTCCACCTGCGCTTGGAGGAGGCGCGTCATTGCTTCGAGGCGCGCGAGTCGGGCAGACGCTCGCTGGCTTGCTCGAGGAGCCGACGTTCGTCCGGGGTCAGGCGATCGAGCCCCTCCCGGCTGATCTTTTCCAGGATTGGATCAATCGCATCCCGGATGAAATCATGCGGGTCCGCGGCATCGCCCGTGGCTTCCACGGGTTCCGGATCACGCGGTCGGTAGGGTGCGACGAGGGCGGGCACGGGACGCGAGTGCGCGTAGACGGGCACCCTCCTGCCAAACCCGAGCAATCGCGCGTAGAGCCAGCCGACGAAGCAACCTGCCAGGGGCGCGAGGTGCGCAGTCTGCATCCGCCGCGCGGACACCGCGGGGCCGTTATCGACAAAAAACAGCAGCACGAGCGTGACGATGAGGCCGGCCGCAAAAAACTTCGCGGACAGCACGAGCGGCAGGCGGCGAAAGATCGAAAAAACGCGCAGGTCCCGCTCCGGCAGGATGGTGGTCGCCGCGATGGCGACCGCGCACACGGCGGTGGCCGATCCGAGAATGTGAATGTCCTTCTCGACGGCGAGCTGAAGTGCGGCGCCCGCGGCGCCGCCGAGGAGAAAAACGCCGATGAAGTGGCGCCGGCCGATGATGCGTTCCAGCATGGGTCCGGCGGCCGCAAGCACGAGGAGACTGAGCGCGAGCTGGATGAGCCCGCCGTGCAGAAAAAGGTGCGTGATTGGCTGCCACCAGCGTCCGGCCCGGAGCCCGGCCACCGAGATGGCACCGAAAGACTGCACCGGACCCGGCCGATCGAGGTCAAACAGCCCGGCGCGCAACGCCTCGAGCGACAGGACGCCGTTATCGCGCCAGAAACCGGGGGCCAGCCAAAGCAGCGACCATTGCCAGATGAACAATCCGACGCTGAGCGAAATCAGCACCCGCGTCGCGCTGGGAGGCCAGCTCGCGGGCGGGGAATTCGGGACGCGCAATTTCGCGGACATCGGAGTGTTGCTTCGGAACAGCATACGGGTTGCCACATGGAATGGTCCACCGCGGATCGGATGTGTTGCAAAAATTCCGCCGTCCGGACATTTTCAGACTCCCGTGTCCCTTTCCAACCCGACCGAGTACCGCATCTACCGCCCGAATGTGGCTGCGATCGTGCGCGACGCGGCGGGTCGAATCCTGCTGGGCGAGCGGAGCGACTACCCGGATTCGTGGCAATTTCCCCAAGGCGGTCGCAACCCGGGGGAATCGGCTGAGGATGCCCTGCCGCGCGAGCTGCGCGAGGAGATCTCGTTGGAACCGGGGGACTACCGCATCGTGACGAGTCGCGGCCCATACCGCTACCTGTTCACCGGGGGCGGCCGGAAGCAGGGCTATCGCGGGCAGGAACAGACCTATTTCCTGCTCGATCTGGTGGCACCTCCCGAGAAAGTGAACGTGGCCACCAGCGAGCCTGAATTCCGCTCGATTCGGTGGGTGATGCCCTCGCAAATCCGGGTCACCTGGGTGCCCCCCGTGAAGCGGGACGTGTACCGGCAGGTACTTCGTGATTTTTTTGGGATGGAAATTGCTTCATAATTTGGTTTGGCGCGATTCGCGCCGCCGCCCCATGTCTCACCCGGCTGAATTCCAAGACGTTCAGACCGCGCTCGACGAGCTGCACACGCGCCTGCAGGAAATCGTGGGCTACGGCTCGATCGTCGTCGGCTGCACGCCGGAAGGCGACATGCTGCGCGAATTCACGGGCTACATCATGCGGAGCGCCGAGCACGCGCAGCAGCTCGGGCTCCAGCTCAACGAGCGAATCGCGCAAATCGAGCGGATCATGGCGACCCTCCCGGCCGAATACGCCGGCGCGCTGGGCCACGAAAACCCGCACGCCGGGGCCGGTGTCGAGCCGACCGATCCCGCGCACCACGGCGACCCGCAGTCCGCCTCGGAGACGGTCTTTGATTTCGGGGAGATCACGGTTTCGAACCCGGAGGGCCAAAAGGAATTGATCTTGGTAATCGATCACGACGAGCGCTCGCGCACCCTCGCCGAGGTGTTGCTCACGATGGACGACTATCGCGTGATCCAATGCGGCAACGGTTTTCGCGCGCTCGACATTTACCGCCAGGCGGGCGGGGCGATCGACCTCGTGATCATCGAGGTGCTGATGCCGCAAATCGGCGGCGAGGAGATTTTCGACGAGATCCGCTGCATGCGGCCCGACGCCGCGGTGGTGGTGTGCGGAGGATTTTCCGAGCCGGCCAAGGTGAGTGAGATGCTAATGAAGGGACTGAACGGATTCATTCCGAAACCCTACAAACAGGAGAAGCTGCTGCAGCAGATCGAGGCGGTGCTGTCGCGCCGGCGCCGGACGAGCGGCGAGGACACGGACGCGTAGGCGCCTGTTGAACACCTGGCATGGCCCATCCCAATATTTCAACAGGCTCCTAGACCTCAAATAATCTCCACCGGGCATTTGGGGAGTGCGGCGAGGAAGGCGCGTCCGTAGGACTTGGAGAGAATGCGCGGATCCAGGATGGCGACCATCCCCTTGTCTTGCTGGGTGCGGATGAGCCGGCCCACGCCCTGGCGGAGTCGGAGGATCGCCTCGGGCAGGGAATATTCGCGGAAGGGATCGCCGCCGCGCGCGGTGATGGCCTCGAGCCGGGCCTCGGTGAGTGGGTGGTCGGGCGGCGTGAACGGCAGCCGCGTGATGATGACGTTGCTCAACGCGTCGCCCGCGACGTCGACTCCACCCCAGAAACTCTCCGCGCCAAACAGCACGGCGGGCGCCTCGTCGGTTTTGCGAAACTCCGCGAGCAGCTGTTTGCGCGACATCCCGGCGCCCTGCACGAGCAGGCGCCAGTGTCGCTTCGCAATAAATTTTTCCATCCGCCCGGCGAGGGCCTGCAGGGTCTTGTGACTGGTGAAGAGCACGAAGGCGCGCCCGCCGGAAAGGTCGAGGAAGTGCGCGATCATTTCCTCCAGCGCGTCATCGTAGCCGGGCTCGCGCGGATCCGGCAGACGCCGCGTCAGATACAGCTTCATCTGGCGGGCGAAATCGAAAGGGCTCCCGACCTGGAGCGCATCGACTTCCTCCGTGTCGGCGCCAATGCGCCGCCGGAAATAGGCCAGATCCTCGCCCCCGACCGAAAGCGTGGCGCTGGTCATCACGACGGAATGTTCGGGACGAAAGAGCAGGCGCCGCAGACGCTCGGCCAGATCAATCGGGGCCGCGTTGAGGCTGATTGACTCGCCGCGATAGCCGGTCTTCTCGAGCCAGTACACGCTGTCGTCCTCCGATTGGTCGAGAAAGGTGCGCACCCCGGCGCGGGCCGCGGCGAGCCGGCGAACGTGATCAAGCAGCTCCGCGCGCGAGATGTCATCCTCGTCGAGGCGGCGCGCAAGGAGCCCGAGCGCCTCCTCGAGCGCGAGGAGTGGCCGGGAAACCGAATCGCCCGCCAGTTCAGGCCGGCGCACGCGCAATTCCCGACCGCGGGCAAAGTCCGCCTTGGCGGCGACGGTGTTAAAGAAATTGTCGACCTCCGCGACGGTTTCGGTCACGAGCTTCACGGCCTCGCCCTCGCGCAGCACGGTCAGCAGGCCCTTGCGCGTTCGCGGGTGGTAAAGGCGCTGTAATTGCGAGCGGAGGGCGGTTTGCGAAACGGTCAGGCCGATGTGGCGGGCGGCGACCTCTTCGACGGTGTGGGCCTCATCAAAGATGACGAAGTCGTTCGGAAAGATGTAGCCCGATTCCCGACTCTCGATTTCCTCCAAGCCGCCGAGCAGGAGGAAGAACAGCGGGTGATTCATCACGATGACGTGCGCGCTTTGCAGCTTCCGGCGCGCGGCCTGGTAGAAGCAGCCGGAGTCCGGGGGGCAGGTCTTCGGGGTGCAAAGGTGTGGCTCGCTGCACACCTCGCCCCAGACGGCGGGTTCGGGGGCGAAGGGGAGATCACTCAGCGTGCCATCCCGCGTCGTCGCCGCCCACGTGCGGATGCGGGCCAGTTCGGCCTGCGCCGAGCTGGTGAACAAGTCTTCGCCGGCGTGCGTGGCGCGCGAGAGTCGCCGGAGGCAGACGTAGTTGTGCCGGCCCTTGGCGAGCGCGGACTCGAATTCGACCGGCAGCAGCTTGGTCAGGATCGGGATGTCCTTGTCCATCAACTGCTCCTGCAGGTTGATCGTGTGGGTCGACACGATGGCTTTGCCGCCGGTGGTGAGGGCGTGCAGGATTGCCGGCGCCAGGTAGGCGAGGGATTTTCCCACGCCGGTGGCGGCCTCGCAGACGAGATGCCGGCCGCCGGCGAGCGCTTCGGCGACCCCGACCGCCATTTGCTGCTGACCCTCGCGAAACTCGAAATTTCGCGCGCGCGACATGGTCCCGCCCTCGCCAAAAAAATCGCGCACCTGGTCGGTGAACTGGTCGTTCATCTGTTGGCGAAGGGCGATCATCGGTGTGAGGCGGCGGGGCAGGCAAACAAGCACGTTCGCGGGACCTCCGAAAGGCGCCGCGTCGGAAATCGGGGATGGAACCCAAAGATTGTGATTTCAGCGCGGGGCATTTTCGCGTTCATTGCGGGTCATTGCCCCGGCGGACAGTTCCTTCCTGCGCGACCTTGCGACTTCTCGACCGATATCTGCTGAAGAGTTTTCTGCTGCCATTCAGCTACCTGCTGCTGGCGATGCTGGCGATCTGGCTGGTGGCAGACCTGGCAAATTATCTCAACGACTTCCTCGAGGCCCGCGTTTCGGCGTCGCAACTCGCGCGTCTTTACTGGGGCCAGCTTCCCTCCGTGCTCGTGCAAATGCTGCCGATCTGCGCGCTGCTCGCACTGCTCTACTCGCTGATTCGGCTTTCGCAGGCCAACGAGCTGCTGGCGGTGTCGGGGGCGGGCGTGAGCTTCGCGCGCATCGTCACGCCGTTTCTCCTCAGCGGGCTGGTGCTCACGGGGGTGGGTATCGCGTTGAATTACGAGCTCGCGCCGCAGGCGGAAGGCGCGAAGGGCCGGATCGTGGCCGAGCTGACGAATTCGCGCGACGGAGACGGCCGTCTGAAGCTGGAGCGCTACGAGTACGCGCTGGGGCACCTTTACGCGAACACCCGCGACGGCCGGCTGTGGTACGTGCAGCGGTTGTCGCGGCGCGGTGGGTCGCCATTCGTGGGCGTGCAGGTGACCCAGCAGGATCCCGACGGCAACATCGTGGCGAAGTACGCCGCCCCCGAGGCGAGCTACGATGCGAAGTCGAAGACCTGGCGGCTGGTCACGCCGCGGGTGGTGCAATTCGACGCGGCGGGTGACCTGATTGCCGAGCGATTCCCGCCGGAGGAATGGATCACAGGCTGGAGTGAGACCCCGGCGCGGATTGCCGC
>JANMQT010000186.1:0-3638 GCA_031370675.1 Verrucomicrobiota bacterium
CTGGGGCGCGGGCTGATAACGCCGAATTTCAGATCGGCGTGAGGGTCGACATCGACAATTTCTTCAAGCCATGGGGGCAATCGGTCCTCAAGGTATCTCGTATACCTCGACCACCCCGACTCCGGTGGTATTCCCGACCCCCCGGACGATGACTGTGTAAGCACCCGATCCAAGCGTATAGCCAGATGCGCTATCAAGCGGGTTGTTTGGTGCCAGCCCGGCAGCAGAGACTTCATTTCCGGGGCCGCTGTACCAATCATCGTTCTCGAAAATCTTGGTTCCACTGGCATCGTAAATCTCCATGACGGGGTTTGGCAGCGGCCCGACGATGCCAGCGCTCGCGAGGTCGGGCCCAATAGCGCGAACTACCACACGTTTGTCTCTGTTTCCCGCGATGACAAATCCGGCGATCAACACGTTGTCGCCGGTCAAGACTTGCGCCCGCGTTGAAATATTTTGCAGCCGGGCCGCGCCCGTTGGATCGAGGTCGTAGACTTCCACCACGGCGACGCCCGTCGTCCCTGCCACACCACGTACGATCGCGGTGTAATTCCCCTCGACAAGCGTGACCACGATGGCACTTTCCAACTCTGACCGGGGCGCTAGGCCTGTCGCTTCTATCTCGGCCTGTTGGACAGATTTCCAATTGTCATTCTCCTGGAGAAGCACTCCATTCGCATCGAGCAGTTGAATTAACGGATTGGCGACCGGATCCGCCACCGCGGAATTTGCGAGGCTTGGCCCGATCGCACGGATGAGAATTTTCTTGGAGCCGCCCTTAATGGAGAATCCGGCAATGCCCACGTTTTCGCCGGTGCCAACATGCAGGCGTGACGAAATATTGATGAGTGTTGTTGCGGTGAGCGGGCTTTCCACCGTCGGCGTGGCGAGGAATGCGCACAAATAGGGGTTTGCCCCGTTCGTGGCGTAGCCAACGATTTGGCCGGCGTCATTGATCCCGGTGGCCGCAGCAAGCCGCCAGCCAGTTCCACTGACGCCGAGCAGATCTGCCAGGTTGAACATGTCGCCGTTCGTGTAGAGAAAGGCACCGTGTTGTGGCTGGGACATTCCAAATTCACCTACCACATCGCCGCGCGCATTGATGGCGAGCCCATAGCTGTAGTCACAGTTGATATTGTCTAAATTACTCGTGGTGCCCGCTTGATAACGGAAGGCGGAAAGCGGGAAGGCAGCCGTTGGATGGTCGAAGGTCGCGGAGCTTCCCGTTACTGCACCCGAGGCATTAACGGCGTATGGATAGGTCGTGGCGCCACCCAAGGACGGCAAGATCGACATGACCTGATTTGCATAGAGAAATCCTTGTGGATATGAAATGTCTCCGTTCGATAATTGAAGGTCCGCAACCCCGATGATGTCGCCGCGATCATTAATGGCGGTGGCGTAACTTCGGCGGAACCCCGCTATTGCCCCAAGGTCTGTCATTCGCCCGGTCGAAAGCTCGAGGGAGTAGGCATGCGTGGGTGGATCCGCACGGCTGAAGCCGCCCACCATGATCGCGGCCGAATTGATACCGCTCGCTGTCGATATCGTGATGCTTCCAGCCGGATCTACCGCCAGAAATGGATAATTCCGTCCTGGAAACACATTGGCGGAGTGGCCGGAATAGTTTCCAATATTTCCCACCACCTGACCGGCGGGGTTGATGGCTGTGCCCCACCCCCAGCCCGTCCACCCGAGATCGCTCAATACTCCATTCGAATATAGAAACGGCCGGCCCTCATAATAATATGGAGCCGCTCCACCCGTGACCTGGCCGGAGTTGTTAATGGCGTAGGCGGCCCAACCTGTGCGCGGCGGCGTGCCCGGCAATGGTCCGATTTGTTCTATCCGATACGTCGGCGGTCGGAAGGAATCCAACGGCGATGCCGCGATGATCGCAGAATGGGTCGCGGTAGCGGTGCCTACGGCGACGAACTGAGAGAAGCCGTCGTAGGCCACGCTGCGGAATCCGACTCCGACTCCGCCAAAGTTGGCGCGAGTGCGCCAGAAATCGCGACCAAGCGTCAGGATGGCACCCGCAGTGTCCACGGCCAGAAATCCATCCGGTCCGGAACATACGCCCGAAAATGTGGCGGCTCGCACATTCGCAGGTGTGCGGACTCGGGGATTGCCGCCCGACCCGGGGAACACCGGCCCGATCGTCGAAAAGTTTGCCGGGCGGTACTGGAACGAAACGGGACCGACCGCCAAAATTTCTCCAACTTCATTTCCCGTGACCGCGACAAATGATTGCTCGTACCACCCTGAAAACAGCCATTCCCAGCGCGAGCCATCCGTGTTCTGCAAGACGATACCCAGATTGGTCAAAGCGAGAAACCTGCCCTGACGATACGCAAGGCAAGTGATTGAAGTGCTGGGAATGATTGAGGGAGGATCTGGGATCACAGGCAAGGACACGCTCAGGATTCGGAAGGTCTGGCCGTCCGTTGAAACGATCAGGTTCTGCAAGTTGTCTCCTGCCGCGAGGAATCGACCTCCCCCAAAGGCAATCGCGTTGTAGGCAGAAGTTGACGCCGGGAGACCGTTCGCATCGAGCACGCTCCCCGGCAACCAGTTGATGCCATCGGCCGATGTGAGCATTGGAGACGTTCGGTTCGGCCGCGTCGCGACGAACCGCCCGGCGCCATAGGCGACGGCCAGCAGGTTTTCGGAGGTACCGCTTCCCCGGGGCGTCCAGAGCATTCCGTCGGGTGACGTCGTGATGACCCCATTATCGCCGACCGCAACCCACAGGCCGTTGCCATTTGTGACCGCATTCAGGTTCGACATCACGCCGCTGGCGGCCGTTTGCCACGTCCTTTGGGCGGGTAGACGGCCGGCTACGAACAAAAGGCTCGCGACCAGGAACCAGCGGATCATTCCGTTGGCTTTACGCGTTTTTGGGCAATTAAACAATACGGGTTTCGTTTTCAGATCCGCCTTGCTAGGATGAAAGAGTGAATGTTGCCGTTGAGCTTTCCGAATCCCTGGAGGGCGTCCCGTTGACCTACGGCGGCATTCTGCGCGTCCCTTGGAACGCGAAAAAGACGAGACTCGACGCCAAGTTGGAACTGATCGACAACCCCGGCCTCAATCGGACCAAGGTCAATAATTTCAAAATCGCCGTCCGATTTTTCGACCTGTCACATACGATTGATTTTGGGGAGGTGAACGGCAAGCTGATGCAGGAATACGTGGTCGAGGGTTACGTGATCCTGCAGGCCACCAACGTGGTCACGACCGAGGTGCAGGTGCTCAATCGCTGGCCCAGCAGGCTCGGCGAGAACTACGTGGACTCCGGCAATCAATATCCCGTTGAAGCCATCATGCGCGCCGTGCCGGCCCCACGGGAGAAATCCCGCCAGCCCGCAAGCTCGCCGGCTAAACGGCCGGGACGTTCGAAGTAGCCGGCGGCGTCTCCGTTTCCGTCACGAGTCGCTGGTCCGTTTCTTCCCGACTGCCTTCCGCTTCACGACGGCCTCGCGCAGGAGGTACTCGATTTGTCCGTTGACGCTGCGCAATTCGTCGGCGGCCCATTTTTCGAGGTCGTTCCAGAGATCCGGCGGCACGCGCAGGAGGAAGGGTTTGCGTTCGCTGCCAGCCATCGACTTTTAGTTGTAGAGCGTGCCCGTGTTGAT